>NZ_JBHWKU010000002.1:216383-445073 GCF_042730645.1 Streptomyces sp. NPDC059906
GAGGAGACCAACGGCGTCGACGGTCTCCAGACCGACGGGGCCAACCCCGACTCGCAGGTGGGTGACGTCTGCACGACGGACACCGACGGCGAGTGCGCGCAGACGGTGGAGACGGGCACGTACTACTGGCGTGAGGTCGCCGCTCCCGACGGCTACGAGCTGCCCGACCCCAACGTCTTCGGCCCGCTGGAGCTGACGGAGGACAACGCCGCTGAAGGCGTCCAGGTCGAGGCGGAGAACACCCCCGAGGACGAGCCCGGTCCGGTGACGGGGCAGGTGCAGGTCCTCAAGACGGACGCGGAGACCGGGGACGGGCTGGCCGGGGCCGAGTTCGAGCTGTGGGAGGAGACCAACGGCGTCGACGGTCTCCAGACCGACGGGGCCAACCCCGACTCGCAGGTGGGTGACGTCTGCACGACGGACACCGACGGCGAGTGCACCCGGACGGTGGAGACCGGCACGTACTACTGGCGTGAGACGGCCGCTCCCGACGGCTACGAGCTGCCCGACCCCAACGTCTTCGGCCCCCTGGTCCTGACGGACGACAACGCCGCGGGCGGCGTGCAGGTCGAGGCCGGGAACACCGCCGGTGACGAGCCCGGCCCCGAGACCGGACAGGTGCGGATCAGGAAGATCGACGCCGAGTCGGGGGCCGTGCTCCAGGGCGCGGTCTTCGAGCTGTGGGAGGAGACCAACGGCGTCGACGGTCTCCAGACCGACGGGGCCGACCCAGACACCCGGATCGGCGGCGACTGCGTGACCGGCATCCTGGGGCGATGCGCGCGGACGGTGGAGGCCGGTACGTACTACTGGCGTGAGACGGCCGCCCCCGACGGCTACGAGCTGCCCGACCCGAACGTCTTCGGCCCGCTGGTGCTGACCGAGGGGAACCTCGAAGACGGTGTGCAGGTCGAGGCGGAGAACACCGCCGAGGACGAGCCCGGCCCGCAGCCCGGACCCGACGACGAGGGGTCCATCGAGGTCGAGAAGACCGACGCGGGGAACGGCGAGCCGCTGGCCGGGGCGGAGTTCGAGCTGTGGGAGGAGACCAACGGCCTGGCCGGTCTCCAGACCTCCGGTGACAACGCCGACACCCTGACCGGGGACTGCACCACCGACGCTGTCGGCGGCTGTGTCTTCGAGGACCTCGAACCCGGGTCGTACTACCTGCGGGAGACCGCCGTGCCCGAGGGGTACGAGCTGCCCGCGGACCCGGTGACCGGCCCGATCAGGGTGACCGGGGCGAACGCCGAGGACGGCGTCACCGTGCGGATCGACAACGAGCGCGAAGGTGACGACGACGGCCACGGCGGCTACGGCTCCGGCTCCGAGTACGGAACCAAGTAGCGGCGGCGCGAGCCGGACGCACACCACGCCGGTCGCGGGGATCTCACCCCGCGGCCGGCGTTCGGGCGTTCACCTCACCCGCGCGCGTTCACCTCACCCGCGCCCGCCGTCACGCCAGGAGCGCGGCGAGCCGGCGCCAGCCCTCCCGCGGGAGGCGGGCCATGTCGTCCTCCACCAGCTGGAGGGCCACGTGATCGGCGCCCGCGGCGTGGAAGGCGTCGACGCGGGCGCGGATCGTGGCCTCGTCGCCCCAGGCGAACACGGCGTCGATGAGGCGGTCGCTGCCGCCGCCGGTCACGTCGTCGTCCGTGAAGCCGAGGTTCAGGAAGTTCCTCGTGTAGTTCGGCAGCCTCAGGTACATGGCGAGGTAGGCGCGGGCCGTCGCACGGGCGCGGGACGGGTCGGAGTCGAGGACGACCTTGAACTCCGGGGCCAGCAGCGGGCCCTCGCCGAGCCGCTCGCGGGCCTGCGCGGTGTGCTCCGGGGTGACCAGGTACGGGATCGCGCCCGCCGCCCGGTCCCGGGACAGGTCCAGCATCTTCGGGCCGAGCGCCGCCAGCACCCGGTGCCCGGAGCGCATCCCGGCCCGGTCCAGCTCGTCCAGGTAGCCGACCATCGTCGAGTACGGGCGGCGGTACCCCTCCACGCGCGGGCCGTGGCTGACCCCGAGGCCGAGCACGAAGCGGCCCGGGTGGGAGACCTCCAGCTCGGCGAAGCCCGCCGCCGCCTCGGACGCCTTGTGCTCCCAGATGCTCTGGATGCTGGTGCCGACCACGATCCGCTCCGACGCCCCGATCAGCGGGGCGGCGTGCCGGGCTGCGCTGTTGCCGCCGAGCCACAGGGCGCCGTAGCCGAGCCGCTCCAGCTCGGCGGCGGCCTCGGCGCGTTCCGCCGCGCCCGCCGGCTCCTCCGCGCGCAGCTGGGCGCTCCAGACGCCGTACCGTCCGACCGATTCCTTCAGGGAAGCCGTCGCCTCGTTCATCGCTTGCGATCCCTCCGGTGGGCACCGTGATCAACCTGCGTGTCTGCCTGCCAACCACGGGTACCCACCGCTGATTCCCCGACCACGCCGCCCGGGGCCGGCCGGGCTACTCGCCGAGGAACCGCTCCAGCGCCTCGACGACCAGCCGGTGGTCCTCCACCTGCGGCAGCCCGGAGACCGTCACCGCGCCCACGACGCCGACGCCGGCGACGGTGAGGGGGAAGGAGCCGCCGTGCGCCGCGTACGCGTCGGGGTCGAGCCGCGAGGACTCCTCGAAGGTCGTGCCCTTGGCCCGGAAGCGCGAGCCGACCAGGTACGAGGCCGAGCCGTACCGCTCCACGACGCGGCGCTTGCGGGCGATCCAGGCGTCGTTGTCCGGGGTGGAACCCGGCAGGGCGGCGTGGAAGAGCTGCTGTCCGGCACGGTGGATGTCGATGGCGACCGGGGCCTCGCGCTCCCGGGCCAGCTCGACCAGCAGGGAGCCCAGCGCCCACGCGTCGTCGTTCGTGAACCGGCGGAAGACCAGGCGGCGTTCCTGCTCCTCCAGCTCGGCCACGGTGGGTGTCGTCGGTGCCGTGCTCACAGGGACACCACCACCCCGTCGCGGGCGGAGCGGCGGGCCGCCTCCAGCACGTCCAGGGCGGCGGCCGCCGCCAGCGCGTCCACCGGGTTCGGGCCGCCCTCGCGCAGGGCCCTCGCCACCGCCGCGTAGTACGCGGGGTAGTCGCCCGCGACGGTCGCCGCCACCTGCCCGCCGCCGGTCAGCGGGGAGTCCCCGGCGCCGACGCGGCCCCACAGCGACTCGTCCTCCTCGCCCCAGCCGGGGCCCGGCCGCTTGCCCTCGCGCAGCGCCGCCTCCTGCGGGTCGAGGCCGTGCTTGACGTAGCCCGCCTTCGAGCCGAGCACCCGGAAACGGGGGCCGAGCTGGGCGGCGGTGGAGGAGACGTAGAGGTGGGAGCGGACGCCGTTCGCGTGTGTGAGCGCGAGGAACGTGTCGTCGTCCGCCTCCGCGCCCGCCCGCCGGACCACGGACTCGGCGTACACCCGCGTGACCGGGCCGAAGAGGACGAGGGCCTGGTCGACGACGTGGCTGCCGAGGTCGTACAGGAGACCGCCGATCTCCGCCGGGTCGCCGGACTCGCGCCAGCCGCCCTTCGGCTTCGGCCGCCAGCGCTCGAAGCGGGACTCGAAGCGCCACACCTCGCCCAGCGCGTCCTCGGCGAGCAGCTCGCGCAGGGTGAGGAAGTCGTTGTCCCAGCGGCGGTTCTGGAAGACGGAGAGCAGCAGGCCGCGCTCCTCGGCCAGGGCGGCCAGCGCACGTGCCTCGGCCGCCGTGCCCGCCACCGGCTTGTCCACCACGACCGGCAGTCCGGCCTCCAGGGCCCGGGTCGCGAGCGGTACGTGCGTCTTGTTCGGGGACGCGACGACGACCAGGTCCAGCTCGGCGGCACGGTCGAACAGCTCGTCCGGGCCCGTGACGGTACGTACGTCCGGGAACTCGGCGCGGGCCTGCTGCTGCCGCTCCGGGTTCGAGGTGACGACCGTGTCCAGGGTCAGGCCCTCGGTGGCGGCGATCAGCGGGGCGTGGAAGACGGAGCCCGCGAGGCCGTAGCCGACGAGGCCGACGCGCAGCGGGGGAGTGCCGGGAGGGGTAGCAGTCATGCGTCCCACTTTCGCAACGGTGTTGCCAAAGTGCAAGCGCCGGAGACAATGGGGGTGTGAACAGGACGATCGGCGGCGACACGCGGGGCTCGGCGGGCGGCGGCATGCGGGGCACGGCGGGCGGCGCCAATCTGCTCGCCCTGCGCAGCCACAACACCGCCCTGGTGCTCGACCTGCTGCGCGGCGCCGGTGGTGAGGGGATCAGCCGGCTGGAGCTGGCCGAGCGCACGGGGCTCACCCCGCAGGCGGTCAGCAAGATCACCGCCCGGCTCCGGGGCGAGGGCCTGGCCGCCGAGGCCGGTCGCCGCGCGTCCACCGGCGGCAAGCCGCGCACGGTGCTGCGCCTGGTGCCCGGCGCGGGCCACGCCCTCGGCGTCCACCTGGACCGCGACGAGCTGCGGGCGGTGCTGGTCGACCTCGACGGCGCCGTGGTGGCGGAGCGGCGCGCCCCGCTGGACCTGGGCGCGGGCGCGGAGACCGTGCTGGAGGGGGTGGCGCGGGCGGCGGAGGAACTCGCGGCGGAGGGGCTGGCGCCCGCCGACCCGCGGGGCGCGGGCGCTCGGCCGGCGGGCGGTGCTCTGGCCGCCGCTCCCACCCTCCTCGGGCTCGGGGCCGCCCTTCCGGGGCCGCTCGACCATGTCCGAGGTGTGCTGCACCGCGTCACCGGCTTCCCGGAGTGGGACGGCTACCCGCTGCGGGACGCGCTGGAGCGGCGGCTGGGCGTGCCGGTCGTCGTCGACAAGGACACCAACGCGGCGGCGCTCGGCCTCGCGGTCGGCGGGGGCGCCGGGGCCGGTTCCTTCGCGTATCTGCACCTCGGTACGGGACTCGGCGCCGGGCTCGTCTTCGGCGGCGGCGTGCACCGGGGCGCCCGGACCGGCGCCGGGGAGTTCGGGCACCAGGTCGTCCAGCTCGACGGGCCGCCCTGCACCTGCGGCGCCCGGGGCTGCATAGAGGCCCTGTGCCTCGCCGCCGTCGCCCGCGGGGACCTCGCGGAGGCGGCGAGGGTGCTCGGCACGGGTGCCGCGAACCTCGCCGGGCTGCTGGACATCGACCAGGTGCTGCTGGGCGGCCGTACCGTCGCCGCGGCGCCCGAGGCCTTCGTGCACGGCGTCGGCGCGGTCCTCGACGCCCGCGCCCGGCGCGAGGGCGGTCACGACGGCGCCGTACCGGTGCGGCTCGCGCCGGGCGGACCGCGCGGCGTCGCGGAGGGCGCGGCCCAACTGCTGCTCGCCCCCCTCTTCGGCCACGGCAACGACGGCTGACCACCGCGCCCGCGCCGCACTGGATCCCCGCCGCTGAGCCCCCGGCGCCCGTCCCGGCATGCCGCACCGCCACTGGACGGACCGTCGGCGTGCCCGCCCCTTCGCGCCGAATGCCCGTCGCTGAGCCCCCGGGCGCTCGCTCCGGCATGTCGCGCTGCCACTGGGTGGACCGTCGGCGTGCCCGTCCCTTCGCGTCGAAGGCCCGTTGCTGAGTCGCCGGGCGCTCGTCCCGGCATGTCGCGCCGCCACCGGGTGGACCGTCGGCGTGCCCGCCCCCTCGCGCCGAATGCCCGTCGCTGAGCCCCCGGGCGCTCGCTCCGGCATGTCGCGCCGCCACCGGGTGGACCGTCGGCGTGCCCGCCCCCTCGCGCCGAATGCCCGTCGCTGAGCCCCCGGGGCGCTCGTCCCGGCATGCCGCGCCGCCACCGGGCGGACCGTCCGCCCGGTATCCTCGCCGTCGCCCCGGGTGGTCGTGGCTCCGGCCCCCTGGGGTCGCGCCGTTGTGGACGCCTCTGCCGGTCGGCGGGCGAGCCGTCGCCCCGGGCCGGAGCCTTGAGTCGAGCGGTCACGGCCGTCGGCGCTGATGTGGTCGCTGCCGTCGATGTGGCTGCCGTCGTCGTCGCGGGTCGACTGCCGGTTTCGACGTCGGCCCGGCCTCGTCGCGGCCGCGCCGGTCCCCGGGGGGCGGCGTCACCCGGGTCTGCGAACATCCCTGCGTGGACTATCCGAACGACCAGGCCCCGGGGGCCCCCGTCCGCTCCGGGATCCCCGAGCACGGGCGCGTGCCGAAGTACTACGCCGTCAAGGCGCGGATCGACCGTCTCGTCGGTGAGCTGGGGGAGGGCAGCGCCATCCCCACCGAGCGGGACCTGTCCGAGCGCTACGGGGTCGCCCGCGAGACCGTGCGGCAGGCCCTGCGGGAACTCCTCCTCGAGGGCAAGCTGCGCCGCCGGGGACGCGGCACCGTCGTGGCCGGACCCAAGCTGGCGCAGCCGTTGTCCCTGGCCAGCTACACCGAGGGCGTCCGGCGCCAGGGGCGTACCCCCGGCCGTGCGCTCGTCACCCTCGACCGCTTCCCCTGCCCCGACGCGCTCGCCGCCGAGACCGGCCTCACGCGCGGGGAGCCCGTCTGGCACCTGGAGCGCGTGCTGCTCGCCGACGACGAACGGGTCGGGCTGGAGAGCACGTACGTCGCCGTGGCCCGCATCCCCGACCTCGACACCGACTTCGACCCCGACTCGTCCTTCTACGCCCACCTCGACGCGCAGGGCATCGCCTTCGGGGACGCCGACGAACGCATCGAGACCGTGCTCGCCACCCCGCGCGAGGCCCTGCTCATCGGCACCCCGCCGGCCCTCCCGATGCTGCTCATCCACCGCGTCTCCCGGGACACGGAGGGCCGCCCGCTGGAGCGGGTGCGCACGCTCTACCGGGGCGACCGCTTCTCCTTCACCACCCACCTGCGCGGCTGAGGAGCACTCTTGTCAGGCGGGCTGGCCCAGGGGCCGGACGGTCAGGGTGTTGAGGTCGACGCCCGCCGGCTGGTCGAGGGCGAAGCAGACGGCCTCGGCCACGGGCTGGGGAGGCAGGGCGAAGGAGGGAACGTCGACGCCCTGCCAGAACGGGGTGTCGATCATGCCGGGGTTGACGAGCGTGACACCGATGCCGCGGGTCGTGGCGTGCAGGCGCAGGTTCTCGGCGAGTCCGGTGGTGGCCCACTTGGTGGCCGAGTAGAGGTTGGCGGGGGAGTTCTTCAGCCCGGCGACGCTGCCGATGAGCACCAGCCGTCCGCCGGTGGCCTCGAGGTGGGGCAGGGTGGCGTGGGCCAGCAGCGCGGGGCCGAGGACGTTGGTGAGGACCATGGGCGACCACAGCGTCGGGTCGCCGTCCCCGATGGAGCCGCCGGACATGAACCCGGCGTTGGCCACCGCCGCGTCGAGGGCACCGAAGTGCGCGACGGTACGGGTCACGGCCGACTCGGTGGCCTGCCAGTCCGCCGCGTCCGCGACCAGGCCGAGCAGCCGGTCGGGGTGACCGGCCTCGTCGAGGAAGGCCTTCAGCCGGCCCTCGTCGCGGCCGGTCACGGCCACGCGGTGGCCGCGGTCGAGGAGCAGCCGCGCGGTGTAGGCGCCGATACCGCTGGTGGCGCCGGTGATCAGTACGGTTTTGCTGGTCATGGTCGTGGTCATGGTCGTGCTCCCTGAGAGTGGAGGGGGATGACCCCACGAAACCGGTGCCGTCGGAAGCGGGCAAGGTCGCGTTTATGGGGGGTACGGACGCAACCTCCCTCCGTCCCTCTGCGTCGGCCGGACCATGGGTAGCGTGGGTGGATGGAATCTCCGCCCGGACAGCCCGACCGCTCGGACATCCGCGACTTCCTCGTCAGCCGGCGCGCCAAACTCGCCCCGGAGCGGGTCGGACTGCCCACCGGCCGGCGACGCCGGGTTCCGGGGCTGCGCCGCGAGGAGGTCGCGGCCCGCGCCGGCGTGAGCACCGAGTGGTACACGCGGCTGGAGAAGGGCCACATCGGCGGCGTCTCCGAGGAGGTGCTGGAAGCGGTCGCGCGGGCCCTGCTCCTCGACGAGGACGAGCGCACCTACCTGCTCGACCTGGCCAGAGCGGCCCGCCCCGCCCGCCGCAGGTCGCCGTCGGCCCGCCGCAAGGACGCCGCGATCCCGTCCTCCGTCCAGTGGATGGTGGACTCCATGACCATGGCCCCCGCCTTCGTGCGCAGCGGCCGTCTGGACATCGTCGCGAGCAACGCGCTGTGCAGGGCCCTGTACGCGCCGATGTTCGACAGCGACACCACCCGCGACCGGGGCTGCGCCAATTTCCCCCGCTACTTCTTCCTCGACCCCGGCTCCCGCGACTTCTTCGTCGACTGGGAGGAAGGCGCGAGGGCCACCGTCGCCGTGCTCCGCGCCGAGGCCGGACGTGAACCCCACGACCGGGCGCTGCGCGAGCTCGTCGGCGAACTGGCCACGCTCAGCCCGGACTTCCGCACCATGTGGGCCAGTCACGACGTCCGCATCCGCCACGAAGGCGCCAAGCGGCTGGACCATCCCGAAGTGGGCCGCCTGGAGATGACCTTCCGCCAGCTGAACCTGCCCCTGCCCCAACGGACCGTCCACGACCTGATCATCTACACGGCCGAGCCGGGCACCCCCTGGGAGGACCGCCTCAAACTCCTCGCCAGTTGGACAGCACTGTGCACGCCTGGCACGCATTGAATCCTCCCCTCCCTGGGGGAGGGGATTCCTGGCTCAGGCTGCCTCCCGGAGCAGCGCTCCAGAAGGTCTTCCACCATCAGCGCCAGCCGGGTTGAGACCAGCCCGGACGAGCATGACGTGTGCGGAGTTCTTGTCCCTGGGGGAGGCGGTTCCGCAGGCGGTGCAGGTGTGGGTGCGTTCACCCAGCGGCAGGGCGTGCTTGGCTCTCGCTCCGCACTGCGCGCAGTCCATCGTGGTGTACGCGGGGTGGACCAGGCGGATGTCCCGCCCGTGTTTGCGTCCCATCTCGATCAGAGCGGCCTTGGTGGCGCCGATGGCGGCGTCCGCGGCCTTGCGGGCCATCGTCGACCGGGCCAGGAACTTCGGGCGGAAGTCCTCGACCGCGACGGCGTCATGGTCGCGGACGACCTTCTTGGCCCACTTGCGGCCGGTGTCCGCACGCTGCCGGGCGACCTTCTTGTGCGCCTTCGCCCGCAACTTTTGCGCCGTCCGGTAGCCTCTCGATCCGGCCGTCCCCTTCTTCGGCCTGCGGCGGGCCATCATCCGGTCGTACCGGGTGAGCTTTTCCTTCGCCTTCCCGCCGTGCGAGGGGTGCGGCAGGTCGTGGGCGTCGGACGTCGTGGTCGCGGTCTCCTTGACGCCCCAGTCGACGCCGAGGACGCGGCCGGTCTTCGGCAGGGGCTGGACCTGAGCGGGGACGACGAAGGAGCAGTACCAGTGTCCGAGGCTGTCCTGGTACACGCGTACGGAGGACGGCTCGTCGGGCAGCTCCTGCGACCACACCACGTTCATCACGATGCCGCCTGCCAGGTGCAGTAGGCCGTCCTTCAGCCGGAACCCGCGCCGGGTGTAGTTCAGGGTCGCCAACGCCTCACGCCTGGTCTTCCACGTCGGCATCCCGGCCCGGCGCGCCACGGGCAGACGCTCGGCCATGTCCTTGTGTGCCTTGGCGCGGGACCGGCCGAAGTCACGGATGACCTGCTGCTGGGGAACCGACGAGCCCTCCCGCAGCCACGGGGTACGGGAACGGGCTTCGGTCAGCATCCCGTCCAGTCGGGCCGGGCCGCACGTGGCCTTCCCGCCACTCGCCCTGTTGTGCAGATGCACTGCCCTGGACTTGGCGACGCACTCGTTCCACACCCAGCGGCACCGGCCCCACTCCGCCGCCAGCAGGGCGCGAGCCGTGGACGACATCCGCAACCGGTACGTGTACCGGGCATACCCGGCCCTTTCATCGGCCCCGCCTGCGCCATCTCGCCCCCCTCCACGACCTGTGGCCAGGAACCGTGCCGTCCCGAACCTCTGCGGAGGACCGTACGTACGACAGCCGCACACGCACCCGCAGATCCCACAACCGCCACCCTGACCAGTGACCACAGGCACACGTGTTCGCTCTGCTTTGGGTCATGCCGCCAGCGGGCGCTCCACGCCCGTGTCCAGGCCTCGGAGACGCTCCACGTCGCCATACTCGGAGGCGATTCCTCCCCGGCGTGAACACCATGCTGGTGCTGCTCGCCGTCTTCCGGATCCGCCACCGGAAGCTGAGACGGCCGTTCCCTCAAGATCCCGCACTGCATAGGCTGGGGCGCACGCAGGACCGCGCAGGCAGGAGACCCGCACATGGCAGACCGCAAGCCCATCGAGTCGTGGCTCACCGACATGGACGGGGTCCTCATCCACGAAGGCGTGCCGATCCCCGGCGCCGACGCCTTCGTGAAGAGGCTCCGCGAATCCGGCAAGCCCTTCCTGGTCCTGACCAACAACTCGATCTACACCCCGCGCGACCTGCACGCCCGGCTGCGCCGCATGGGGCTGGAAGTGCCGGTCGAGTCCATCTGGACCTCGGCGCTGGCCACCGCCCAGTTCCTGGAGGACCAGCGGCCCGGCGGCTCGGCGTACGTCATCGGCGAGGCGGGCCTGACCACGGCCCTGCACGACATCGGGTACATCCTCACCGACCACGACCCCGACTACGTGGTCCTCGGCGAGACCCGCACCTACTCCTTCGAGGCCATGACGAAGGCGGTACGGCTGATCAACGCCGGCGCCCGCTTCATCTGCACCAACCCCGACGAGACCGGCCCCTCCGCCGAGGGGCCGCTCCCGGCGACCGGCGCGGTGGCCGCCCTGATCACCAAGGCGACCGGCAGGCAGCCGTACTTCGCGGGCAAGCCCAACCCGCTGATGATGCGCACCGGGCTCAACGCGATCGGCGCCCACTCCGAGACCAGCGCGATGATCGGCGACCGCATGGACACCGACGTGCTGGCCGGCATGGAGGCCGGGATGCAGACCTTCCTCGTGCTGACCGGTCTGACCAGGCCCGAGCAGGTCGAGCACTTCCCGTACCGCCCGTCCCAGGTGGTCGACTCCATCGCGGACCTCGTGGAACGGGTCTGAAACGCGGACTTCCTCCGCATGACCCGATCGGAGCAACCTCGGCCCCGCGCAGGATGCGGTGCCGGGGCTCGCGGGGGAGCCTCCAGGTAACTGGAGGTACACGATGGGCTCACTGAAAGTCACACTCTGTGCGGGTGCCGCGCTGGCCACCGCGTTGTGCGCACCGGCGGCCTACGCCTACGCGGCGGACGGCGGCGGCGTCTCCGTGTCGCCGTCCTCACCCGCCCCCGGCACCGACGTCACGCTCCGCGTGCCCGACTGCACCGAGAAGACGGCGGTCGCCGTGTCCGCGGCCTTCGAGTCGGACGTACGGCTCAGCCTGGCCGCGGGGGACGGCGTCCTCGTCGGCTCCAGCCAGGTCCGCACCAGCGTGCGGGCCGGTGCGTACGCCGTGCAGGTCAAGTGCGGCGAGCAGGCGCGCAAGGGCACCATCACCGTCCACGACGAGCGGCGCCCGTCCACCCACGCCTCGCCCGTCGCCCCCGTCGACGCGGGCGGCGGCGGCACCGCGGAGCTGGCCGCGTCCGGGACCGGGGACGGGGCGCACGTCGATCCCCCCGGCACGGCGCACACCGTGACCGGCCTGGTGCTCGCGGGCATCGCCGCCGTCGCCGTGGCACTGCGCAGCGTCCGCAGCCGGAGCCGCGGGACGGACTGACCATGTCCGAACAGGACACCGCACCGAAGACCGCTGCCCCCGGCGGGCGCCTGGTCACCGGCACCGCCTGGGTGGTGCTGCTCCTCGGGCTGTGGCTCTGGGGCCGCGAGGCCACCGACGTGCGCGAGGGCATATCGCGGCCGGCCACCGGGGACATGGCGGCGGCCGGCCGGCCCCCCGACGTCCCCCTGCCGCCGGCCCACGCGCCCCTCGACGACGCCCGGCCGCAGCGGCTCGACGTCCCCGGACTCGACATCGACGCCCCCGTCGTGGCCCGCGGCCTCGACGCCAAGGGCGCCATCGAACCACCGCCCTTCGACCAGCCCGGCACCGTCGGCTGGTACGCGGCCGGGGTCACCCCCGGAGCCGCCGGGACCGCCCTGATGGTCGGCCACGTCGACACCGAGACCCGGCCCGCCGTGTTCTACCGGCTCAGCACCCTCGAACCCGGCCAGACGATCCGAGTGGCCCGCGACGACGACGAGGTCGCCGAGTTCACCGTCGACGACGTCCAGGTCCTCACCCGCGACGGCTTCGACGCCCAGCAGGCCTACGGACCCCGCGACACGGGCCGCTCCGAGCTCCGCCTCATCACCTGCGGCGGCACCTTCGACCACACCACCGACAGCTACACGGCCAACGTCGTCGTCTCCGCCTACCTGACCGGAACCGGCTCCGCCCGCCACGTCAGCCAGTGAGCGGTCCCGTGTCCCGGGCCGCCCTCGCGAGGGCACGGACCAGTTCCGTCTCCCCGGCCGTCGGCCAGATCAGCGCCCAGCTCGCCGTCGGAGCGTCGTACGGGCGCAGATAACGCAGGCCGCGCCACTGGTAGTAGCGTGCGGCATCGCCGTGGACGAGGCTGATCGCCCCGCCCGCCGCGACCACCGCGGCGAGTTCCTGGAACGAGGAGACCTTCGGGCCGCGCCGGGTGGGCCGGCCGCCGGGAGTGTGGGTGGGGACCAGCGTCTGCTGCCAGTACTCGGGGATGGCGGTGGCGGAGTGCGGCAGAGGCCAGTCGGCCAGGTCCTCCATGCTCACGGCGTCACGGCGGGTGAGGGGGTGGTCGGTGGCGACCATGAGAAGCACGGGTTCGGTCACGACGACGGGGCCGACGGTGAGATCCGGTTCACGGACGGGCAGCCAGGCGGTCGCCACGTCCACCGAGCCGTTCCGGAGCGGGCCGAAGGGGTCCGTGAAGATGACCTCCTGAATGCGGAGGTCGACCTCCGGGTGCCGGCCGCGGAACAGGTCGAGCAGCTGTATGTGGTCGTGCGCCTGGGAACCGTGCAGGCCGAGAGTCAGCGTGCCCGTCGAGCCACGGGCGGCGGCGGTGGCCGCGCGGGTGCCGTCGAGTATCTGCCGGTAGCCCGCGCCGAGATCGCGCCGCAGTTGTGCGCCGATGGCGGTCAGCTCGACCTTGCGGCTGCTCCGGGCGAAGAGGGGCGCCCCGATCCTGCGCTCCTGCTTGGCGATCGACTGGCTCACCCGCGCCTGCGACACGTGCAGCCGGTCCGCGGTCCGGCCGAAGTGCAGCTCCTCGGCCAGCGTCAAGAAGATCTCGATGTCCCGCAGTTCCACCACGTGCCCCCGGTCCTCAGCGATAACTCCTGGGTTATCAGACCATGTGAAGCCGGGGATTGTTCGCGCCCTTCCCGCCCTGCAACCTGGGTCGGAGGTATGGCGGCGAGGGAGAAGAAATGCGGGTGCGGGGCGTGGTCACGGCCGTTGCGGCGGTCCTGGCGCTGACGGCGGTCGGCGGCTGCGGCGACGACGAGGACGGCGGCGGGAGCACGGGGGGCGGCGGCGGGGGCTACGGGCAGTCCGCCGGCAGCGGGGGACGGCTCATGGACACCGAGCCGCAAGGCCGTCCGAGCGCCCCCACGATGGCGGACATCGAGGCGTTCGTCAGCGCACGCACCACGTGCACCGATCTGCACATGGAGGACAGGGACTCCGACCACGAGGACGACCCGGAGGCGGAGGCGACCGGCAAGCTGTGGGGCATCAAGGAGCGTGCCGTCTGCTGGGACGCGAAGCGCATGGGCGTCACGCTCATGTCCGTCGACGACATGAAGAGCTTCCAGACCCAGGCGCGGCGGCAGAACTCCGACTGGTACCTCCTCGGGGAGGACTTCGCCGTCACGGGCGGCCCCACGACGACGGCCGACCTCAGGGGGTCCGGGCTCCTCACCCTCGCCTGCGACCCGGAGACCCAGATCCCCAGCGGCTACACGAAGGAGAAGGGTCTCGTGGACGGTTGCACACTGACCGATTTCGTCTCCTGACGTCCGTCGGCCGATGACCGCGTGGGCGCACGAGGCGTATGTCAGGATTGAGCCTCGGAACAGTGCACCCATGGGGGGTTGGATGTACGGCAGCAAGCCGGCCGGAAACATGTCCAGGAGGCGGGCTGCGTCGGCGGCGGCACTCGGAGCGGCGGCCCTGCTGCTCGCGGGCTGCTCCTCGTCCGGCGACGGGGACGACAAGGGCGCGGGCGCCGGGATCACCCAACAGCCCAAGGAGACCGACCCCTTCTGGGTCAACCCGGACGGCAACGCGGCCCAGCAGGTCGCGTCCCTGGCCGACGCGGGCAAGAAGGACCAGGCCGAAGAGATCCGCAAGATCGCCCAGCAGCCGACCGGCGAGTGGATCAGCCCGGAGAACCCCGAGGAGCAGGCCCGCGGCTTCACCGAGGCCGCCGACGAGGCCGGCCGCACCGCGCTGCTCGTCCTCTACAACATCCCGCACCGCGACTGCGGCCAGTACTCCGAGGGCGGCGCCGCCGACGGCAACGCCTACCGGTCCTTCGTCGACGGCGTCGCCAAGGGCATCGGCGACCGTGCCGCCACCGTCGTCCTGGAACCGGACGCGGTGCTCCACCTCGTCGACGGCTGCACCCCCCAGGAGTTCCACGAGGAGCGCTACGACCTCCTCAAGGGCGCGATCGCCAAGCTCGGCGCCCTGAAGAACACCAAGGTGTACCTGGACGCGGGCAACGCCGGCTGGGGCCACCCCGACCAGATCTTCGACCCCCTGAAGCGGGCCGGTATCGACCAGGCCGACGGCTTCGCGGTCAACGTGTCGAACTTCTACACCACCGAGGACTCCATCGCCTACGGCAAGCAGCTCTCCGCCAAGGTGGGCGGCAAGCCCTTCGTCGTCGACACCAGCCGCAACGGCAACGGCCCCTACACCGAGGGCGCCCCGGACGAACGCTGGTGCAACCCCCCGGGCCGTGCCCTGGGCGAGACCCCGACCACCAAGACGTCGGACCCCCTCGTGGACGCCTACCTGTGGGTCAAGCGCCCCGGAGAGTCCGACGGCGAATGCAAGGGCGGCCCGAAGGCGGGGCAGTGGTACCCCGAGTACGCCTTGAAACTGGCGCAAGGATAAACACCCTAGGGGCGCGGGGCTGTGACATGTGCGGCTACCGCCGCGTGCGCGCGACAAGCCACAGCGCTCCCGCACCCGAAGACACAACCTGCGGGAGCGCTACGGAACTCGCACCCACTCCGCCTTGCTCGGCGTCCCCTCCCCATCCGTCACGAACATCATGTACCACCCCGACTGCACCAGGTTCTTGCCCTCCGGCACCGTCACCGTCAGCTTGTCCCCGTCCGCCTTGAAGTCCAGCGCGATGGACCGCTGATCCACGTCCGTGACGTGGGTCGACGCGCTCGGCCGGATCAGCCGCACCTTCTTGACCGTCGACGCCGCCCGCGAGGTGAACGTCCCCGACTCACCGCGCGCGATGGTCTGCGGGCCGCCGGACAGGTCGGGCCGCGAGTCGCGGTACAGGTACGGCGGCGTGTAGATCTCGATCCGCTGCTCGAACTTGCCCGGCTTGGTGTTGGCCTTGTCGGCGTAGAGCGAGTCCGAGCCGAAGAACATCAGGCGCCCGTCGGGCAGCAGGATGGACCCGGAGTGGTAGTTGCGTCCCACCAGCGGGTCGGCGACCCGCTCGAACTCGTTCGTGTCCGGGTGGTAGAGCCGCGCCTGGAGGATGTTGGAGTCGCCGCGGCCCCGGTAGTCCTCAGAGCCGCCGGAGACCAGCACGCTGTCGTCGGGCAGGATCGAGGCCTGCGGGTAGCGCGTGCCCTTCTCCAGTGACGGTCCGTCGACGAACTTCGGGTCGTCCGCCTTGAGGTCGGCGATCCGGGTCTTCTCGCTGGACAGCTTGGACTCGCCGACCCCGCCGCCGCCGATCACCATGTACTTCTCGTCCTGCGCGGGCGGCAGCAGCACCGTGTTCGCCGTCTCCAGCATGTCGGCGTCGCTCATGCCGGGGACCTCGGTGAACTTGTTGGTCTCCACGTCCCAGATGCCCGGGGTGCGGCCCACGTCGTCGGGTCCGTACCCCGCGTTCGCGCCCGAGTAGAAGATCTTGCCGTTCTGCATCAGGAACAGCGCCGGGTACGTCGGGAACTGGCGGACCTTGTCGGTGTAGGTCCACTCCTTGGTCTTCGGGTCGTAGACCTCGTTCTTGCCGGGGACCAGCTGGCCGATGTCGTCGAGGCCGGAGACGCTGAGGATCTTGCCGTCGCCCAGGGTGGTGAGCGTCGGGTACCAGCGGGCCTCGTGCATCGGGTCGACCTTGATGTACTTCTCGGCGACCGGGTCGAACTCGAAGGCGTCCCGAATGCCCTGGAAGTCCTTCTTGTCGAGGGCGAGCTTCTGCGCGATGCCGTACGTGTTGCGGGCGTCGGCGCCCGACAGGCCCTGGATGCGGTAGTTGTCCTCCGTGCCCGTCTCGTACTTGTGGCCGCTCTTCTGCGCCTCGACGTAGATCCGGCCGAGGCCCGGGTCGTTGCGCACGAACGCGCCGGTCGCCGGGTCGAAGACCTTCGTGGCCCGGTCCACCAGGACCGGGTCCTTGGAGACGAAGGTCTTGCCGTTCTCCTTACCGGTGAACTTGGTGCCCGCCGGCAGGGTGATCGGCTTGTCCGGGTTCTCGTTGTGGACGACCATCAGGCCGCCGGCCTTGGTGACGTCGCCCTTGAGCTTCTCGTACCGCTTGGTGCCGCCCGCGATCAGCAGGTTGCCGTTGGCGAGCTGCGTGTGCCCGGTGCAGAACAGGTCCGTGGGCGTCGGCACCTTCTTGATGGTGCCCTTGACGGGGTCCCAGATCCGGGTGTCGTACTGCTTGTCGTCGGAGTTGTCCTGGTTGTTGCCGGACCCGGCGACCATCAGCACCTTGCCGGTGCGCAGCAGTGCCGCGTGGATGGTGTTCTGCCGGTACTTCTCGGGAAACTCGATGATCTCCCACTTGCCGTTGGCGGCCTTGTACTCCGGCTGATTGATCTTGTACTGGTGGTATTTCTCGGTGCTGAAGCGGTAGAGCCACGGCCCGTTCATCCCGGCCAGCGCGACTACCACCGCCGTACCTATCGCGAAGCGACGGGCCCGGCGGCGGCCGGCACGGTCTTTCATTCCTTACGTCCCCCAAGTCCACCAAGGGCGATCTGCATGGTCTGGTCGTCTCCCCCGTCGGCGGGGGCGGCCCAGTTGGGCCTCTGCTGCGGCGCGTGCTGTCCGTACGGCGCCTGCTGCGGCGGGACCCGCGGTGCGGGCTCCGCCGCCGCGACCGGCGGTTGCTTCTTCGCCTTCCTCAGCTCGTGGCGCCAGGCGAACATCGGCGACGCGGTGATCAGCAGCGCGAACGTCGCCCAGATGATCATCGCGGGGTGCGAGTGGCCGTAGACGTAGCCGGCGGCGATCGAGCCACCGAAGATCACGATGAAGTACCAGTGGTACCGGAAGGTGCCGAACAGGGTGTCCGGGCTGGCCGAGTCGCCCTTCGGGGTCACCACGAACTTGCTCTTGCGGCGCAGCACGGAGTCGATGAGCGCCTTGGCGTACAGCGGTGCCGACAGCGCGGACATGATCATGCCGGCCACGCCGCCGGAGCCCTCCGGCTCGTGCGGGGAGACGTTGTGGCGGCGGTTCCAGACGTACAGGCCGATCTGGAGCGCGGAGGCGTTGCCGTAGAGCATCAGCCAGACCGCCGGGTCGATGTTGACGCCGGATGCGCCCAGGCCCAGGAAGAGGCAGCAGCTCAGCGCCGCCAGGATCCAGTTCAGGGCCGACATCGGATAGAAGATGATCATCATCGTGTAGTTGAAGAGCTTGCTCGGCGGCAGCGAGTACCAGCCCTTCCAGTACTGCTTGAGGATCGTCTCGTACGTCCCCCGGGACCAGCGCATCTGCTGGGTGAAGAAGTCCGTCCAGGCGTTGGGGCCCTCGCCGACCGCGAGCACGTCCGGGGTGTAGACCGAGCGCCACTTGCGGCCGGTGGCCGGGTTCTTGTGGCGGTGCATCTCGAAGCCGGTCGCCATGTCCTCGGTGATCGAGTCGTACAGGCCGCCGATCTGCTTGAGCGCCCTGATGCGCACCGCGTTGGAGGTGCCCACGAACATCGGCCCGCCGTAGCGGTTGCCGGCGCGCTGGATCAGCGCGTGGAAGAGGAACTGCTGCGACTCGGCGGCCTTGGTGATCGGGTTGTCGTAGTTGCCGTAGACCTGCGGGCCGATGACGAAGCCGACGTCCGGGTCGCGGAAGAAGCCGAGCATCCGCTCCAGGTAGTTCGGCAGCGGCACGTGGTCGGTGTCGACGGAGGCGAAGAAGTCGTAGTCGTCGCCGTGCGCCTCCAGCCAGGCGTTGTAGTTGCCGTGCTTGGTCTTGGCGCGGTGCGGGCCCTTCTTCCGGTTCCACTTGGCGACGCCCTTGCGGGAGAAGTGGTGCACGCCCAGGCGCGCGCACACCTCCTTCACCTCCGGGTCGTCGCCCTCGTCGAGGAGCCAGACGTGCATCAGGCCGCGGTGGCGGATCTTCACGGCCGCCTCCAGGGTCTTCGTCACCATCTCCAGCGGCTCCTTGCCGGGCACGAAGGAGGTGAGGAAGGCGACCCTGGTGCCGGTCTCGGGCACCACCGGGACCGGGTCGCGGGCGACCAGGGTGGCGTGCGCGTTCGACAGCACGTTCAGGCAGCGGAACAGCTCGATCAGGCCGATCGCCACGAGCATCACGATGTCGAGCGCGGGCAGCCAGGAGAAGGCCACGTAGTCGCGCTCGGTCCAGTGCTCCGGCTGGAGCAGCCAGATCAGCAGCACCACCGACAGCAGCGGGGCGGCGGCCAGCATCAGGGCGACCCGGACGCGGTGCGGCTCCTGCGAGATCAGCGAGCGGTACTGCACCCGGTACGGCTTGTTCGGGTCGGGCTGGGTGAGGGGGCCCGCGAGGCGGCTGTAGTGCTCGTAGTCGTACTTCGGCAGCGTCTTCTTTATCCGGCGGAACGAACCGGTGTTCCAGTTCCGGTGCCCGGGCACCCTGAGCTGGGTGGTCTGGGACGGGTCGTGGTCTGGCCCGGCGCCCGTCGGCGTCGACGTCATGAGTCATTCCCCCCACACGCGGGTCGTGCGTGTTTCGTCGCTTCCTTCGCCCGCACAGGTCCCCCTCGACCGTCACGGACGTATCAGTGGTGGGTCACGGTCACCACGGCATGCACACCTTATATAGACATGGAATGGCGACCCCCGGTTGCATGATGCCCCCCTCGGCATCCCCTCGGCACCCGGCCCCCCAACCGGACCAGGGTTCTACGGCGTTCGTCATGATCGCAAGACGTCCCGGGTCCGGATACGCCGAAGGCCCCCCGTGTGATACGGAGGGCCTTCGACCGTCGGTGCGCCGCCAGGGACTCGAACCCCGGACCCGCTGATTAAGAGTCAGCTGCTCTAACCAACTGAGCTAGCGGCGCCTGCTGACCTGCACAACTCTACCCGACGCCGACCGGTGCTCCGGACCACCGCCCGCGGCGCCCGCGGGGCCGCCCCTCGGCCGGGTACATCATTCGGACCGTCAACATGCGCGTGGTGAGGACAGTTGCGAAACTGACCGAGATGTACCGAACCGTACCGCCGCGGACCTGCCCACCGGGAGTGTGAGGGGAATCGCATGGAGACTCCCGTATTCGAGGAGATCGAGCCCGCGAGCGACTGCGACTGCGTCGGCTGCCGCCACTGGCGGCGGGTGCTGCCGCATGCCCCGGCGGGCCGCGCGCTCGCCCATCCGGCGGCGTACCGCTCGCTGGTCGTGGCCACCGTCGCCGCTTCCGCCACCGCCGTGTCCGCCCTCGGCGCGGGCGGGGCGGCGGCGCTTCCGGCGGCCGCCCACGCCGCCCATCGGCCGGGCGTTCCCGCGGGTGACGAGCCCGGCACTCCGCAGGGGCCGCGGGCTCCGCTGCACGGCTCCGTCGGCCGGCCCGCGGCGCCCCCGGCCGGTGCGGAACTGGCCGGCATCACCCGTACGGAGATCATCGACCGGGCCAGGAGCTGGGTGGCCGCGAAGGTCCCGTACAGCATGACCGCCTACTGGTCCGACGGATACCGGCAGGACTGCTCGGGCTTCGTGTCGATGGCCTGGAAGCTGCCCGCCAACGAGTGGACCGGAAGCCTCGGCACCGTCGCCGACCGCATCACCAAGGAGGAGCTGCAGCCCGGCGACATCCTGCTCTTCCACAACGCCTCCGACCCCCAGAAGGGCTCCCACGTGGTGATCTTCGGCGGCTGGACGGACGGGACGCGCACCGCCTACACGGCGTACGAGCAGACCCCGCCGCACACCCGGAAGCTCGACACGCCCTACGCCTACTGGAGCAACTCCGCCCAGTACCTGCCGTACCGCTACAAGGGGGTCGCGGCGGGCGGCGCGGGCAAGGCGGGCGCGGCGGGTACCGAGGAGGCGCCGCCCGGGGCCGCGGGCCCCGCCTCGCACGGGGTGGCGGGATACCCCGGCCGGGCGATGTTCCGGCCGGGCGCGGACAACCCGTACGTCACCCGGCTCGGCGGGCAGCTGGTGAGGAAGGGATTCGGCACGTACTACACGAGGGGGCCGGGTCCGCGCTGGGGCGAGGCGGACCGGCGGGGCGTCCGGGCCTTCCAGCGCGCCCAGGGCTGGCGCGGCGGAGCGGCGGACGGCTACCCGGGCCCGGAGACCTGGCGGCGGCTCTTCTCCTGAGCGCACCGGGGTGATCATCCGTTCATGACGCGTCTGGCGCGGAGGCTGGAGCACGCATGAGTACGACATCGTCAACGAACCCGGAGACCGCGCCGGCGGCACCGGAGGAGTCCGCGGCGGCGGCCGGTCAACGGTCCGCCCGGCTCATCCACAACGAGGCCACCACCGAGATCCCCGTCCACCTGCTGTTCCGCGACGACCCCGATCCGGTGCCGGTGCCGCTGCGGCCCGCGGTCGTCGCGCGCCGGCCGGGCCCGGGGGAGCGGACCGGGGTACGGCCGGGCGCGCGGCGCCCCGTCGCGGCGCGACCGCGCCCGGCGCCCCGGGTCGACCCGGAGCTGACGGAGCGTCCGGGCCGGGTGCTGCCCGGCGCCGCGGGCGTGGCCGCCGGTCTGTGCGGGGCGGCCGGGTGCGCGGCCACCTCCTGGTGGGCGGGTCTGGTGCCGCCGCTCGCGGCCCAGGCGCTGGGGCTGCCGGCGTACGCGGGTGCCGGGCTCGGGCCCGCGCAGTGGGCGGCGTACGCGGCCGCGGGGGCGCTGGGGATGTTCGGGTTCGGGGGACTGGCCCGGGGCCGGACCGGACGGGCCTGGGTGCTCGGCCTGTTCGGCCGCTACCGGGGGACGGTGCGGCGCACCGGCCTGATGTGGGTGAATCCGCTGCTGCTGCGCCGCCGGGTGGACGTGCGGCTGCGGCACTGGCGCAGCGAGCCGATGCCCGCGGCCGACGGCAACGGGGTGGCGCTCAGGGCGGTGACGCTGGTGGTGTGGCGGGTGCGGGACACCGCGAAGGCCACGCTGGGGGTCGAGGACCACGAGACGTATCTGCGCGAGTGCGTCGAGGCGGCGCTGGCCCGGGTCCCGGTGGAGCCGCTCGGCACGGTGCGCAGCTCGGCGGACGTGGCCGGCGACACGCTGACCCGGCTGGTGGCGGCGGACGCGGCGCCGGTCGGCCTGGAGGTGTTCTCGGTGCGGCCGGTCCGGGTGGAGTACGCCCCCGAGGTGGCCGCCGCGATGCACCGGCGCCGGATCGCGGCGCTGGACGCGGCGCAGCGGGCGAGCGTGCTCACCTCGGTGGTGGACTCCGTGGAGGACACGGTGACCCGGCTGACCATGCGCGGGCTGGTGGAGCTGGACGACTACGAGCGCAAGGTGCTCGTGAAGGACCTGACGGTGGCGTTCTGCGCGGGGCGGGGGGACACCGGGCACTGACCCGTTCCGCGTTTGGTATGGACATGTTCAATTGTCAGCAATAATCTGGGACTTGGTCTAGACCTGCACGGTTCATCTGCACGGCTCACCGAACTTCCCCTGAACTTCCCCACACGTCACAGGGAGCAGCAGTATGCGCACCAGGACCAAGTTGTACGCGGCCGCGCTGGGCATGGCGACCACCGGAGCCCTCGTGCTCTCGTCCGGCGGCGCCAGCGGCCACGGCTACACCGACCTGCCCGTCAGCCGGCAGAAGGTGTGCCAGAACGGCACGGTCGGCGGATGCGGCGCCATCCAGTGGGAGCCGCAGAGCGTGGAGGGGCCCAAGGGCTTCCCGGCCTCCGGGCCGGCCGACGGCAGGATCTGTTCCGCGGGCCACGGGTCGTTCGCCGCGCTCGACAGCCCCAAGCAGCCGAACGGCCAGGCATGGCCGACCACCCGGGTGAACGGCGGGCAGAGCTACACCTTCCGCTGGCAGTTCACCGCCCGGCACGCCACGACCGACTTCAAGTACTACGTCACCAAGCCGGGCTGGAACCAGAACCACAACCTCGCCCGGTCCGACCTCAACCTCACCCCGTTCTTCACGGTGCCCTACGGCGGCAAGCAGCCCCCGGCCACGCTCTCCCACAGCGGGACCCTGCCGTCCGGGCTGAGCGGACACCACGTGATCCTCGCGGTGTGGACGGTCGCCGACACGGGCAACGCGTTCTACGCCTGCTCGGACGTCACCTTCTGAACGGCGGAAGGGCCCCCTCGCCGAGCGAGGGGGCCCTTCCTTCGGTGCGCCGCCAGGGACTCGAACCCCGGACCCGCTGATTAAGAGTCAGCTGCTCTAACCAACTGAGCTAGCGGCGCATGACTCCCGCCGTCCGCTTCCCGCGGTCGGCGACGACGAAAATACTACCCGGTCCCGGGCAGTGCTCGTGACCAGTGCCGGGACGGTCCGCCGGAGGGGTCCGCCGGAGCGGCCCTAGATCGCCAGCGACAGCAGCACCGGTGCCGCGCTCCGGTTCAGCTCGTCCGCGGCCCGGCGCAGCCGGTGCGCGTGCTCGACCGGGAGCGACAGGGCCAGGCAGCCCACGGAGGAACCGGCGGTGATCGGGACGGCCGCGCAGACCGTGCCCACCGCGTACTCCTGGAGGTCGAGGACGGGCACGGTGGCCGGCTGGGACTCCAGCCGGGACAGCAGCAGCTTGTCGCTGGTGATGGTGCGCGAGGTCAGGCGGGCCATCCGGTGCCGGGCCAGGTGGTCGCGGCGGCCCGCGTGGTCCAGCTGGGTCAGCAGGGACTTGCCCACGGCGGTGGCGTGCGCCGAGACGCGGAAGTCCACCCACTCGTTCACCCTGGGCGCGGCCGGGCTGTCGGCGTACTGGGTGACGCTGACCTCGCCGTCGACGTACCGGCTGATGTAGACGGCGGCGCCCATCGAGTCGCGCAGCCCCTCCAGGGTGCGCTGGAGCTTCTCGCGCAGCGCCTGCTTGCGGCCCTGGGCCGAGCCGAGGCGGGCCAGCGCCTCCCCGGTGACGTACGCGCCGTCGGCGGTCTGCTCGACGTATGCCTCGCGGCGCAGCATGCGCAGGAGCGTGGTCAGGCGCTCCGTGCCGATGCCGCTCTCGCGGGCGATCTCGGTGTCGGTGACACCGGAGGTGTGCCGCGCCACCGTCTCCAGGACGCGCAGGGCGTCCTCGGTCGAGTGGCGCGGCGCGGTCGGCCTGTGCTGCAGCGCCACGGTGGTCTCCCCCTGCGCTCGCTGGTGCATCCCTGCGTTCACGATAGCCGCCAAGAGGCTTCTCGTGAGGGGGTGTTGAGCGGATTTCGGGGCCCTCATCTGCGACGCAGACCCGCTGGCATATGCCGACGGCCTGCCCCAACGTCCCGACCTCGGACGTCGGGGCAGGCGCGCCGCGCAATTAGCCGCGCAATTACAGGACCGCGCTCAGGAACTCCCGCGTCCGGTCGTGCTCCGGCTCGCTGAAGATCTTCTCCGGCGGTCCGGCCTCGATGACCCGGCCCGAGTCGAACATCAGGACCTGGTCCGAGATGTCCCGGGCGAAGTTCATCTCGTGGGTCACACAGAGCATGGTGATGTCCGTGGTGCGGGCGATGTCCCGCAGCAGGTCCAGGACGCCCGCGACCAGCTCCGGGTCGAGCGCCGAGGTCACCTCGTCGAGCAGCAGCACCTTCGGCCGCATCGCCAGCGCCCGGGCGATCGCCACCCGCTGCTGCTGGCCGCCGGAGAGCTGGGCGGGGTGGGCGTCGCACTTGTCGGCCAGGCCCACCAGGTCCAGCAGGCCCTTGGCCCGCTCCACCGCCTCGTCCTTGGACATGCCGAGCACGGTGACCGGCGCCTCGGTGATGTTGCGCAGCACCGTCATGTTCGGGAACAGGTTGAACTGCTGGAACACCATCCCGATCTGCTTGCGCACCTCCCGCCGCTCCTTCTCGGTCGCCGGGAAGAGCTTCTGCCCGTCCACGGTGATCGTGCCCTCGTCGGGCTTGAGGAGCGTCATCAGCAGCCGCAGGATCGTCGTCTTGCCCGAACCGGACGGCCCGATCAGCGTGACGTGCTTGCCGGCGTCCACGGAGAAGTCCAGGTGGTCGAGGACGACGTTGTCGCCGAACCGCTTGGTCACCTGGTCCAGGCGGATCAGCTCGCCGCCGCCGCTCTGCTTGGGGCTTTTCTCGGGGTTGGGAAGAGTGTCAGTGGACAAGGCGTCGCTCCAGGGCTCGCAGGGCAAGGGAGGCCAGGTAGGAGATGATGATGAAGGCCACACCGATCACCGTCAGGGGCTCGGTGAACTGGAAGTTCTGCTGCGAGAACAGCCGCGCCTCGCCGAGCATCTCCAGCACCGTGATCGCCATCAGCAGCGGCGTGTCCTTCAGCATGGAGATCACGTAGTTGCCGAGGGCGGGAGTCACACGGCGGATCGCCTGCGGCAGGATCACGGCCGTCCAGGTCCGGCGCATCGGCAGGTTCAGCGCCGTCGCGGCCTCCCACTGGCCGACCGGCACCCCCTCGATGCCGGCCCGGTAGACCTGCATCGTGTACGTCGAGTAGTGCAGGCCGATGGCGACCACACCGGTGGTGAGCGCCGAGAACGTGATGTTCCACTCGGGCAGCACGTAGAACAGGAAGAACAGCTGCACCAGCAGCGGGGTGTTGCGGACGAACTCGGTGACCACACCGACCGGCCAGGTCACCCAGCGGCTCGGCACCCGCATCAGCAGCGCCCACACCAGGCCCAGGCCGAACGAGACCAGCGAGCCGAGGACCAGGATCTGCAGGGTGACCAGCAGCCCGTCCCAGAAGTGCGGCATGAAGTCGGAGACCGCGCTCCAGTCCCATTTCACGACACACCACTTCCCTCAGGCACGCCCACGGCCGCCGTCTTCTTCTGCGGGGCCTTTCCGACGCCCGCCTTCAGCTTCTTCTCCAGGCCGCGCATCACCCGCGTGAGCAGGAACGCGATCACGAAGTAGATCAGCAGGATGTACGTGTAGATCTCCGCGCTCTCCTGCAGCGCCAGGCGCACCAGGTTGCCGCTGAACGCGAGGTCGCCCATGCCCATGATCGACACCAGGGCGGTGCCCTTGAGCAGTTCGATCAGCAGGTTGGAGAACGGCGGGATCATCTCCGGCACCGCCTGCGGCAGCAGGATCAGCTTCATCCGCTGCCAGGGCGTGAAGCTGAGGGCGATGCCGCCCTCCTTCTGCGCCGGGTCGACCGCGGCGAGCGCGCCGCGCACGATCTCGGAGCCGTACGCCCCGTAGGTCAGACCGAGCGCCAGCGTGCCCGCCCACATCGGCACCAGCTGCCAGCCGAAGGCCGGTGGCAGCACGAAGAAGACCCAGAAGATCATCACCAGCGCGGAGGTCCCGCGGAACACCTCGGTGTAGAAGCCCGCGAGGAAGCGGACGATCCACAGCCGGTGGGTGCGCGCGATGCCGACCACGAAGGAGACGGCCGTCGCCAGCAGCGCGCTGAAGAAGAGCAGCTGGACGGTGACCCAGACGCCCTGGAGTACGAGTTCCCACAGTCCCGAGGTCATCCGCCGCAGAGCTCCTTCGCGGTCAGATCGGTCATCTCGTTCTCGGTGAAACCGAAGGGCTTGAGGATGCGCAGCAGCTCGCCGCTCTTCTTGAGCTTCTGCAGCTCGACGTTGAAGGCGTCCCGCAGGTTGGTCTCATCCGGGCGGAAGGCGAAACCGCCGCCGTCGACGTGCGGTTTGCCGTCGATGATCGGCGAGAATGCCTCGGTCGCCTCGGCCTTGCTGGACTTCTTCACCACCTCGCGGACGGTCAGCGCGGTCCCCGCGAAGACGTCCACGCGCCCGGACTCGACGGCGTTGAGTCCGGCCACCTGGTCGGGGACGATCAGGATGTCGTCCTCGTTGTACCCGTGCTCCACCGCGTACTTGATCTCGGCGTAGCCGGTGCCGGTCGCGAACTTGGCCTTCTTCTTGACGACGTCCTTGTAGTTGTGCAGCCCGAGCGGATTGCCCTTGCGCACGATGTACGCGTCGAGCATCTGGTAGTCGGGGTCGGAGAAGATGACCTGCTCGCAGCGGAGGGGGGTGATGTACATCCCGGCCGCCACGATGTCGAACTGCTGGGACGCCAGGCCCGGGATGAGGGAGCCGAACTCCGTCGGCACGGGCTGCACCCGGTCCACTCCGAGCCGCTTGAAGATGACCTTCGCCAGCTCCGGGGCCTCGCCGGTCAGTTCGCCGTTCTTGTCGATGTACCCGAAGGGGATCTCGCCCGCGATGCCGAGCCGGGCCACGCCCTGTGCCTTCAGCCGGTCGAGCAGGTCACCCCCTTTGACGTCGGAAGCGGTGGCCACCCGCGAGCAGCCGGCCGCCCCCAGTGCGCCGAGCGCCGCGACCCCCGCGAGCAGCGACCGGCGGGTGGGCCCGGCTGTCCTGGACCTCTGGTCGGATATACCCCTTGGTGGGGTTCTGTGTGGTGGAGCCATGGGCGCGCAGCTACCCGAAGGTGGGCAGGTTATGCCGATCTTTTTCAGTCCGATACATCGGCCCGGCGCCCTTGACCGCGGGGCCGCGGGGCACTGCCATGGAGGGCATGGCTGATCGCTACATCGAAGTCTCGCTGGTCAAGCGCGGAATCACCTGCACGGCCCAACTGCTCGACGACCGGGCCCCGATCACCTGCGCGGCCGTCTGGGACGCGCTCCCTCTCGGCGGCGACGTGTACCACGCCAAATACGCCCGCAACGAGATCTACGCCCTTTTCCCACCCTTCGCGACATCCGAACCCCCGCTGGAGAACCCGACGGTAACGCCCATTCCGGGCGACCTGTGCTATTTCGCCTTCGCGGGTGCCGAACTGGGCACGAAGGCGTACGGCTACGACCGCGAGGTCCGCCCCGGCACCACCCTCGTCGACCTCGCGCTCTTCTACGAGCGCAACAACCTCCTCCTCAACGGCGACGTCGGCTGGGTCCCGGGCACCGTCTGGGGCCGCATCACCGAGGGCCTCGACGAGATGGCCGAGGCCTGCAACGACCTGTGGCGCACGGGCGCGGCGGGAGAGACGCTGAGCTTCCGGAGGGCTTAGCTGCGGGCAGTCGTGCCGCCCCGCCCACCCCAACTGCGGGCAGTCGTGCCGTCCCGCCCGCCCCAGCTGCGGGCAGTCGTGCTGTCCCGCCCGCCCCAGCTGCGGGCAGTCGTGCCGTCCCGCCCGCCCCAGCTGCGGGCAGTCGTGCCGTCCCGCCCACCCCAGCTGCGGGCAGTCGTGCTGTCCCGCCCGCCCCAGCTGCGGGCAGTCGTGCCGTCCCGCCCACCCCAGCTGCGGGCAGTCGTGCCGCTGGGGCGGCACGGGTGGGCGCAGGCGGCACCCGGCCAGCGCCGGTCAGCGCCCACGCCCTGCGCCCACGCCCACGCCGGTCACTACGGGGCCGGCGCAACCGCCGCCCCGGCCTCGTACAGCGCATGCGCGGCCCGCAGCACGAGGTCGTCCCGGTGCCGGGCGGCGACGATCTGCACCCCGATGGGCAACCCGTCCCCGTCCACCCCCACCGGCACGGTGCCCGCCGGCTGCTGCGTCAGGTTGAACGGGTACGTGAACGGCGTCCACCCCGTCCACCTCCGATGCCCCGACCCCTTCGGCACCTCCACCCCCGCCTCGAACGCCGTGACCGGCAGCGTCGGCGTCACCAGCAGGTCGTAGGACTCGTGGAAGACGCCCATCCGCCGCCCCAGCTCCATCCGCACGTCCACCGCCGCCAGATAGTCCAGCGCCGAGTACCGCGCCCCCGCCCCCACGATCTCCCGCAGCCCCGGATCCAGCAGCTCCCGCTGCCCCGCCCGCAGATGCTGCACCACCCGCGCCGCCCCGCTGAACCACAGGGTGTGGAAGGCGTCCACCGGATCCGTGAAGTCGGGGTCGGCCTCCGTCACGTACGCGCCCAGCTCCGCCAGCCGCTCCACCGCCCGCCGCACCGCCCCGGCCACCGCCCCACGCACCGCCACCTGTCCGCCGAGCAAGGGCGAGTACGCCACCCGCAGCCCCCGCACCCCGCCCGACAGTGCCTCGGTGTACGACCCGGGCGCCGGGCCCAGCGCCGACCAGTCCCGGGCGTCCGGGGTGCCGACGACGTCCAGCATCAGCGCCGCGTCCGCCGCGTCCCGGGTCATCGGACCGACGTGCGCGAGGGTGCCGAACGCGCTCGCCGGGTACAGCGGCACTCGCCCGTACGTCGGTTTCAGGCCGAAGATGCCGCAGAAGGACGCCGGGATGCGCACACTGCCGCCGCCGTCCGTGCCCAGCGCCAGCGGCCCCGCCCCGAGCGCCACGGCCGCCGCGGCGCCCCCGCTGGAACCGCCCGCGGTACGGGAGGGGTCGTGCGGATTGCGCGTCACGCCGGACAGGGGCGAGTCCGTCACGCCCTTCCAGCCGTACTCGGGCGTGGTGGTCTTGCCGACGAACACCGCGCCGTGCTCGCGCAGCCGCGCCACGGACGGCGCGTCCTCCTCCCAGGGGCCGTCCGGGGAGACGGCCCGGGACCCGCGCAGGGTCGGCTGACCGCGCGTCAGCAGGATGTCCTTGACCGTGACCGGCACCCCGTCGAGCCGTCCGCACGGCTCCCCGCGATGCCACCGCTCCTCGGCCCGCCGGGCCTGCTCCAGCGCCTCCTCGCCGGTCAGCCGGACGAACGCGTTCACCTCCGGCTGGATCCGCTCGGCCCGTTCCAGGACGGCCCGGGTCGCCTCCACGGGGCTGAACACACCCTTGCGGTAGCCGTCGACGAGCTGTACGGCGGTCAGCTCGGTGAGGTCGGTCATGCGGCACCCTCCGCGGGTCGGTGACGTCGGCGACGTCAGTGTCCGGGCACGTATCCACGCTTCTTGTCGACCACGTTGGCCAGCGGTCCGCCCGCCGCCCAGCTCTCGAACAACTCCACGAACTGCGCACCCAGTTCGTCCCGCCAGCCGATTGTGTCCCCGCTCATGTGCGGCGAGACGATCAGCTCCGGCACCTCCCACAGGGGGCTGTCCGGCGCCAGGGGCTCGTGGCTCAGCACGTCCAGGGCCGCGCCCCCGATCCGGCGCGCGGTCAGCGCCTCGACCAGGTCGTCCTCGACGACCAGCTGGCCCCGCCCCACGTTCACGAACCGGGTCGAGGGCCGCATCACCGCGAACCGCCCGGCGTCGAACATGCCGCGCGTGTCGTCGGTGAGCGGCGCCGCCGCCACCACCCAGTCGGCCCCGGCCAGCAGCCGGTCCAGATCCTCCGGGCCGTGCACACCGGGGCGCGCGGCGCGGCCGACCAGCGCGGTGGTGATGCCGAGCGCCTCCAGCGTGCTCACGACCGCCCGGCCGATCGGGCCGGAGCCCACCACGCAGGCGCGAGTTCCGGCCACCCGCATCGACTCGCGGTGCCGCCAGGTCCGCTCGCCCTGGAGGCGCAGCGTGGTGGGCAGGTCCTTGGCCATCGCCAGCACGAGCGCGGCGACGTACTCGGCGATCGGCCGGTCGAAGACCCCGCGCGCGTTGGTCACCACCGTGTCCGACCCGGCCAGCTCCGGGCACATCAGATGGTCCACGCCGGCACTCGCCGTGTGCACCCAGCGCGGACGCGGACCGCCGCCGGGCCAGGCCTCGCGCACCGCGTGCGAGGCGAAGTCCCACACCAGCAGCACGTCGGCGTGCGGCAGCCGCTCGGCCAGCGTCGCCGCGTCGGCGTGCTCGATGCGGGCCCGGCCGGTCAGCCGGCCCAGCCGGGGCGGCGGTTCGGCGTCCAGGACGAGGAGGGTCGGCGGGGGAGTCGGCGCGGGCGTGGACGCGGGCGCGGACGGGGGCGGGGACGTGGTCATCGGCGGCCTGTCTCCGGGTCGGTGGAAGCGGGGGCGGTTCAGGTGTTGACGCGGAAGTTAACCGGCTGTTGACCTGGGAGTGATGCGGGCGGATTGACCACGCTCGCACCGGAACCTACCTTCGTCAACACGGCCGTGCGTAACGGTGCGTTGCCCTCCCCTTTCTCAGTGTGAGGCCGGTGCGTGCCATGGACATCTCCTTTCTCGGCGGACCAGCTCCGCAACGCGGGGTCGGCGTGGTCGCCCCCTTCGACTTCGCACTCGATCGCGAGCTGTGGCGATGGGTGCCCGACGACGTGTCACTGCACATGACACGGACCCCCTTCGTGCCCGTCGAGGTCAGTCTGGACCTCGCCCGGATGGTCAGCGAGCACGAAACCCTCGGCGAGGCGGTGCGCACCCTCAACGCCATCGCCCCCGAGGTCGTCGCCTACGCCTGCACCTCGGGCAGCTTCGTCGGCGGCATCGCCGGGGAACGCGCCATGTGCGAGGCGATGACCTGGGCGGGCGCGGTCCCGTCCGTCACCACCTCCGGCGCCCTGCTCGACGCGCTGGCCGAGCTGGGCGTGCGCCGGGTCGCGCTGGTGACGCCGTACACCGTGTCCGTGACCCGGGCGCTGGAGGCGTACGTCGCCGAGGCGGGCGTCACCGTCACGGGCTGCGCCTTCATGGGGCTGACCCGGCACATCTGGAAGGTGCCGTACCGCGACGTGGCCGACATGGCCCGCCAGGCCGTACCGGCGCCGGGAGCGGCGGACGCCCTGTTCATCTCCTGCACCAACCTGCCCACCTACGACGTCATCCCGCAGCTGGAGGCCGAGCTGCGGATCCCGGTGATCTCGGCCAACCAAGTGACGATGTGGGCGGCGCTGCGCCGACTGGGTACCCCTGCGGTGGGGCCGTACCAGGCGCTGACCGATCCGGCCGCGCGCCTCGGCCCCGCGGCGACGGGTGCGGTCGGTCCCGCGGTGCTGGGACCCGTCGGTCCCGTCGACCCCGCGGTGGCGGGCCCGGTCGGACCCGCGGCCGTGGACATGCCGGGCGTCGCCGACGGCCCGGACACCGAACAGCAGCAGGAAGGGTGGACATGACAGCACTGGGATTCCTGTACCCGGGCCACTCCGGCGAGGACGACTACCCACGCATCGAGCAGCTCCTGGGCGGCGACATCCGGGTGGACCTGGTGCACACGGACATCGGCGAGGACGCCCACCGGGTGGACGCGCTCCTGGAGATGGGCTCGCCCGGGCGGCTGGAGGCGGGGGTGGCCGAGCTGCGGCTGGCCGGCGCCGACGCCGTGGTGTGGGCCTGCACCAGCGGCAGCTTCGTGCACGGCTGGGACGGCGCCCGCGAACAGGTGCGCGCCCTGGCCCAGGCGGCGGGTCTGCCGGCCTCCTCCACCTCCTTCGCCTTCGTGCACGCGGCGAAGGAGCTCGGGGTGCGGCGGGTCTCGATTGGCGCGACCTACCCGGACGACGTGGCGCGGCTCTTCGCGGACTTCCTCGGCGCCGCCGGCATCGAGGTGGCCGACGTCGTCGGCTCGGGCATCATCACGGCGGCGGAGGTCGGCACCTGGACCGAGGCGGAGGTGCTGGCGCTGGCCCGCGCCGCCGACCGTCCGGACGCCGAGGCGGTGCTCCTGCCGGACACGGCGCTGCACACGGCGGCGTACATCCCGGCCCTGGAGAAGGAGCTGGGCAAGCCGGTCCTCACCGCCAACCAGGTCACGATCTGGGAGGGCCTGCGCCTGGCCGACCGGCGGGTCAACGCGCCGGAACTGGGCGCGCTGTTCACCCGGGAGCCGGTGGTGCAGGCCTGAGGCGGTCCGCGGCGGGTTCACGGCAGGCCCGCCGCACGGAAGAACCCCGGTCCCGCGTGAGCGGAACCGGGGTTCTCGTCGAGCGCTGGGCAGGCCTTGCACCTGCATTTCCCCACGGGAAGTGGGGCGTCTTTCCTTGGACCACCAACGCACTGCCTGCTGTGGGGAGTTGGCCCCCGTGATCAGGCAAGATGATCGTACCGCAGCTCCGGCCGGGGTGCACATCGAGCGGCGCTGGTTCAGGTAGTTGGACGTTGACCGCACATCTGAACCATGAGTTGCGTACCTGAACCCTTGTCAGCACTCGAAGCTCCCCCTATTCTCACGCCGAGAAAGCGCTTTCCGCCATCGCGCGATTGACATGATCACGCCATGGCGTTCGTTCCGGCATGTGAAGGCGAATGGGGAGACCGAGGATGAGACGACCAGTCGCGCTGCGACTCCAAGCGGCACTGGGCACGCTGGCCCTCGCGGCCGCGGCCGGTGTGGTGCTGACGATGCCGGAGACGGCGACGGCAGCGGCCGGCGGCGCCACCGGCTACGCGACCCAGAACGGCGGCACGACCGGCGGCGCGGGCGGGCAGACCGTCCGGGCCACCACCGGGACCGCGATCCACGAGGCCCTGTGCGGCCGGGCCAGCAGCAGCACCCCGATCACCATCGAGGTCGAGGGCACCATCAACCACGGCAACACCAGCAAGGTGTCGGGCGACAGCTGCAACACCGCGGCCGACAAGATCGAGCTGAAGCAGGTCAGCAACATCACGATCGTCGGGGTCGGAAACGGCGCCGTCTTCGACCAGCTGGGCATCCACATCCGGGAGTCCAGCAACATCATCATCCAGAACGTGACCGTCCGGAACGTCAAGAAGTCCGGCTCGCCCACCTCCAACGGCGGCGACGCCATCGGCATGGAGAGCGACGTCCGCAACGTCTGGGTCGACCACTCCACCCTGGAGGCCTCCGGCGGGGAGTCGGAGGGCTACGACGGCCTCTTCGACATGAAGGACAACACCCAGTACGTCACCCTGTCCTACAGCGTCCTGCGCAACTCCGGCCGGGGCGGGCTGATCGGGTCCAGCGAGAGCGACACCTCGAACGGGTACGTCACCTTCCACCACAACCTGTACGAGAACATCGACTCCCGCGCGCCCCTGCTGCGCGGCGGCACGGCCCACATGTACAACAACCACTACGTGAGCCTGAACAAGTCGGGGATCAACTCCCGCGCCGGCGCCAAGGCCAAGGTCGACAACAACTACTTCGAGGACTCCAAGGACGTCCTCGGCACCTTCTACACCGACGCGGCCGGCTCCTGGCAGGTCAGCGGCAACATCTTCGACAACGTCACCTGGTCCGAGCCCGGCGAGGACAACAACCCGGCCGGCCCCGACCCGCAGTCCAACACCACGGTGTCCATCCCGTACTCCTACAGCCTCGACGACGCCTCCTGCGTGCCGTCCGTCGTGAGCGGCACGGCGGGCGCGGACACGGGCCTGAAGGTCTCGGACGGCAGCTGCACCCCGCAGAGCCCGGACCCGACCGACCCGACCGACCCGGACCCGACCGACCCGGACCCGACGGACCCGACCGACCCGGACCCGACGGACCCGCCGAGCGGGACCAACCTGAGCCTCGGGGCGGGCTCCGACGGCTCGTCCAAGGCGAGCGGCACCAGCTACGGCAACGTGCGCGACGGCGACCTCGGCACGTACTGGTCCCCGGTCGGCACGACCGGCTCCATCTCCGTGAAGTGGTCCTCCGCCACCACCGTCGGCAAGATCAACATCCGTGAGGCGGCGGGTTCCGAGGGCACCGTCGGCTCCTACCGCGTGGTCGACCACGACACCGGCGCCGTCCTGGCCTCCGGCAGCGGGGCGGGCGTGATCGGCTTCTCCCCGGTCTCGCTGGAGAAGATCACCTTCGAGATCACCGGCGCCTCGGGCACCCCGAAGATCGCCGAGTTCGAGACGTACGCGGGCTGACCCGGCCGGGCGGGCGGGGTGTGTCCGGATCGCGGCTCCGGGCACACCCCGCCCTCTTGCGCGGGCGCGGGACAATGGACGGTGGCCCACTCCACCGGAGTGACCCCGCACCCGGGGACGGGCCGTCGTCACGCACGAGGAGGAGAAGACATGGCGGAGCCCACGCCGCGTCGGCACGAACCGCGGCTACGCCCCGCGCCCCTGCTCTTCGAGCCGGCGGAGGCGGCCGCCGATCCCGAGCACTTCTTCGACCTCGAGTCGATCGACGACCCCCGGGCCCTGCTCGAACGGGCCACCGAGCTGACCCACGCGTTCCGCGCGGCGGCGGACCGGGCGATGGAGTTCCAGGCGCTCGCGGCGGCGCAGCTGGCCGATCCGAGGCGGTTCGACCGGCTGACGGCCGCGGACATCGCCGAACGCGCGGAGTGGACCGAGGACTACGCCAAGAAGATGGTGGAGTTCGGCCGGGACCTGATGCGCGGCGAGTCGGCCGAGTGAGCCGGGGGAGCGGGCGGCGGGCCTGAGCGCATATGCCAGAAGGGTGGGCAAGATACTCCCCTCCCGGGCGCCGTGTCCCGGTTTCCCGCAACCCAGCGGAGCGGGACCCTCACAACGGGTAGATATTCGCGGTATGAGCAGCACACGCAACGCCACGCCCCACGCCTCGGACGTCACCTCGGACGGCGCCGCCTGGCTGGCCTCGGCGGGCGCGTACCCGCGCAGCACGCTCGCGCTCTGGGAGGAGCGGCCCGAGGCCCCGGTCGTCCTGCCCTGCGGCTCCGCCTTCGACGTGGTGAGCGCTCCCGCGATCTTCGGCCGCCGGATGCTGGACCGGCTGTGGGACGACGGCCCCGGCTCGGGCCCGGTGGCGGAGTTCCGCGGCCGGATGCTGCTGTTCGCCGCCCCGGGCACCGCCCAGCGGCTGCCGTCGCTGCTCGACTGGGAGGAGTGGAGCGCCCGCGGCCGGGAGGGCGGCCGTACGGGAGCGGTGCCGCCGCTGCTGTGCCACGGCGCCGGGGACGCGGTGACCGTACCGGCACCGGCGGGCCCCGCCGCCCCCGCGGACACGCCGCCGCGCTCCGGATCCCGCTGGCTCGTGGCCCCGGACACCCGCCAGCCGTGGCTGCCCGGCCCGGAGATCATGCTCTGGGCGGCCGTGCGGGCGGCCCGCGCGGCGGTGCGGATTTCGATTTTTCCTCCCGCCGACCAGGGTGCTAAGGTCTACGACGTCAGCAGGCGCCGCTAGCTCAGTTGGTTAGAGCAGCTGACTCTTAATCAGCGGGTCCGGGGTTCGAGTCCCTGGCGGCGCACGATGGCGATGGCGAGGCGTGTTCGCGGAAAGCGCGAACCTCCTCGCCATCGTTGTTTTTGCGCGGCTTCGCCGCGCGGTGTGGGGGCTTCGCCACCCACACCCCCCGCTCGGTGGCGCCGGGGACGGGGACGTGCCCAGGAGTTTGCGTGGGCCGGGGGGATGGGGTGGCGGGTCACCCGGGGGTGATCTGTACGGTCCAGGTGCCTGATTCGGTGCGGTCCTCGACCTCTACCCGTACGCCGTCGCCCGGCACGGTGAAGCTTTCGCCGAGGGACACCGGGGCGTCGGCGAGCGGGGGGTAGACCGAGTCGGCCCAGCAGGCCTCGGTGTCCGGGTGGGCGTCGACGACCTCGATCGGCCCGCCGCCCGACTCCGCCCCGCTGCGCACCCGGTACACCAGCACCCCCGCGCGGCAGGACGCCGCGTCGTTGCCGACCGGTGTGCGCACCTCGAAGGCGAGCGCGCTGCTCGCCCCAGTACGCACCACCGCCAGCTTCGTGCCCCGGCCGAGGCCGAAGGCCGGCGCGCCCGCGGCGCCGGTCACCACCACCCCGGGGCCCGCGCCCAGCGGCTCCAGCGTCAGCCTGGTCGGTTCGCTGCCCCGCACACAGGCCACCTGCCTAGGCCGCAGCCAGCCCAGCTTCCACTTGTGCCAGCCGAACAGGTCCGGGGAGAGTCCGAACTGGCTGCCCATCAGGTCCCAGTCGCCGACGTGCGTGTCCCAGTCGCCCTCGCCGTCCGCCGGCCGGTGGTACAGGTCCGGCAGGTCGAAGACGTGCCCCGTCTCGTGGGCCAGGACCAGCCGGTCCGGCGGATGGTTCTCGAAGACCGTGACGACCCGCCGGATGTCCGTGCCGTCCGCCCGCAGCGGGGTGTCCAGGTTGACGACCTTCGTGGCGTCGGAGTCCACCCCGGGCGCGTCCGGGTCCGCGACGAAGTAGACGACGTCGTACCGGGAGAAGTCGACGTACCGGTCGGCCGCGGTCAGCGCGTCGCGCAGGTAGGCGGCCCGGTGCTCCGGGCTCCAGTCCCGACGTATGGCGTACGACGTCGACGGGCTCGGCATCCGGATCCAGTCCCGCAGCGGGTGCGGGCGGAGCGTGAAGGCGCCGTAGGAGGCGCGCCGGAAGAAGTCGCCGGTGGCGGGGAAGTGGTCGGCGGCGAGTTCGGCCGGTGCCGTCAGCGGCTGGGAGTCGGGGAAGGACAGGAACACCATCACCGCGTCCAGGGCGCGGGCGGGACGCGGATAGGCGGCGTTCCAGGTGTCCAGGCCCTCGGAGTGGTGCACGGCGGTGCGCTGGAGCGCGCAGGGCTCCGGGGAGAAGGGCTCGGCGACCGACGGCGCGGTGATCAGGGAGGTCGCGGCGAGCGCCGACATCGTGGTGCACACCGCGGCGGTGCTGCGCAGCCTGGTCCGGGGGAGCTGGCGCGGCACATGGACCTCCGGACGCGGTTGACGGGACACCGCACCCAGCTTGTGCATGATTGTCGTATTACGCCCTGTTCGCGTGCACCGGATGGGTGAGCCGTCCGGGATTTCGCAGGAGTTCTCCCGGGCGACGCCTCGAAGACACTCACGGAACGTCACAACTGGTCGGAGGGGTGACGGACCCGTCCAGGTGTGAGCAGAAACGATCTGCCGGAGGGGTCGCTCGGTCCGGAACGCGGAACGGCGGCTGGAAGGGCCCGGTGCCAGCCTCTATGATCGGCACACTTTCCTGCACGAACAGAGCACGAACAGAGATCGAGGCACTGCGGGAGCGAGCGGTGAACGGAACCTCCGAAGGGCCGGCGCCCGCAGCGGATCTCGGCCCGGCCATTACAGAGAGTGATGAAGGCCTGGCTCCTCGTGCCGTGCGTACGGAGTCCCCGGCCTACCGGTCGGTGTTCACCACGGCCCCGCTCGCCATGGCCGTCGTCGACGCCGAGGGCCTGGTCGTCAGCGCCAACGACACCCTGGGCACCCTGCTCGGCACCGACCCGGACGCGCTGGCCGGGTCCGTGGCGGCCGACCTCGTCGACCTCGCCTCCGACGCCGGCACCTGGCACACGTACCGCGAGGTGCTGCGCGGCCACCGGCCCCGGCTGCGCTGCACCAGACGGCTGAAGCGGGCCGACGGGCACTCCCTGTGGGCGCAGGTGACGGTCGAGCCACTGGCCGGTGCCGGGGGCTCGGGGGACACCGGGGGCGGGGACGCCCCGGGCCTGCTGCTGTCCGTCGCCGACGTGAGCGCCCGGCGCGAACTCCAGGCCCGGCTGCGGCACCTCCAGATGCACGACCCGGTGACCCGGCTGCCCAACCGCGCCCTGTTCTTCGAACGACTGACCGCCGCGCTGGAGGCGGAGTCGTACGAGCACGGCGGCACCGGCCGGATCGGCGTGTGCTACCTGGACCTGGACGGCTTCAAGGCCGTCAACGACACCCACGGCCACCGCGTCGGCGACCGGCTCCTGGCCGCCGTGGCCGAACGGCTCACCAGGTGCGCGGAGGAGGCGGCCCACGCCCGGTCCGGCGCCCCGCTGGTGGCCCGGCTCGGCGGCGACGAGTTCGCCCTCCTGGTGGAGGACTCCACCGGCACCGACCAGCTCGCCGACCTGGCCGGGGCGGTCCTCGCGGCCCTCCAGCCGCCCTTCGAACTCGCCGACCGGCGCCTTTCGGTCACCGCCTCGGTCGGCGTCGTCGAACGCCACACCGCCGGCACCACCCCCACCGCCCTGATGCAGGCCGCCGACACCACCCTGTACTGGGCCAAGGCGGACGGCCGGTCCCGCTGGACCCTGTTCGACCCCGAGCGCAACGCCAACCGCATGACCCGCCAGGCGCTGGCCGCCACGCTCCGCCCGGCCATCGAACGCGGCGAGTTCGCGTTGGAGTACCAGCCGCTGGTCGGCATGGAGGACGGCCGGGTGCGGGGCGTCGAGGCGCTCATCCGCTGGAATCATCCTCAGTTCGGCGTACTGGCGCCGAATCGGTTCATCGCACTGGCGGAGGAGGATGGCTCGATCGTTCCCCTCGGCCGCTGGATCCTGCGCACCGCCTGCCACCAGGCCCGCCGCTGGCAGCTGGCCCACCCCGACGAGCCGCCGATCTTCGTCAGCGTCAACGTGGCCGTCCGCCAGGTCTGGGACTCCGACCTGGTGGCGGACGTGGCCCGCACCCTGGAGGACACGGGCCTGGCGCCCCACCTCCTCCAGCTGGAGCTGACGGAGTCGGCGGTGATGGGCTCGGCCGGACGCCCGCTCCAGGTCCTCAAGGCGCTCAGCGACATGGGCGTCCACATCGCCATCGACGACTTCGGCACCGGCTACTCGAACCTGGCCTACCTCAGCCGGCTGCCGGTCTCGGTGCTGAAGCTGGACGGCGCGTTCGTCCGGGGCTTCCAGTACGAGGCCGTGCCCGACGCCGCGGGCTCCGGTACGGCCGGGGTCGCCAATCCGGCCGACGAGGTCATCGTCGAGGCGATGGTCCAGCTCGCCCACCGCCTCGGCCTGACCGTCACCGCCGAGTGCGTGGAGACCTCGGACCAGGCGAGCCGCCTGCGCCGCATCGGCTGCGACACCGGCCAGGGCTGGCTGTACTCCCGGCCGGTGGCACCGGACCGCATCTCCGCGCTGCTGGGCCACGCGGAACCCGGCGGCCCGGCCGGGGTTCAGGCCGGCGTCGGCAACCCGTAGGCGTCGGCGATCAGCTCGTAGGAGCGCAGGCGCACGTCGCCGCCGTGGGCGTTGGCGGTGAGCATCAGCTCGTCGGCGCCGGTGCGCTTCTGCAGGTCGTCGAGGCCGGCCCGCACCTCGTCGGCGGTGCCGTGGACGACGTTGGCGTTCCAGGACTGGATGAAGTCCCGCTCCATCGGGCTGAAGTCGTACGCCTCGGCCTCCTCCGGCGTCGGCACCAGCCCCGGGCGCCCGGTGCGCAGCCGGACCATGTTCAGCGCGGCCGCCAGCACCTGCCTGCGCGCCTCCTTCTCGTCGTCGGTGGCGAGCGCGGAGACGCCGATGAGGGCGTAGGGGGCGTCCAGGACGGCCGACGGCCGGAAGGACTCCCGGTACAGGTCGAGGGCGGGGACCGTGTTCTGCGCCGAGAAGTGGTGCGCGAAGGCGAACGGCAGCCCGAGGGTGCCGGCCAGCCGCGCGCTGAACCCGGAGGAGCCGAGCAGCCACACCGGCGGCCGGTGCGCCGACTGCACACCCCCGGGCGAGGTGGCCTGCACGGGCCCGGGCACGGCGTGGATACGGGCGTAGGGGTGCCCGTCCGGGAAGTCGTCGTCCAGGAACCGGACCAGCTCCGCCAGTTGCTGCGGGAAGTCGTCGGCGCCCTCGTTCAGCCGGTCGGTGCGGCGCAGGGCGGCGGCGGTGGCCCCGTCCGTGCCCGGGGCGCGGCCGAGGCCGAGGTCCACCCGCCCCGGCGCCATCGCCTCCAGCGTCCCGAACTGCTCCGCGATGACGAGCGGCGCGTGGTTGGGCAGCATGACGCCGCCCGACCCGAGCCGGATGCGGTCGGTGTGGGCGGCGAGGTGGGCGAGGATCACCGCAGGGGAGGAGGAGGCGACGCCGGGCATGGAGTGGTGCTCGGCGACCCAGTAGCGCTGGAACCCGCGCGCCTCGGCGAGCCGCACGATGTCCACACCGGTCCGCAGCGCGTCGGTGGCGGTCCGGCCCGCCCCGACGGTCACCAGGTCCAGTACGGAGAGGGGAACGGGAGCGGTGCCGTGGGCGGTGCCCCGGATCTCCGCTGCGGCGTCTGCGGGCATGGTGGGGTGCCTCCTGTGCTTGGCGCGGTCGTACACGTCGTCGTACACGCGGTCCTACATGGGTCGCTTCGCGACGTAACAGGAGGGGGTCTCCGGTTATTCCCCGGCCGATCGCGCCCGACCCGGTGCTACGCCAGCCACACCCCCTCACGCATGACGACCCGGTCGCGAAGCTCCGGCTCTCCACGCCAGGCGCGCACCGTCGTCGGCTCGACGCGCAGGTAGAGGAAGGAACCCCGCTCCTGACGCGGATCCCAGCCGAACTTGCCCGCGAAGGCGTCCGCGGCTTTGTCCGGCACCTCGCTCGCGGGGTACGCCTCCGCCGCTCCCTGCAGCGACACCACATCGAAGGTGTCCGGCAGCGACAGGCGTACCCGCGGCTCCTCGCGCACGTTGCGCGCGCTCGCGGAGGAGGCGCTGGTGCACATCCACACGGCCCGCCCGTCCCACAGGAACCACAGGGGTACCTGGTGCGGCCCGTGGTCGGGGTGGGCCGTCGACACCCACACGTCGCGCTCCCTGCCCAGCCGTTCCAGGACGTCGCGCCTGCGCTCCGCCGCAGTGCGGCGCGTGATCTCCGATGCCTGCATGGACGCCGACCCTAGGCATCTCGCGCGCGACGCGCATCGGGCGCGGGTCCTAGGCCGAGGTGCGTAAGCCCCGACCCCCCGGCCCGCGTGCCTCAGCTCCGGAGGGCGGCGAGGAAGGCGGCGAAGGCGGGGGCGGGGAAGGTGAGCACGGCTCGGGTGGGGGTCTTGGAGTCGCGGACGGCTATGCGGGGGTGGCCGAGGGCGACCTCGATGCAGTCGTTGCCTTCCCCGCCGCCGGAATAGGGCGACTTCTGCCAGTCGTGGGCAACCTCTACGCAGGCGTTGCCGTCGCCGCTGCCGGAGTACGACGACTTCTGCCAGTTGTCGCGGGTGGTCACCGAGAGCCTCACAGTTCCTTTGCCAGCCTGTGGATGAAGTCGCGGGAACGCTCGGGGGCGAGCGACACCCCCTCCACTCTACGGAAAAGCGTTCGAAAGACGCCTAGCTGCGGTTCCGAATCGATGAACAGCGTGCCGTGAGGGCCGTCGCGCACCACGGTGTCCAGTCGTGGGACGACGCCCCCGGCGTAGACCATCGCGGCTGTGGCGTCGGCGAACTCCTCCAGCTCGAAGGGGATGACGCGTACCGTCACGTGTTCTGCTTCGGACAACTCCAAGATGTGCGCGAGCTGAGCGCGCGAGGTGGTGCGACCTCCGACTCGGATCCGCAACGCGGCTTCATGTACGAGGGCTTCGTACGGGATGGGTCGCTCGCCTTCGAGGATCACACGTCGCTGCATTCGGTGGCGTACACGCAGGTCCAGGTCGTCCTGGGGGAGCTCGGGTACTCGTCGTGAAAAGAGCGCGCGGGCGTAGTCCTCGATTTGCAGGAGTCCCGGGACGTGCAGGAAGTCCACGTCCCAGCGGAATGTGGCGTGGTGCTCCAGCTCGGAGAGGTCCAGAAACGATGTGGGAAGGTGCGATCGGTACTCCTCCCACCAGCCGCGTGTTCTGTCTGTCGCCATTGCCACCAACGCGCTGACCAAGTCCTCGTCCGTGCAGGCGTAGTGCACGGCAAGCCGGCGTAGCCGCTGCTCACTCACGCCTGTGGTGCCGGACTCGATCTGGCTGATCTGGACGGAGTTGACGCTGAGAAGGGCTGCCGCCTCGCGGGCGCTGAGCGCCGATGCTTCGCGCAGCTTGCGAAGTTCAACCGCCAAGCGCAACTGCCGTGCTGTCGCTTCGCGCTTGGTTCCCATGTTCCCGCCCCCTGCTCAATGTGCCTGATGCCGCTCCCCGTTCGGGTGTCAGATTACGCGACGGGCTTGCTAGCCATTAATTCTAATGTCTACCGTCGGTGGCGCGGAGAACACGCACTGCAACTGCGAGTGTCGGAAGCGCACCGCTTTGCCCTGTCATGGCAAGGCGGTATAGACACCGGCACCGCGACCACCTACCCCATTCCCGAAGGGAATCGGCATGCCCGAAAACGATCCGTGGGAGTACTCCCTCTACATCCCGAACGACCCCAGAGCCGTGACCGTCTGCCGCGTCTGCCGCCGGACCCTGCGGCTGATCCTGACGATGCACGGGCTGATCCGGATGGTCGATCTCGCCGAACTGCTCGCGACGGAGCTGGTGTCCAACGCCGTACGGCACACCAAGGGGCCCGCCGCATTGCGGGTGCGCTGGTCCGGCGGTGGAGTGCTGCGGCTCGGCGCCTGGGACGCGGATCCCTCGCCGCCGGAGCCGCCGCAGCCGTTCGACCGGGCAGCCGACCGGGAGGATGGGCGGGGGCTGGCGTTGGTCCGGGCGTGTGCGGACGTGTGGGGGTGGCAGCCGCTCGCACGGGAGGGGAACCGGGGCAAGTACGTGTGGTGCGAACTGGGCGTGGCTTGACGGGTCGGGTCAGCGGACCACGCGGTGGCGGAGGAGGATGACATTCCGGCCGAAGGTGCGGGACTCGACGAGTTCGAGGTTCACCCGGCGCTCGTGGTGCGGGAAGAACGGGGTGCCGCCGCCGACCAGTACCGGGTGGAGCATGGTCCGGTACTCGTCGATCAGGTCCGCGGCGGCCGCCTCGGCGGCGAGGGTCGCGCCGCCGATCGTGATGTCGCCGTCGCCTGGCTCGGACCGCAGGCGCTCGATCTCCTCCGCCAGGGTGCCGGAGGCCAGGCGGGTGTTGGTGCCCCGCACTGTGGTCAGCGTCCTGGAGAACACCACCTTCGGCAGCGCCTTCCACAGCCCGGCCCACTCCAGCTCCGCGGCGCCGAGCTGCTCGTCCTGCTCGGCGGTCTCCCAGTACAGCATCGTCTCGTACAGCCGCCGCCCCAGCAGGTGGGCGCCGGCCTCGCGGATCTCGTCCGTCCAGTACTGGAAGACCTCTTCGCTCGGGTCGCTCCAGTCGAAGGCGCCGCTCGCGTCGACGATGTAGCCGTCGAGGGACGTGTTCATCGAATAGGTCACGCTGCGCATCGGAAGCCTCCTCGGTAGCCGTTCGGGTTCGACGGTACGGCCGCCGGGCGGGTGCCGCAGCAGATGCCGGAAGTGCGGCGCGCACCGCACTTCCGCCAGGGGCATGCAACATGGCCGGATCGGCAATCAGGCGGCGAGGTCGGCTGTGAGCCGGTCGGCGACGGTGAGGGGTTCGCGGTCGAGGAGGTCGGCCAGGAGTGGGTCGGCTGCGGCGAAGAAGCCCGTGCGGGCCGCCTGGTACCAGGTGAGCATGAATCGGGCCATCTGCTCCGGCGCACCCGCTCTGATCTGGTCGGCGACCCACTGTTCGTCGTCCAGGACGATGCGCTCGACGCGGCGACCGGTGAGGCCGGAGGCGATCTCGGCGACATCGTCGAAGGTGACGGCGGTCGGCGCCGTGAGGTCGACGGGGCCGTCGAGGGAGCGGTCACCGGCGAGGACGGCCGCGGTGGCCTCGGCGATGTCGGCACGGTCGGTGTACGGGACGGGGCCGTCCTCCGGCTGGGCGATCACGCCGGTCCGCCGCCACGGGCCGAGGACCTGGTCGAGCGGGCCGTAGGCGCCGTTGCGCAGGGCGGTCCAGGCGACTCCGGAGTCGGCGAGGAGCGCCTCGGTGGCGAGGTGGAAGTGCGACGGCGGGTACGGGTTGCCGGGGACGGCGCCCTGCTGGCTCGTGTAGACGATCCGCCGGACGCCGGCCGCCACCGCGGCTTCGACGGCGTTGCGGTGCAGGCCGACGATGTCGGCGGCCGGGTCGTTGCCGGACACCAGGAGGACCTGCTCGGCACCGGCGAAGGAGTCGCGCAGCGCGGCCGGGTCCTCGTAGGAGCCCTGCCGCACGCGCACACCGCGGTCGGCGAGGTGCCGGGCCTTGGCGGTGTCGCGGACGCTGACGCCGATCTCGTCGGCGGGTACGCGCTTGAGGAGGTGCTCGACGGTGGTGCCGCCCAGCCCGCCGGTGGCGCCGGTGACAACGATCATGGTCTTGGCCTTCCCGCGTAAGTTGACCACATAGGTCACTTTCTCTTCTGCCGCGACCGTAGGTAAGCTGACTCGGCGAGTCAAGTTGTGATGGTGAGTGACGGGAAGAGACGGTGAGGGTCATGGCCGGTGCGGTGCCCTCGGAACCGCGGCTGCGTGCCGACGCCCGGCGCAATTCCGAGCAGATCCGCTCCGCCGCGATCGGCGCCTTCCAGGGGCAGGGCCTGACCGTGCCGCTGGAGGAGGTCGCCAAGGCGGCAGGGGTGAGCAAGGCCACCATCTTCAACCGGTTCGGCGGCCGGGTCGGGCTCATCGACGCCGTCATCGAGGAGGTCGTCGCCAGGGAGCTGTTCGCCGTCGTCGACCGCACGCGGACCATCGACGACGGCGGTGAGCGGATCGCGTACTACCTCACCGCGATCCGCGACCTCCAGTACCGCCAGCCCGCCTTCAACGACGTCCTGTTGCAGACGTATCCGCACTCGGAGCAGCTGATGGAGATCTGCCGGGTCGGAAGCGGGGCCAACGAGGAGATCGTCGCGGCGGCGCGGGCCCGCGGTGCGCTGCGGCCGGAGTTCACGGCGGGCGACCTGCACGCACTCGTCCGCGACAACGCCCTCGCCCTCAAACACGGCGAGCGGCCGCCCCGGGACGACTACGACCGCCGTACCGGGTACTTCCTGGACGGAATCAGGCCAGGGTCTGGGTGAGTTCGCTCCGCGTCGACGTGTGGGTCAGGCGGCCGTGCGCGCCGTTGACGATCGGCAGGTAGGGCGGGACGTGGCCGCACTCCACGTCGGCGACGATCGGTACGTTCAGCGGGCCGAGCGCGTCCAGGACGGCCTGGTGCTGGGAGAGCGAGGGGACACCGGGGGCCGAGGTCCGGCCGACCAGTACCGCGTTCGCGGTGTCGAAGAAGCCGGCCAGCCGCATGCCGTGCAGGTTGCGGCAGATGGTCAGGGCGTCGTCGCCGCAGGCCTCCACGTACACCAGCAGTCCCTCCGGCGCCGCGGTCCGGGCGAAGGCCGATGTGTCCAGGCACCCGGAGCCCGTGAGGTTGCAGAGCGTCTCGACGCAGCCGCCGATCAGACGGCCCTCGACCTCGACGTCTTCGCCGCCGTCCAGCCGGGTCCAGCCGCCGAGGGTGTCCAGCGTGTACTCCCGCACCTCCGGGTGGAGCGCGTAGTCGTCCCAGCCGGTGGTCCGGTGGCGGCCCGGTGGGGTCTGGGTGAAACGGTGCCCGCGAGGGGCGCTGACGATGTCGAGCCAGGAGACCAGCCCGTCGGGGGTCCGGTACGGGGTGTCCATGAGGTTGTTGCCGTGGACGGTCGCCGTGCCGGTGAGGAGCGTCAGCGGGGTGATGAGGGTCGACAGGTCCGAGTAGCCCACGACCCAGGTCGGTTCGGCCTCGCGCAGCCGGTCCCAGTCCAGCAGGGGTATGAGGTCGATGGCCAGGTCTCCGCCCCACGGCGGCACCACCGCTCTGATGCCGGGGTCGGTCAGCATCCGCGTCAGTTCGGCGGCGCGCTCGGGGGCGGGGGCGCTGACGTGCCCCGAGCCGTCCATGCACGCTCCGACCACCACCTCGTATCCGCGTGCCTCCACGTCGCGGATCGCCACGTTCAGGCGTTCGCGGAGCTTCTCGGGGACTCCGCTGGACGGCGAGGTGACGGCGACACGGTCTCCTGGGCGCAAGGGGCGCGGGTATCGAACGGACATGCGGCGGATTCTGGCACGGCCGCCGCGCCGGCGGGCAGCGATTTCCCTGCCCGCCGGACAGGCCCTAGTCGACGGGCGAGACGCGGATCAGGTTGCCGTCCGGGTCCGTGACCACGAAGGTGCGGCCGAAGACCTCGTCGTGGGGTTCCTCCACCACCGTGACGCCCTTGGCGGCCCACTCGGCGTGGAGCGCGTCGATGGCCGCCGAGGAGCCCGGGAGCATGAGGCCGACCTCCGAGGTGCGCGGGGTGTGCGGGCCGAGCCGGTCCGCGCGGCCGCTCCACAGGGCGAAGAGGACTCCGGGGGCGACTTCGAAGGGGACGTAGCGCGGTGTCGTCATGACCGGCTTGATGTCGAACAGGCCGGAGTAGAAGGCGGTCGCGCGCTCCACGTCGGTGACGTAGACGAGGAAGAGGTTGGGTGCGGGCATGGGTATCGGCTCCTTCCGGGCGGGTCGGTGGGGTCCGGCCCTGCGTGTCAGCATCGCCTGAGAACATGACAGGAGTTGTCGTGTTCGGCGAAGGAGCTGTCGCATGAGTCGGCCGCAGCGCTTGATCGAGCTTCTGGCGGCGTTGCAGGCGCGTCCGCGGACCACCGCCGAGGTGCTGGCCGAGGAGCTGGGGGTGTCGACGCGGACCGTCCTGCGCGATGTGCGGGCGCTCGTCGACGCGGGGATCCCCGTCCTCACCGAGCGGGGGAAGTACGGCGGCATCAGCCTGCTGCCCGGTGACCAGGCCGACCTGTCGAAGCTGACGACCGGCGAGGCGGACCTGCTGCGGGCGGTCGGGCTCGACCTCGAACGGGCCCGTCAGCTCGGCGGTGAGGCGGCCGCCCGGTCGGCGCTGCGCAAGCTCACGTCGCGCAGGCAGCCGCCGCCCGCCCGGGACGAGCCGCCGCTCGCGCTGACGGACGTGATCGCGATCGACAACCGGCCCTGGTTCGAGGACGCCGTACCCCTGCCCGATGTCGCGGGGCTGGTGCGGGACGTGCGTACGGGGAGGCGGCTGCGGATCGTCTATCGCAGGAGCGGGGACGCTGCCGCGCGGGAGTTCGCCGTCGACCCCTACGGGCTCGTGCAGCGGGGCGGGCGCTGGTACCTCGTGGCGGACCGGGACGGGCGGCCCCGGATGTTCGCGCTCACCCGGCTCCAGCGGTGGGCCGTGCTCGACGGTACGCGTCGGCTGCGGGCCGGTGCCGACCTCGCCGGTACGGCACGGGAGTTGGGCGAGGCGTTGGAGCGCGGGGAGCGCGTGGTGGTCACGGCGCGTGTCGACGCGGCCAGCCTCGACATCGCCCGCCGGATCCTGGGTGCCAGGCTCAGGGCGGTGAGCGACCAGGGGGACGACGGGCGGGTCGAGATCACCGTGGCGTACGACCGGGTCGACGGCGTACGGCAGCTACTGCAGTTCGGCGAGCACATCGAGGTCGTCGCGCCGGAGGCCGCACGGCGACTGGTCGGACGGCTCGCGACCGGGCTCGCCCGCACGCACACTCCCTAGCTCCGGACCCGGACCCGGACCCGTGGCGGGCCCGGGTCCGGAGCCGGTGCCGCACCGTTACGGCGCCACGTCCTCCAGGGCGCGGCCGCTGGTCTCCTCCGCCCAGGCCGCCGCCGACAGGGAGCCCGCGACGGCGACGACCGCCAGGGTCACGAACACCGTGCCGATCGCGCCTCCCGCGTAGAGGGCGCCCACCACGATCGGGCCGAGGATCACGCCCAGGCGGTTCATCGCGCCGCCCACGCTGGAGCCCAGTGCCCTGATCCGGGTGGGGAACAGCTCCGGCGTGTACAGGTAGAGGCAGATGTTGGAGCCGAAGAGGAAGACCGCGGCCAGGGACGTCCAGACCAGGACGCTCGAAGCCGTTCCACCGGCGGTCAGGCCCAGCAGGAGAAGGCATAGTGCCGCCGCCGCCATGCACCGGATCACCGTGTTGCGGCGGCCGACCCGGTCGACGGTGAGGGCCACGAGCAGACATCCGGCCAGGCCCGCGCAGCTCGTCACCGTCGAGTAGAGCAGTGCCGTGGACAGGTCGAGGTCGAAGTGGTCCTTGTAGATGGTCGGCAGCCAGGACGTGATGCCGTAGTTCGCGAAGTAGCCCGTGAACCACAGGGACCCGACGACGAGGGTGCGCCTGCCGTAGCGGCCGGTCAGGAGTTCGCGCAGGCCTCCGGTCCCACTGCTGCCCCGGGGAGGAGAGGCGGGGCGGGCCGGTGCGGGCTCCGGCAGCGGGGCTCCCGTGGCCTTCTCGACCTTCTGCTCGATCGACGCCATCGTCGCCAGCGCCTCGTCGTGCCTGCCGTGATCGGCGAGCCACCGCGGTGACTCGGGGACCCAGCGAGCGAGGGCGAAGCACAGCAGGCCGGGTACGGCCGCCAGACCGAACATCCAGCGCCAGCCCAGCAGCGGCACCAGCCAGGCGGCCAGCAGCGCGCCCGCGGTCAGACCGGCCGGGAAGACCAGCTCGTACAGGAGGACGAAACGGCCCCGCTGGTGGGCGCGGGTGATCTCCGCGATGAAGGTGGCCGCGATCGGCACCTCGCCGCCGATGGCCATGCCCTGGACGAAGCGGAGCGCCATGAAGGGCTCGGGGGAGGTGCACAGGGTCAGGGCCAGGTTGCAGACGCCGGACAGCGCGATGCAGGCGGCGATGACCTTGACGCGGCCGATCCGGTCCGCGAGCCGGCCCGAGACCAGGGCGCCGATCAGCATGCCGATGGAGCCGACGGTCATCAGGGCGGTGACCTGTGCCGTGCCGAGATGCCACTCGTCGCGCAGTTCGGGCAGCGCGTAGGCGATCAGGAGCTGGTCGAACGCCTCGAAGAACGTGACGGCGCCGACGACCAGCCGGACCATCACCTGCCAGCGGCACAGCGGCAGGCGTTCGAAGCGGGCGCCGATGGCGGCCGCGAGCGCCGTCGAGTCGTCGTCCTTTCCGCCGTCGTCCTGTCGGCCCGGGGTGTCACGGGCTGCGTCGATCGTCATGGATGGGTCTCCGGTGTCCGTGTCCCGTGCGTCGGGGAGTGCGCGAGCCCGCACGGGAGGGTTCGGGCCGCACGGCACGACGGGGCAGCCGCGTGCCGGCGGCGATGAGGGTTGGAGAGGTGCGGCGACGCCCTATTTATGTAGGCGCTGAATGTCTCAGTGCTTAAGTTCTACCGGTAGCCCGCCGATGTTAGGCAAGCCTTACTCCTGACGTCGTGAAAAATTCTCGACCGCGGGCTCTTGCGGGGAAATTATTTAAGCCCTTAGATTTCTAGCGCTTAGAAACGCTCCTCACCCGGAGGTCCCCATGCCGCGCATCCCAGCCGACGAGATCCTCATCGCGGGGCAGTGGCGACTCGGCGGCGGCCCGCCGATCCACACCGTCGACCCGGCCGACGGCACCGTCCTCGCCACCGTCCACGCCGCCTCGCCCGACGACGTGGACGAGGCCGCGCACGCCGCCGCCGCGGCCGCCGCCGCCCCCGAGTGGCGGGACCTGCCGCCCCACCGCCGGGCCCGCGTCCTGTACCGAATCGGCGACCTGATCGAGGAGCACGCCGACGACCTGGCCGCGCTCCAGACCGCCGACACCGGCAAGACGCTCGCCGAGACCCGCGCGCTCGCACTGAGCGCCGCCGGCACCTTCCGGTACACGGCCGCGGCACTGGAGACTGCCGAGGACGCGCTCACACCCTCGCGCGGCCCGTACCTCACGATGAGCACCCACGAGGCGATCGGCGTCGTCGGCGCGATCAACCCCTGGAACTCGCCCGTCGCCTCCGACGCGCAGAAGGTCGCCCCCGCCCTCGGCGGCGGCAACGCCGTGCTGCTCAAGCCCGCCGAGTGGACCCCCCTGGTCTCCCTCGCCTTCGGGCGCCTAGTCCACCGGGTGCTCGCCGAGGAGCGGTTGCCGACCGCGCTGCTCGCCGTACTGCCGGGCAAGGGCCGCGTCGTGGGCGACGCCGTCGTCCGCCATCCGCTGGTCGGCCGGATCGGCTTCACCGGGGGCACCGCCACCGGGCGCGCCATCGCCCGCGCCGCCGCCGACAAGCTCGTCCCCGCCTCGCTCGAACTGGGCGGCAAGTCGCCCACGATCGTGCGCGAGGACGCCGACGTCGAACAGGCCCTCGCGGGCGTCATGTACGGGATCTTCTCCTCCAGCGGCCAGTCCTGCATCGCCGGATCGCGCCTGTTCGTCCACGCCTCGCTGTACGACACCTTCGTCGGAGAACTGGTCGGGAGGGTGCGGAAACTGCGCGTCGGGCCGGGCACGTCCCCCGACACCCAGGTCGCGCCGCTCGTGCACCACGCACACCGCGACGCCGTCGCCGCGGCCGTCGACCGCGCCCGCGAGGAGGGCGGCCGGGTGCTGTGCGGCGGCGCCCCGCCCGAGGGCGAGCGGTACGCACGGGGCGCCTACTACCTGCCGACCGTCATCGACTCCCTGCCGAACTCCGCCCGCGTCTGCCAGGAGGAGATCTTCGGCCCGGTCCTGGTCGCCCTGCCCTACGACGACGAGGACGAACTGGTCGCACTGGCCAACGACTCCGTCTACGGACTCGCCTGCGGCATCTGGACCCGCGACGCGCGCGCCGCCTGGCGGCTCGGACGGCGCATCGAGGCCGGAACGGTCTGGATCAACACGTACAAGCAGTTCTCCATCTCCACCCCCTTCGGCGGGATGAAGGACTCCGGGCTCGGCACCGAGAAGGGCCGCGACCTGATCCGCGCCTACCAGCGGCAGAAGTCCCTGTACTGGGGCACCGACGCCACGCCCCTGCCCTGGGCCAACTGACCCACTCCTAGGGAGACCCCGCCATGAACCAGCCCCCGATCGGCCGCCTGCGCGCCCTGCGCTCGGTCGAGCTGCTCACCCCGAACTTCGCCGACGCCGTCGACTTCTACGAGGAGGTCTGGGGCCTGGAGGTCGTCGAGGCCGAACACAGCGCGAGCTGGCTGCGCGGCACCGGCGAGGAGCACCACGCCCTCAGGCTGACCCGCTCCGACACGATCGGCCTGGGCCGCCTCGTCTTCGCGCTCGCGACACCGGCCGAGGTGGACGAGGCCGCGTACCGGCTGCGGGCCCGCGGTATCGCGCTCGTCACCGAACCCGGCCCCCTCGACCAGGTCGGCGGCGGCTACGGGCTGCGCTTCCACGACCTCGACGGACGGCTGATCGAACTGTCCGCCGACACCTGGGCGGTCACCGCACGCGGCCGGGACGTGTCCCTGCCGGTCGGGGTCACCCACGCCGTCCTCAACACCCCCGACATCGACGCCTCCGTCGCCTTCTACCGCGACGTGCTCGGCATGCGCGTCTCCGACTGGTCCGAGCACCAGATGGCGTTCCTGCGCTGCGGCTCCGACCACCACTGCGTGGCCTTCAACCAGGCACCGTGGGTCTCCCTCAACCACGTCGCCTACGAGATGACCTCACTCGACCACTTCATGCGCGGCCTCGGCCGGCTCCGCCACCACGGCATCACCCCCGAGTGGGGCCCCGGCCGGCACGGCCCCGGCAACAACACCTTCTCGTACTTCACCGACCCCACCGGCCTGGTGTGCGAGTACACCACCGAGGTCGCCCAGATCGTCGAGGACACCTGGATCTGCAAGGTGTGGCGGCGCACCCCCGAGCTGTCCGACCTGTGGGGGACCGCGGGCCCGCCCTCGCCGCGGATCCGCGCCCACATGGCGGGCACGCCCGACGGCAGCCCGGTCGCCCCGCCCGTGGACGCCGCCGCCGAAACCAGCACCGAGCCCCAAGGAGCAGCGGCATGAACGGCGGCACACGCAAGGTCGGCCTCATCGGCTGGGGCGCCATCGGCCGCACCGTCGGCGGCGCCCTCGCCGCCGGTGAGGTGCCCGGCGCCGAACTCGTCGGCATTGTCGACAACCGCCCCCTCGGCGACGCGGTCCCCGCACCCCAGCTCACCGTGGAACAAGCCCTCGCCGCCTGCGACCTGATCGTCGAGGCCGCAGGACAGGGCGTCGTACGGGAATGGGGCGAGACGATCCTCGCCTCCGGCACCGACCTGCTCGTGGCGTCCACCGGAGCGCTCACCGACGACGACCTCGCCAAGAAACTCCTCGCGGCCGGACCCGGCCGGGTCTACTTCACCGGCGGCGCGGTCGGCGGGCTCGACCTCCTCCAGGCCGTACGGGCGATGGGCCCGCTCGGAGAGGTCACGCTGACCACCACCAAGCTGCCGTCCACCCTCGAACAGCCCTGGATGGACGAGGAGGCGCTCGCCCGGCTGCGGTCGGCGACCGGACCCGTGGAGGTCATGTCCGGCACCGCGCGCGACGTGCCGGCGAAGTTCCCCAAGTCCACCAACGTCGCCGCCTCCGTCGCCCTCGCGGTCGGGGACCTCGACGCGGTACGGGTCAGGGTCGTCGCCGACCCGGCGGCCGCGCACACCTCCCACGTCATCGAGGCGAGCGGGCCGCACGGCTCGTACCGCTTCGAGGTGCGCCACCTGCCCGACGCGGCCAACCCGGCCACCAGCCAGGTCGTCCCGTACGCCGTACTGCGCTCGCTCGCCGCCCTGGCCGGACGCCGGGGGCAGATCCTGTGACCGCCCACGACCTCGCCGGGCTGCACCTGGAGGAGAGGGGCGACGACGGGCCGCTGGTGCTGTGCCTGCACGGCATCGGCTCCTCGTCCGCCGCCTTCGCACCCCAGACCGAGGCACTCGCCGCCGCCGGTCACCGGGTCGTGGCCTGGGACGCCCCCGGATACGGCAGGTCCGCCGACCCGGACGGCGACCTCACCCTCGACGACTACGCCGACACCGCCGCCGCCGTCATCCGCGCCCGCGCCCGCGAGGCACACGTCGTCGGCGTCTCCTGGGGCGGCGTCATCGCGCTGCGGCTCGCCACCCGGCACCCGGAACTCGTCGCCTCCCTCACCGTCGCCGACTCCACCCCCGGCTCCGGCACCGGCCCCGAGAAGGCCGCCGCCATGCGCGCCCGCGTCCCGGAGCTGGAGCGCGCCGGCCCGCGCGCCTTCGCGGAGGAACGCGGCCCCCGGCTGCTGTCGAAGGACGCGCCGCCCGAGCTGGTGCGGCGGGTCGTCGACACCATGGCCGACGCGATCCGGCCGCCGGGCTACCGGCAGGCGGCCGAGTCGATGGCCGCCACCGACCTGCGCGGCGAACTCGCCGACGTCACCGCGCCCACGCTCGTCCTGTGCGGGGAGAAGGACCGGATCACCGGCCCCGACGCCTCACAGGTCCTGGCCGGCGGTCTGCACCGGACCGCCTACGTGATCGTCAAGGACGCCGGTCACCTGGCCAACCAGGAACAGCCCGAGCACTTCAACGCCTGGCTGCTCTCCCACCTCCACATCGTCACCGACACCCGCACCATGAAGGACTGATCACCATGCCGCTGACCACCGACGACTACGACAACGGCTCGGACCTCGCCAAGTACACCGACTCCCTGATCGCCACCAAGGCCTCCCGCGAGCCGGACTGGGGCACCCTGTCCTTCCAGGAGAAGGCGGGCCCGCAGTACAAGCGGGCGCAGATCCGCTACGTCGGTTCCGGCGCCACCGGCAACCACGAGGAGGACGGCCGGATCCTGCCCTCCGGCGGCTTCACCTTCTCCAACATGCTGCTGCCGCCCGGCGCCGAGGGCCCCGCCCACACCCACCACGACGTCGAGGAGGCCTTCTTCGTCCTGGAGGGCGAGGTCCGCGTCGGCATCCACCGCGGCCCCGACGAGACCGAGTACCGCACCCTCGGCTACCGCGACATGATCGTGGTCCCGGCCGGGGTGACCCGCTCGCTGAAGAACGAGGGCGACACCGACGCCCTGTTCTGCGTCGTCATCGGCACGCAGAAGCCGCAGGTGCCGACGTACCCCGAGTACTCCCCGCTGTACGGCGTCACCCGTGACTGACCCGGCCACCGGGCGCCGTACGGTCGTCGTGACCGGCGCGGGCCGTGGTCTGGGGGAGGCCATGGCCCGCCGGGCGGCGGCCGACGGGTACCGCGTCGTCGTCGCCGAACTGAACGAGGAGTGGGGCGCCCGTACGGCGGCGGCGATCCGGGAGGCGGGCGGTGCGGCCGAGTTCGTCCCGCTGGACGTCGCCGACCACGCCTCGGTCGAGGCGCTGGCCGCCCGCGTCGCGCCCGGCGGGCCCGCGTCCGGCGGTCCCGTGTACGCCCTGGTCAACAACGCGGCGCTGGCCAACGGCGTCGGCGGCCGGGAGTTCCAGGACATCGACGTCGAGACCTGGGACCGGCTGATGACCGTCAACGCCCGCGGCCCCTGGCTCGTCGCCAAGCACCTGCTGCCCCTGATGTCCGACCCCGGACGCATCGTCAACATCGCCTCCGACGCCGCCCTCTACGGCTCCCCGCGGCTCGCCCACTACATCGCCTCCAAGGGCGCGGTCGTCGCCCTCACCCGCGCGATGGCCCGCGAACTGGGCGAGCGGGGCATCACCGTCAACGCGGTGGCACCCGGCCTGACGGAGGTCGAGGCGACCGAGACGGTACCGGCCGCGCGGCACGCGCTCTACGCGGCCAACCGCGCGATTCCCCGGCCGCAGCGCCCCGACGACGTGGTGGGGCTCGTCTCCTTCCTGCTCGGCGAGGAGTCCCGTTACCTCACCGGTCAGGTCGTCGCCGTCAACGGCGGCTTCACCATGCACTGAACCCCGCCCCCGCCCCGCCCCCCCCCGCATCCCCGTTCGCAAGGAGAACCCATGGACCTCGGCCTCGCCGACCGCACCGTCCTGGTCACCGGCGGCAGCTCCGGCGTCGGCCTGGCCACCGTCCGCGCCCTGCTCGACGAAGGCGCCCGCGTCGCCACCTGCGGCCGGGACTCCGACCGGCTCGCCAAGGCCGCCGCCGGTCTCGGCGCCGGCCGGGACCGCCTGTACACCGGCGTCTGCGACGTCCGGGACGCCGACGCCGTACGGGACTTCACCGAGCGCGCCGCCGCGCACCTCGGCGGACGGCTCGACGGGCTCGTCAACAACGCGGGCCAGTCCAGGACGAAGACCCTCGACGAGACCACCGCCGACGACTGGCGCGACGAGCTGGAGCTGAAGTTCGCGGGCGTCCTCCACCCCCTCGCCGCCGCCCGCGGCCACCTGCGCGCCTCCGACGCCGCCGCGGTCGTCAACGTCAACGCCGTCCTCGCCAAGCAGCCGGAGACCCGGCTGATCACCACCAGCGCCGCCCGCGCCGGCATCCTCAACCTCTCCACCTCGCTGGCCCGCGAACTCGCCCCCGAGGGCATCCGCGTCAACTCCGTCTGCCTCGGCCTGGTCGACACCGGCCAGTGGACCCGCCGGCACGCGACGGCCGACAGCGGGCTCACCTACGAGGAGTGGCAGGCGGAGATCGCCGCCGACCGGGGCATCGCGCTGGGCCGTCTCGGCCGCGCCGAGGAGGTCGCGTACGCGATCGTCTCGCTGCTCTCGCCGCGCGCCTCCTACATCACCGGAACCAGCATCGACGTCTGCGGCGGAGTCGGCCGCGGCATCCTCTGAGGAGTTCGCATGCGTTACGACCACGGGGGCGGACTCCTGGCCGCCCACCTCAAGTCCCTCGGCGTCGACACCGTCTTCGGCATCGTCTCCGTGCACAACCTGCCGCTGGTGGAGGCCGTCGAGGCCGACCCCGAGCTGCGGTTCGTGCCGGTGCGGCACGAGGCGAGCGCCGTCAACGCCGCCGACGCGTACGGCCGGGCCCGCGGCTCGATCGGCTGCGCGCTCACCTCCACCGGCACCGGCGCGGGCAACGCGGCGGGCTCCCTGATCGAGGCCCTGTCGTCCGGGACATCGGTGCTGCACATCACCGGGCAGGTCGAGTCGGCACACCTCGGCAGCGGGCGCGGGTTCATCCACGAGACCAAGGACCAGCTCGGCATGCTCGCCGCGGTGTCGAAGTACGCCGCCACCGTCACCTCCGCCCGCGACGCGGGCCGCGTCCTGCGCGAGGCGTCCGCCGCCGCGCTCGCCGTGCCGGGCGGCCCCGCGAGCGTGGAGTGGCCGATCGACCTCCAGTACGCGGTCCAGGAGGACGACGGCTCCAGCGCCCCCGTCGCCGACGTGCCGGTGCCCGACGCGTCCCCGCCGGCCGCGGCACGCGACCTGCTGTCCTCCGCCCGGCGCCCGCTGATCTGGGCCGGGGGCGGCGCGAACACGGCCCGCGACCAGCTCCTCGCGCTGCTGGAGGCGACCGGCGCGGGCCTGCTCACCTCCAACTCCGGGCGCGGCTCGGTACCCGAGGACCACGAGCAGGTCGTCGGCAACTTCGCCACCACGCCCGCCGGACGCGCGCTCCTGGCCGACGCCGACGTGCTCGTCACCGTCGGCACCCACTTCCGCTCCAACGAGACCGCCGACTACGGGCTCCGCCTCCCCGAGGCACACATCCAGATCGACGCCGACGCCGCCGCCCTCGGCCGGGTGTACCCCGCGCGGCACGGTATCCACGGCGACGCGAGGGATGTCCTTCCGTCGCTCACCGAGGCCGCCGTACGGGCCGACGCGCAGTGGACGGACCGGGTACGCCGGGTGCGCGACGAGGTGCGGGCCGCGCTGCACGACGGCATCGGCCCGCAGGCCGCGATCTGTGACGCCCTCGCCGACGCCCTGCCGCGCGGCGCGGTCGTCGCCCGGGACGTCACGATCCCGTCGTCCGCCTGGGGCAACCGCCTCCTGCCCATGCACGACCCGCGCGCCAACGTCTTCCCGCGCGGCGGCGGCATCGGCCAGGGCCTCGCCATGGGCATCGGCGCCGCCCTCGCCCGCCCCGGCGAGCCCACCGTCGTCATCGCGGGCGACGGCGGCCTCGCCGTCCACCTGGGCGAACTGCTCACCCTCGCCCAGGAACGGCCCCGCCTCACCCTGATCGTCTTCAACGACGGCGGGTACGGAGTGCTGCGCAACATGCAGGCCACCTACACCGAACGCCGCTCCGGCGTCGACCTGTTCACCCCCGACTTCGCCCAGCTCGCCGCCGCCTGCGCACTCCCGTACGCGCGCATCGGCGACGCGAGCGAGGCCGCCAAGGTGATCGACGCCGCCGTCGCCTCCGACGGGCCGACCCTCGTCGAGGTCGACCTGGCCGCGCTCGGCCCGATGAAGAACCCGTTCACCCCGCCCGTCAAGATCCCCGCCCGGTAGGGAGGCCCGCGACATGAGCACCACCGAAACCGCCGAAGAGCAGGAACTGGACCTCCTCGTCCACCGTACGACCTGGGAGGCGCAGGGCGTCCTCTCCGTCGAGCTGGTCCACCCGGACGGCAAGCCGCTGCCCGCCTGGACACCGGGCGCGCACCTGGACCTGCACGTCGGCGGCCACGTCCGCCAGTACAGCCTGTGCGGCGACCCCGAGGACGCGGGGACGTACCGCCTCGGCATCCTCGACGAGCCCGCCTCGCGCGGCGGTTCGCGCCACGTGCACACCAAGCTGCGGCCCGGCCAGACTGTGCGGGTGGCCGGGCCGCGCAACCACTTCGCCCTCGAACCCGCCGCCTCCTACGTCTTCGTCGCCGGCGGCATCGGCATCACCCCGCTCCTCGCCATGGCCCGCCGGGCCGAGCGGGACGGCGTCCCGTACCGCCTGGTCCACGGCGGCCGGACCCGCGCCTCGATGGCGTTCGGCGGCGAACTCGCGGCGCTCGGCGGCGAGGTGACCCTCGTACCGCACGACGAGCAGGGGCACATCGACGTGGCGGGCACGCTCGCGGACCTTCCGGCCGACGCGCTGGTGTACTGCTGCGGTCCCGAGCCGCTGCTCAAGGCGGTCGAGGAGGCGGCGCCCGAGGGGCGGTTGCGCACCGAGCGCTTCGCCGCGCCGGCCGTGACGCACGAGGGCGACGACAGCGCCTTCGACGTCGAGTGCCGGTCATCGGGTGTGACCCTGCGTGTGGAAGGCGGCACCTCCATCCTGGAAGCCGCCGAGAACGCCGGGCTGGCCGTCGCCTCCTCCTGCCGGGACGGCATCTGCGGCTCCTGCGAGACCCGCGTCCTGGCCGGGACCCCCGACCACCGCGACTTCCTGCTCAGCGACGCGGAGCGCGCCACCGGCGAGACGATGATGATCTGCGTCTCGCGCTGCGCCTCGGACCGTCTTGTCCTGAACCTCTGACCCCCTACGGAGAAACGCCGTGCCCGAGACCACCTGGCCGTACCTGGACCCCCACCAGACCCGTGACCACGAGCCCACCCCGTACGAGCTGAAGCTCGCCCGCACGCTCGAGGACATCTTCACCGAGGACGGTCACGAACTGGCCGACGTGATCGGCGGACTCAACGCCCGCCAGCTGCGCACGCCCACCGGCGAGCCCTGGACCGAGGAGTCCTTCCGCGCCGAGATGAACCGCCTGGGAGCCTGACATGACCCTCTCGACCCACGACAGCGCCGACCACATCTACGCCCACGGCCTGCGCAACCAGTGGCACCCCGTCGTACCGTCCGACTTCGTCGCCCCCGGCGGCATGCGCAAGGTGACCGCCCTCGGCGAGAACTGGCTGCTGTTCCGCAAGTCCGACGGCGGACTGTCCATGCTCGCCGACCGCTGCCCCCACCGCGGCGCGCCCCTGTCCCTCGGCAAGCACCTGGGCGACCGGGTCGCCTGCTGGTACCACGGAGTCGAGATCGACACCGCCGGCACGGTCACCTCGGTACCCGGCCTGCCGGGCTGCAACCTGGAGGGCAAGACCCTCGTCACCTCGCTGCCCGTGCGCGAGGTCGGCGGCGCGATCCTCGCCTACTTCGGCGACGAGGAGCACCCCGAGCCGGTCGAACTCACCCTCCCCGCCCCGCTGGCCGACGACGGGATCTCCGCGTTCCTCTGCTACGCGGAGTGGGACGTGCCGTGGCGGTTCGCCATGGAGAACCTGCTCGACCCGATGCACGGCGCCTTCCTGCACTCCGAGTCGCACACCATGTTCGCCGGGGACACCACCGCCAAGTTCCGCATCCGGGAGACCGGGCGGGGCTACTTCTTCGAGAAGACCGACCAGCGGGGCGTCAACTTCGACTGGGTCGAGCTGTGCCACACCGGGGTCGACTGGGTGGACCTGTCCATCCCCTACCCGCCGTCGGCGGGCCCCGGGGGCCCCTTCGGCATCGTCGGCATGGCCTGCCCGGTGGACGCGGGGCGCACCGGCGTCTTCTTCTGGCGCTACCGCAAGGTGAGCGACTGGCAGCGCGACACCTGGCGGTTCCTGTACAAGACGCTCATCGAGGCCCGCCACTGGGAGGTCCTGGAGCAGGACCGCGTCATGCTGGAGAACATGCCCGCGGACGCCGACCAGCGCGAGAACCTCTACCAGCACGACCTGGGCGTGGTCCGGCTGCGCCGGCTGTACCGGGCGCAGGCGGAACAGCAGTCGTCGGTTCAGCCCGTCCCGGCGGGCTGATCCGGGGCATCGTCGGACTCGACGATCGAACGCTCCAACTTCGACAGCAGACGGCTCAGTTGACGGTGCTCGGCGGGTGAGAGTCCGCCGAGCATCCGGCGTTCGTTGTCCAGGTGCTCGCTGAACACCTCGTCCACCTTCGCCAGGCCCGCCTCGGTGAGCCGCGAGTACACCACGCGCCGGTCCTCGGCGTCCCGCTCGCGCACCAGCAGGCCGTCCTTCTCCAGCCGGTCGAGCCTCAGTGTCACCCCCGCCGAGGAGACCAGCCCGGAGGCCGCGAGCTGTCCGGCGGTCAGCCGGTACGGGGCCCCGGCCCGGCGCAGCGCGGTCAGCACGTCGAACCCGGCGACGGACAGCCCGTGCTCGTCGAGCCGCGAGGTCATCCGCGACTGGTACTGCAGATAGGACCGGTGCAGCCGGGCCAGCACCTCCAGCGGGGAGGTGTCCAGCTCGGGCCGCTCCCGCGCCCAGTCCCCGACGATCCCCGCCACCGCGTCCGGCCGCCTCGCCGCCCTGCCCTGCGCCATGTCTTCCCCTCGCGGCGTACGTTCAGATGGAGAAACCTTAGCCCTAAGGGAAATCCCCTGTCCGCCGGTCCGCTCAGGGTCGCCAGGCCACCCGGTGCTCCGCGAGATGCGCCAGCACCGCGTGGTTGGTTTCCCAGTGATGGGAAGATATGATCACCAAATCGACTCCTGGGGAGCCTGTAACGGAAGGCGAGGCTAGGTATGTCCAGTGCACGACTCTTGCCCGGCATGCGCGTCCTCAAGGTGCGGCGCATAAGCCGCGATACCGAGGACAGCTCTGCCTTGCTGCGCCAGGGGGAGGAGTTGGACCGGGCGGCGGTGGAGGGTCGCTACACCGTGGCCGGGGAAGTTGAGGACGTGTGTGTCTCGGGCGCGGTCAACCTGGACGACCGGCCGAAGCTGGGCCGGTGGATGAAAGATCCGCTCTGGCGCGAGTGGGACGCGATCATGGTCACGTCGCTGGACCGGATCACTCGCGATCAGCACCACTGGGACCGGTTCGCGGAGCGCTGCCACAAGGATGGCAAGGAGATCGTCTGTATCGATGACCCGAGCCTGGACATCCATACGCCCACGGGTCGGATGATCGCCTACATCAAGGCGACCCAAGCGCAGGAGTACCGCGAAGCCATCGTGAAGAAGCGTCGCAACCAGACGCAATATTACCGGGACGCAAGCCTGTGGGGCGGCGGCACGTGGCCCTTCGGCTATCGGCCCCTCGTCGTGGATCACCACGGCAAGCAGCGCTTCAAGCTTGTGATCGACCCCGTGACCGGCCCCCTCATCCGGGAAGCGTACGAACGGATCGCGGAGCAGGGATGGTCCATGGGGCAACTCTGCACTGATTGGAACGCTCGCCCCCGGCACCTCGCGGATTGTGTCGACCAGAGCAGCGGGACTCCGCAGTGCGACTGCCCGCGTGGTGTCCTGACCTCCCAGGACTACCAGCGGAGCATCAACGCCGAAGAGAAGAAGGTGGGCGTCAAGACGCACATCAAGGGGACCAAGTGGAGCACGTCCACTCTCGGCAAGATGCTGAAGAAGCCCACGCTCAAGGGTGTGGCCATGCACAAGGGTGGGCCGCTGCTCAGGGACGGTCTGCCCGTCCGATGGGCTGATCCGATCCTGACGGACGAGGAGTTCGACAAGTTGCAGATCGCCGTCGCCGACCTGGGGAAGTACAGGGCGGGGATCAAGTCGAACGCGTCCCCCATGACGGGAGTCCTGTACTGCCCCTGCGGTATGAAGATGTACGAGAACAGTTCCCTGGTGACGCTGCGGACCGGGGAGACCAAGAAGCACCGGTATTTCCGCTGCGCCACTTGGTCCAACGGTGAGGCGTGCCAGTTCTCCACATCGTGGCCACAGGAAGAGATCTACCGAGCCGTAGAGGAGTCGTTCCTCTCCAAGCTGGGAGATCAGCACATCACTGAGCGCTCGTACGTCCCCGGCAAGGACAACAGGGCTCAGATCAAGGAACTGGAAGCGGCCATGGAGAACCTCTCCCAGGCCATCGCCCAAGCCTCCTCGGCTGCTGCCGTTACGGCGCTCACGACGACGCTGGAGCGTCACGCCGCGAACCTGGCGACGCTTCAGGAAGAACCCTTCACCCCTGGCCGCTGGGAGGAAACGAGCACGGGTCAGACCTACCGTGCGAAGTGGGAGCAGAAGGCCGAATGGAAGGAGCGCGGCCGGTTCCTCCGCGAAGCCGGTTTCCGGATCTTCCTCGTCGGCAGCCCCAAGGTCGGGCTGTCCATTGGCCTCATCACTCCGAAGGATCTGCAAGAGCGGGCGAGCGGTTCTCTGCAAGGCAACTGGGCGTCGAGCGACGGCGAAGAGTACGAGCGGTGTGCCTACGCGGCCTTCTGCACCATGCTCGATGAGCTGATCCACGAACTGACCGACCTGGAATGAGAGCGCGCTACGCCCTCTCAGGTGCTCCCGTACGGGGGGAGCCCCTATGTGTTTGGTCAAGGTCCAAGGCCAGTAGGTTCGTGCGGTCAGGGGCGGGCCGAGCCGTAGGGGTGTGCATGGGTGACAGCCAGGTGACGATCAAGCTCTCGGATGATGAGGCACTGGTGCTGTCGCACTGGCTGGAGAAGCTCCAGATGACGGACCTCGGCCGCGTTGTCGGGGCTACCAGCAGTTGCTGGGCTTCGCCCACCAGCATGCTCCCGGTCGGCGCTGCTGGGCTCTGGAGGGTACGGGTTCATACGGAGCCGGACTTGCCGCCTCCCTGGACGCGGCCGGCGAAAACGTCGTCGAGGTGTGCCGGCCAAAGCGTCCAGCCATCCGTGGCGGACGCAAGACCGACATAGCGACGGAACTCGAGCTGGAACTCCTCGCTCTCGTTTGCGCCGTCGCTCCCGAACTGCTGGCACTGCAGGGCATCGGGCCCATCAGCGCCGCTCGGATCTTGATCAGTTGGTTGCACTCCGGGTGCTTCCGGTCCGAGGCAGCGTTCGCGGCCTTCGCAGGCGTCGCTCCAATCCCCGCTTCGTCAGGCCTGACCAACCGGCACAGGATCAACCGCAGTGGAGACCGGCAGCTCAACCGGGCACTCCATACGATCACCTTGATCCGCATCTGTCTCGACCCGATCACCCGGGCCTACGTCGCCCGCCGAATCAGCGAGGGGAAGACCGCGAGGGACGCCCAACGCTGCCTCAAGCGCGCCATCTGCCGACAGCTTTTCAAGCTCCTCGAACGAGGAGCTCAGCCCACACGGCAAATCAACGCTGATGATCTCCTGACCCGTCTCATCGAAGCTTGACCAGCCTCAGCGAGGTTTGGCCGGGACGGCGGCGGGTTCAGTCTGTGGAGCTCTCCGCTGGGGGCCACGGCCCCTCGAAGGCCGGTCCGCAGTCGTGCGGCAGGTGGGCCACCACCAACGCGGCCGCCTCATACGGTGTGAGTGACTCGCCCAAGACGCGCGGCGACGCACCCAGGGGCGCGTACACGGTGCATGATTGCGCGTCGCCCGCGATGAACGGCAGGTCGTTGCTCCACGGGAACTGCGTGTTGCGGTGAAAGGTGAGCGCTCCGTGGCTCGGAAATGGGAACAAGGCCCGCAGCCGAGGTTCGGCGTAGGCGGCCTCTATGACTGCGGGCTCTCCCCGTCGCGCCGTGGGATGCCCGTCCAGCATGAGCCGCCAGGTCTTCTCGACAACCGTCTCCTCAGTCACCCCGCGATCATGACGTCTGTACTCGGCCAGGACAAACCGCTCCGCCCTGATGGCCATACTTCGTTGAGACAGGTCATCTCCCTCAAGCAGTTTGACTTGATATAGCAGCCTCGGGTGGCAACGGCGGCTGAGGTCAAGGAACTGCCTGGAACCGTGGTGACCGTGGAACGGGCGGGGCAAGTGCCTGAAGGCGTGACGGCTGTCCTTCCAGTGCCCGGACATGCGGGCGGTCGAACAAGACACGCAGGCCGTGGCGCGCTGGCATCAGGGCGAGGAAGGACGGCGGGGAGAGCCTCTTCGTCGGCCAGGTCGGCATCCGCTCGCACCAGGTCACCGGCCGCACCTGGGGTGAGAAGGGGAAGACACCTGTGGTGCGGCGCAGCCGGAACCGGTTCTCGGTGAACGTGATGTCGGCGATCAGAATCAAGGGCCGGACGCACGTCGTGGTCTTCACTGGGAGCTTCACCGCCGAGGTGATGTGCCGCTTCCTGGACTGGCTTGCCGACCACTTCGGCGGCCCACGCGTCCGCTACGTCCTGGACGAGAAGTCCTTGAGTTTCTGCTCAGTAGGCCCTTACCAAGAGGGTTCCTACGTCCTTCCCTTCCGGGGGAGAGATGACCTCGGCTTTGATGTCCGAGTACCCCGAAGAGGCCAGAAGGGTCGACCACTCCTCTGGGGTGTAGTCCCACCTGGTCACTGCCTTGGCCGCTCTTAGCCGGCCCACGGGCTGAGTGCCGGCCGTTGGGGGCTTGTGGGAGAAGGCCAGCACGCCACCAGGGGAAAGCCTCTTACGAACCAGGGGGAGGAGCTGTTCAGGGTCCGTGAACCAGACAGGCCCGAAGACGGACAGGACCACGTCGAAGGGGCCTTCTGTGTGGGTCAGGTAGTCGGTCACCTCTGCCGTGCGGAAGGTGAGGCCGGGCAGGTGCCCCCATCGGGCCACGGCCTTCCCGCGCTGGCTCGGAGCGATATCGACCCCGGTACATGTGGCTCCAAGGGTGGACAGGTGGGCCAGATTGCAGCCTGTACCGCAGCCCAGTTCCAGGACGGTGCGGCCCTGGAGGTCTCCGAGGATCGATTCATCGGGGCCGTGGTCGGGGTACTGGGTCCAGTTCAACCACGTACGAGCACCAGCGGAGTTCACCTCTCGCCGTGGTGTCCGTCCCCGGGCGTATCGCTCCCAGGCATCAACGACCTCCATACGGAACCTCTCCTCATGGGGACGACTCCCCCCGTCGCCGAGGGGAGTCACCACTGTCAGCGTTGTGCTACTTCTTCCCGCTGTTGGGGCTGTCGGTGCACCCAGCGTGGCACTGGGAGCAGTCGGCCGCGTCCTTCATGACCCACAGCTCCGGGTCGATCTCGAAGCCGGAAGAGTGGATGGCCTTGACCGTGTCCCGCAGGGCGGGGGGCTCCCCGGCTCCCTCTCCGGGCAGGTGCGGGACGTGGTGGATGTATCGGCCCGCGTGCTGGTCGCAGAACGCCGTGTAGTTGATCGAGTCGAGCACGAACGAGTGGACACCCAGGTCCACGGCCTGGGAGGGCCCCATGCGGACCTCGGGGCACTCGGCGGAGGTCACCAGGTAGGCGACGGCCTGACCGAAGATGCGCTCTGCCAGGTCACGCCCCATGGCGTTGTCCCGCATGATGAGTCGGATTTCCCTGTCCCACACCTGGGAGGGGACGCAGGTACGGGGGTCTCGGACCTGTACCGCTGTAGCCATCAGTGGTTCCCTTCACGTGGTCGTGCTCGGGTGATGGAGCCCAGCCCGCCACCCGTACGTGCCTGGGTGATCAGGGCGGGGGTTCAGTGGGTCACGCGCCGTCTCAACTTCGCCAACGTCAGTGCCTGCTGGTGGTGTCGGGCCAGGGCAGCAAGCTGAATGCGTTCCCTGTCGTTGACGGGACGGACGGAGATGGCACGGGTCTGCCAGCGGAGGCCGGAGGGGCGAATCAGGATCAGCATGGGGCCCTGCTGTGCCTGGACGACGCCGACCATCTGACTGGCGTTGTCGAACACGGCTGTACCGGGCTCACACACGGTTCCCTGTCTCATGCCCTCCGCCTTTCACTGGTGACTGCATCTAGTCAACGGCCGGAAGTGCAGGGGAACTTGCACACGAGTTGCACAGTGCTCCACACGCCTTCAGAGGCGGTGAGTGAAGGAACCTGCTGCGGGTTACCCGTAAGGCTTGCGACGATGGCTCCAGCGACCGTCCAGCGGCGCACAGCGTGCGCTGAGTACCTACCGGGTAGGGCTGATCACATGGGAAAGACCACCGATCTGGCACCGGGCGCGAACCTTGCTGCGCTCCGGAAGGAACGTGGACTGACTCAGAGCCGGCTGGCGAGGCTGGCCAACATCAGCGTGTCTCTGCTCTCCAAGATCGAGGTGGGGGACCGAACCCTGACCCCGGGAGTTGCTGCCGACCTGGGCAAGCCCATGGGGCTGAGCATGGCTGAGGTGCTGGGGAAAGTCTCTGTTGCCAGGAACGATGAAAAGAGCCTGTCGGCTCTCCGGTCGGCTATCCGGGACTACGACCTACCAGGACGCCAGGAGGTACAGGAAGACGCTCTCATGATCTCTGTGGAGGCCGCTGGCCAGCACAGGGACAAGGCGGAGGTGGACCGGCTCCTGGCGATGCTCCCCGTCCTTCTGAGGGACGCCACGGCGTACGCCCACGCCGTCAACACGGTAGACAGTTGGATGGCCCTGTCCGAGGTCTACAGCAGCGTCTACTGGCTGGCCGCCCGGCACAGGTGGATGGACATGGCGGAACTGGCCGTGACTCGCCAGAGGTGGGCCGTCGAGCAGAAGACCAACTCGCTGGGCTTGGCCATTGCTGCCAGGGACAGGGCAGGGGCCTACCTGAATGGCGGGGACTTCGAAGGCGGCCTCATGGTCGTGGACCGGGCCATCAGCCGGGCACAGGCCAGCCTGTCAGGGCAGGAGAGGGCCTTTGCGGTCGGACTGCTGAACCTGCGCGGAATGACCTTGGCCGGACGCTTCAAGGACAAGAAGGAAGGAAAGAGGGAGGCGGAACGGCACATCAAGTCGGCCTGGGAAGCCTCCGAGTGGTTCCAGAGGGATTGGAACCGTCACAGCATGATCTTCGGCCCTCAGAACACGACCACACACGTTCTGGCTACTCGGCTGGACCTGGGACGGCCCGGTGAGGCGCTGAGAGTGGCAGAAGACCTTGACGCGGCCCTGGAGGGCCTGCCCGCTACTCGTGTGGCTCCGTCCCGCATGAACCTGGCCAGGGCTCGGCTGGACGTGGGGGACCGTGACGGGGCTCTGGAGTCCCTGTCGGATGCGTGGGAGGCCGCACCCCAGATGGCCCGCATCCATCCCATGGCACGAGAGGTCTTCCGGGTCCTGTCGTCCCTGCACCGACGCAGCAACCCGGAGCTTCTGAGGCTGTCCAAGCTGTCTGGCATCCCTGTCTGAGGAAGCCGGACTTACTGATCGTTTCAGAATGCTCGCGTGAGCCGACGCAGGCAGATGATCGAGCAGGCAAGTTCGAGCAGTCCCTGGTGAAGGTCCGCCCGGCGCTCGTAGCGGATGCGCAGACGCTTGAACTGGTGCAGCCAGGCAAATGCACGCTCCACGACCCAGCGAATCTTGCTAAGTCCGGAGCCGTGAGCGATGCCGCGACGGGCGATCATGGGTTTGATGCCTCGCTTCCACAACTGACGTCGGTACTTGTCGAAGTCGTAGCCCCGGTCGGCGTACAGGCGACGGGGTTTGCGGCGGGGGCGCCCTCGCGGACCACGGATCGGTGGAATCGCGTCGAGCAGCGGTAGAAGCTGGGTTACGTCATGTCGGTAGCCGCCAGTGAGCGTGACGGCCAGCGGCGTGCCGTGCCGGTCGACGATCAGATGGTGCTTGGAGCCAAGTCTGGCGCGGTCAACGGGCGAGGGACCAACGCGATCTCCCCCTTGAGAGCCCGAATATGCGAGCCGTCCACGGCGCAATCGTCCAGGTCCAGCAGGTCGGTTCGACGCAGCTCGGTCAGCAGTGCGTCGTGCAGGCGGGGCCAGACGCCGGCCTCTGTCCAGTCCCGCAAGCTGCGCCAGGCCGTCACTCCAGAGCAACCAACGAGCTGACTCGGTACGTCACGCCACGCGATGCCCTTGCGTAGGACGTAGACGATGCCGGCCAGCGCGCCCCGGTCGGGTACCGGGAGTCGCCCGGGGTGGCGGTGCCGTCGCGCGGGCCGCGCTGGAAGCAGCGGGGCTATCCGACCCCACAGGGCGTCAGGGACAAGGTTTGCGATCACGATCCGGAAGGACGCCAGAGAACCCGGTTGAGCCCTTCGAGTCCGCTCGACATACTCCCCGAATGACCAACCCCGGGACCGAATTCGCAGAGCATGGATGGGACGGCCCCTGGTACCGCGTCCGAACGGATTGGTTCGAGGCATCGCTCCTGCCCAACCCGGGAGAGCCTCTGGACAGCATCTGCAACGTCGATGTCGAGGTCCGGCTGATCGTGGACGGCTCACGCTGGGGCGCGACTGTGTTCACGCTTGCCGAGGTCGAACGCATCATGGCGAGGTGGTCCCGGACTGGCGAGGCGCTGGGAGGCCGCTACTACTGGTGCTCCGACGGCCTGATCGTCCGGGATCCTGGCATCGACAGCATGACCCAGGTGCTGGTCGGCCTCCTCGACGACGGCGACTTCACACAGGTTCTCAAGCGTCTCGACGACGAAGGACCGTCCGACGCCTCATTCTGAAACGATCAGTTACTGAACCAACCGACGTTTCCCCGCTGGTCAGGGCACTGGCGGCTGTACGGGCTCACGGCAGCCAGGACTCCTTGTGCTCCTGGAAGTGATCCCATGTGGCAAGCATTGCCTCCCACCCGTCCGGGAACTTCACCAGCGTGCCCAGCTGGACCGGCTCCGTGGACGGGTAGTCGTCCAGCAGGTCGCCCACGCCCTCGCGGCAGACCACGATGCACACGTGCCGGTGCCGGGAGGTGAGGACGCACAGGCGGCCGGTCTCCAGGTGGAAGGCGGTGGCGTCGGGGCGGCCGGAGAGCGGGTGCAGCACGACCGTGACGTCGTACTCGCGGCCCTGGAGGCGGTTGGCCGTGTCCACGGTGACGTCGTGCACGCCCAGGTCGGCCAGCGCCGCGCGGACCGCCGCCGCCTGGTCCCGGTGCGCGGTGCCGACGGCGATGCGGGCGGCGGTCAGGGGAGCGGGGTCGGGCGAGCGCTCGGAGGTCGCCCGGCCCTCGCGGTCGAGGAGGCGCCGGACCACCGCCGCCACCGCACGCACCGCCTCCGGGTCGGTGCGCGGGGTGTGCCGGGCCGGCAGCTCCAGCAGGCCCCAGCCCGAGGCGGCGGCCTCGTCGATCACCCGGTCGGGGCCCGAGCCGTCCGACGCGACCGCGAAGGCCAGGCTCCGGTCGCCGTGGTCCGTGCCGCTGCGGAACGGCGTGTACGGGTAGAAGGCGTCCGAGACCAGGCGGGCCGCCGACGCCGGGAGCCGCCAGGAGACCGGTAGGCGGTGCTGGGGGAGTCCGGGGTTGTGGGCGAGGAGGGTGGTCACGGCGGAGGACGACGGGTCGTAGGCCAGGCCCGCCCACTGCTCGCTGCCCACCGTCGAGAACGGGTCCAGCTGACCGGGGTCGCCCACGAACAGCGCCCGCTCGAAGAGCCCGGCGACCGCGAGCAGGGAGTCCGAACGCATCTGGTACGCCTCGTCGACGATCGCGTGCCGCCACGGCTCGTCCACCTTCACGTGCGCCCACTTCGCCGCCGTGGACAGCACGACGGCCTGCCCGGCGAGATCGGCGGCCTTCGCCGACTTGCGGACGTTGCCCAGCGCGTCGAGCGCCTTGTCGTACGGCTCGGCGTCGCTGCTGTGCAGGCGGCCCACCGGGAGGTCCGGGTTCTTCTCGGCCAGACGCAGCACCAGGTCGTCCACCTGGGCGTTGGTCTGCGCCACCACCATCAGGGGGCGGCCCGCCTCGGCCAGCTCCAGCGCCGCCCGCACCACGAGCGTGGACTTCCCGGCGCCGGGCGGGGAGTCGACGACGACACCGCGCTCCGTGCCGTGCAGGGTGTCGTGGAGGATCGCCGCGGTGGCGCGGGCGGCCTCCGCGCCCGGGTCGAAGGACGCGGGGGCGGAGGCGGAGAGGGCCTCGGCGGTCACAGCACGTCCTCCTCGGTCTGGGCGTCGGCGGCCTCCGGCACCGCGGCCGACTCACCGGGCGGGCCGCCGTGCGTCCACGGGGTCTGCTCCGGGTCGGGGAGCTTCGCGCCGCCCCGCTGCTCGTGCTCGAAGAGCGTGAAGCAGACCAGGTCGCCCTTCTCCGGCACCGACCCGGCCTCGGGCTCCTTGCCGCGGCCCATCTTGTCCATGATCCGCAGCACCAGCGTCCCGTCCTCGGGCTCGCCGTCCGACGGCGCCGGTCCGGCGTACTCGGCCGTCTGCGGCTTGCCGCCCAGCGAGCGGTAGACCTTCACCCGCTCGCCCAGGTACGGGCGGTCGTCCGTGCGGACCGTGACCAGCGGGCGCGGACTGGGCCGCCTGCTCTCGCTGTACGCCATCACCACGTCCACGACCTCGCCCGCGAACGCCTCCCCGGACAGCCGCCGCCCGGCCATCACCAGCGGATCGTCCAGCGCCTCCTGGGCTTCCAGACGGGCCTGCTCGCGCTCGCGCGTGGCCAGCTTGTTCGCCGCCGTCACGGCGTCGTCGCGGCGCGGCTGCGGGGGCTCGCCGGCCAGGATCCGGTCGCGGTGGGAGGTGAACGACCAGCGGTCGCGGGTCCAGCGCTCCTCGGCGTGCGCCCCTTCGGGCAGCGCCCGCAGCAGGTCCAGGCCCCGCCACACCGCGTCCCAGGTGGGCCGGGTACGGCTCTCGACCAGGGCGCGGATCTCCCGCTCCGCGGCCGTGAGAGCACCGAGCCGGTCGTCGGCCTCCAGGCCGTCCTCGGCGGCGGCCAGCGCCGTGCGGGCGCGGTCGTAGCGCTCGATGGCGGGGGCGAGGAGCTTGTTGTCGAAGGCCGGGTCGGTCGCCGGGCCCGCGGGCGGGCACAGCAGCTGGCCGTCGGCGTCGCGGGCCAGCTCCGCGCGGCGGGCGGCCTCCGCACCGGTCAGCTGCGGGTCCTGCGGGTGCAGGGGGTCCTGCGGTGCGATCCACGCCAGCAGGGCGCCCAGGTGCTGGTCCTCCAGCGTGGACTGCCCGGTCGCCCAGTGCCGGCCCAGCAGGTCCGTCATGGCGAGCAGGAGGGAGGAGCCGGGCACGCGGGCCCGCTCGCCGTAGTGGGTCAGCCACCGGCCCAGCAGCGGCACCCGCGGCGGCGCGGGGTGCGGGGTCTCCGGGTCCTGTTCCGCCGTACGCCGAAAACGCATGGACCGGCCCAGCAGCCGTACGAAGTCGACGCCCGCGCGGCTCGGCACGACCAGCTGCGCGGCGTCCGCGCACAGGTCGACCTCGACCTTGACCCGCTTGCCCGTCTCCGGGTCGGTCTCGGTGCGCTCGGCGGCCTCGACGCTCTCCGCGTACGCCTCGACGTGGGGCAGCACGAGACCGGCCAGCTCGGCCAGGAACGCGAAACGCAGGTCGCGGTCGCGGGGCTGCGGCACGACCAGCAGGTGCGGCGCGTCCCGGTCGGTGCCGACCAGCGCCCCGAGCGGGGCCCCGGCCTCACCGGCGGTGGTCAGCGGTACGAAGACGAGCGGACGGCCGGACAGGTGCCGGTGCCGGACGGTGGCGGCGGGCTGGGCCCGGCCGGTGCGCACGGCCTCCAGCCGGGCGAGGGTGGTGATCAGTGACACGCGGACACCCCGCCGGCCCCGATACCGCCACCCGTCACCGCGCCGCCGGCCGCACCGGCCGTCGCGAGCGCCTCCGCACGCAGCCGGGCCGCCCTGCGCAGCGCGGCCACCGCCGGGTCGTCCGGGTCACCGGCCTCCCCGCGGGCCGCGGCCAGCACGTCCTCGACCGTGGAAAGACCGCCCAGCTCGGCCCGCACCGGACGGCCCAGGCAGGTGACCGCACCGGCCTCGCGGGACCGGGCGCGACAGTGGAAGGCCAGCTCGCACGCGGACAGGCACTCGGGCGCGTACGTCGCCGGGACCGCCTCGACCGCCGCCGTCAGCTCCTCGGCCGGCAGCCCGGGGGAGAAGCAGACGCCCTCCGGGAGCGCGTCGGCGATCTCCTCGATGCGGGTCAGCCGGGCCAGCTGGCGGTCGGTGACGGCGCGCTGCTTGCGCACGTCGACGGCGGACGCGGTGGGCAGGTTGGAGAAGTCCCTGGGGCAGACGAGCAGGACGCGGTGGCGCACGCGCGGGGCCGGGTCGAGGCGGGCGGCGACCCGCTCCAGGGCCAGCACGTACACCGCGGCCTGCCGCGCGGCGGCGCCGACCTTCGCCGGGTCGGCGGAGCCGTCCAGCATGGGGAAGGACTTGATCTCGACGACCGTCCAACCGCCGTCCGGATGCACCACCACGGCGTCCGGCTCCAGGAAGGCGGGGGAACCGGCGACCTCGAGGGCGAGCATCGGATGGTCCAGCAGAGTCCACGTGCCGGGCGTGCCGGTGGCCTCGCGCAGCGCCAGCGACGTCCGCGCCGCGCGCCCCTGAGGGCCGGTCGCGGACAGGTCGGGCACCCGCACCGGAGCCTCGGCGGGGGGCTCGGCACCCCGGTCCAGCCGCTCGTGCACGAGCCGCAGCAACTCGGCGCCGCCGTCCGCCTTCACCCTCGCCTCGAAGGCGTTGCCCCGCGTGAAGGCGAACTGGGACTGTCCGAAGACCGACGGCGAGCCCAGCGCACCGGCCAGGGCCGCCTTGTCCACGCCCGCCCCGTCGAGGAGCGCGCGCCGACGGCACCCCGGGTTGGCGGCGAGGGCTGCCAGGGCCCGGGCGTCCAACGCCTTGGCGGGTACGTCGGGACCGCGCAGCTCAGCGAGCCGGTGCCGGAGTCTCGTCCCCCGCGTCCGAGGGGGCGGGGTCCGGCTCGGCTCCAGCTCCGAACCGCTGCTCGCGCTGCCGTGGAAATCGCTCACCCGCGGAAGTCTGGCATCCACCACTGACAATCACGGAACCCGCGCCGTCGCGGGCGGTGGCGGGGGCGGGCACGGCGGCGTTCGCGGAGTCGGCCGCGGCCGGTGCGAAACGGGCCGGGAGCCGGGTCCGCATCCGTGCCGCGGTGCGCAGCACGAACGGCGTCAGCAACAGTCCCGCGCCCATCACGGCCGCACCGGCGACCGCGTCGAGGAAGTAGTGGTTCGCGGTGCCCATCACCACGATCGTGGTCCCCAGGGGGTAGACGACGGCGGCCACCTTCGCCGTGCGCGTGCCGCCGTGGCGCCACAGCATCACCCCGCACCACAGCGCCCAGCCCACGTGCAGGCTCGGCATCGCCGCGTACTGGTTGGTCATCCCGCCCATGCCGCGCGGCGCGCTCGCCGCCCCGCCCCACCAGCCGTACGAGCTGTACTGGGCCATCGTGTCGACGAACCCGTGACCGGCGTCCAGCAGCCGGGGCGGGCAGGTCGGCAGCAGCGTGAAGCCGATGAGACCGATGAACGTCGACGTCATCAGCCAGGTGCGGGCGGCCCGGTAGCGCACCGCGCGGGAGCGGAAGAGCCAGACCAGGATCGCCGGGGTGACCACGTAGTGCAGCGACGCGTACCAGAAGTCCGCCGGTACGCCGATCCAGGGCTCGCGCGTGAAGAGGCGGTTGAGGGGGTGCTCCGCGTTGAGGTGGAGCGCCTTCTCGATGTCCAGGAGGGCCAGGCCGTGGTCGACGGCGTCGGAGACGTCGCCCCGCACGAGCAGGCGTCCGGCGCTGTAGCAGGCGTACACGAGGACGATGAGCGGCAGCTCGGTCCACCAGCGCAGCCGAGGGTTCGGGGCCGCCTCGGTGCCCGGTGTCTCGGTGTGCGGCAATCCGATCGCCCTCCCCCTTCTCGTCTCTTCCTGCTTTTCGCTCACTCGTGCGCCTGGACGGACACGGGCGAGCCACTCTACGGCCTCACCGCGACCGCTCAGCCAAGCGCCCTCGGACCGGATAGACGCGGGCGTCGCCCCTCGGGTTGCCCGCACGGACGGTACGGGATGATGGAGGGGTCCCCTCAGACATTTCTCCCGGAAAGGCCTCTTCATGGCACCGCGCATTCTGCTGGCCCGGCACGGACAGACGGAGTGGTCGCTGTCCGGCAGACACACCGGCAGGACCGACGTGCCGCTCCTGGAGGAGGGCCGGCGCGGCGCGAAACTGCTCGGCGAGCGGCTGCACCGGGCGCCGTGGGACGGGCTGGACGGCGTGAAGGTGCGGACCAGTCCGCTGGTGCGGGCGAGCGAGACCTGCGAGCTGGCGGGTTTCGGGGAGCGCGCCCGCGCGTGGGACACGCTGATGGAGTGGGACTACGGGGCGTACGAGGGCATGACGCCGGAGCAGATCCAGGCCGTGCGGCCCGGCTGGCTGATCTGGCGGGACGGGGTCCCGGAGGGGGAGGGAGTGGCGGACGTCACGGCGCGCGCGGACGAGGTGGTGGCGTGGGCGCGGGAGGCGGAGCGGGACGTGCTCGTCTTCGCCCACGGGCACATTCTGCGGGCGATCGGGGCGCGGTGGCTGGGGCTGCCGGTGTCCTTCGGGGCGCGGATACGGCTGAATCCGACGTCGCTGTCGGTGCTGGGGTGGGCGTACGGGGAGGCGGCGGTGGAGAGCTGGAACGATCTGGGGCACCTGGTCGGGTGACGGGTGCGGGTGCGGGTGCGGGTGCCGGTGGGGGTGCCCGCGCTGGTTTTGCGGTGCCCCGCGTCGGGGCTGGCGGGGGTGGGGACGCGGCCCGGCGTAGCGGGGTGCCGCTGCGCCCACCCGTGCCGCCCCAGCGGCACGACTGCCCGCAGCTGCGGCGGCAGGTTGGGGTTATGCCGGTCTTGGTAGGGCTGCGTGGCGGTCCAGGAAGGTGGAGACTCCTGAGGCTCGGCGGTGGGGGAGGAGGACCCGGGCCGTTCCGGCCAGCATCGTGTGGATGCGGGAGGACTGGACCTCGCCCAGCAGGTCGAGGACGCGCATGCCCGCCCCCGCCGCCTCGTCGGGGCGGCCGCCCCGGGCCAGGTCGTCCGCCAGCTCCGCCGAGTACAGCGCGAGGTTCCGGGTGAAGTGCGGGTCCTGGAGATCCGCCGCCCGCCGCGCGTGCCGGGCCGCCCGCGGCCAGTCGCCCAGGGTGGACCAGCACTGCGCCTCCAGCCCCTCCAGCTCGGCCTCGCCGTAGAAGCTCATCCACTCCGGGTCGGTGTCCGAGGGACCCCGTTCGAAGAAGGTCTGCGCGCGGACCAGTGCCTGCTCGCAGCCGACGCGGTCCGCGAGGCCCGCCCAGCCGCCCGCCTCGCGCAGCGCCAGCAGGGACATCAGCCGGGCCGAGCCCAGCGGGCGGGCGGCACGCTGCGCGGCCTGGGCCGCCCGCACCGCCTCGCGCGGGCGGCCGGCGTCGCGGGCCAGGAACGCCATGTTGCAGAAGGCGTGCGCCTCAAGGCCCGCGTCGCCGTTCATCCGGGCGGTGGCGAGGGCCTCGGCGTAGTGGGAGCGCGCGTCGTCGAAGCGCCCCGAGTCGTGCGCCAGCCAGCCCACGGAGATCGCCAGTTCGCCGGCGCCCGTGTAGAGCCGGTCCGCGGTCGCCTGCCGGGACGCGCCGGCGTCCAGGAGCGCGTACGCGGTGCGCAGCGGGGCCGCCGCGCGACGGTAGAGACCGTCCGCGCCGTGCCGGTCGTCGAGCAGCCGGATCCGGCGGACGGCTTCTTCGAGGGCGCCGGCCTCGCCCGTCCCGGCCCGGCGCGCGGGGCGCCCGGCCGCCGCGGCGTCGAGGGCGAGCCCCAGGGGGCCGAGCGAGGCGGCGGCCACCGTGGCGCCGCTCGTCATGAATGCGCGACGCAGCACGTCGCTCTCCTCGTTGTTGTCGTGCGTTTCGTACAGGTCCTGCGCGTCTTCGACGTCTTGCGTGTCTCGGACGTCTTGCGTGTCATGCGTTTCATACGGCTCACCCGCCCCTCGCGACTCACCCGGGGTGCGCGCCTGCCGTCCGCGTACCGACGAGCGGGGCGCGAACCCCAGGTCGGTGAGCGTGCGGCCGGGGAACATGTGCAGGAACACCCGCTCGTACGCGTAGTTGGGGCAGCGGATCTCGCCCGCCTCGACCCGGCCGACGTAGCGCGCGTCACAGCTGACCCGCTCGCCGATCTCGCGCGCGGCCCGCCGGACCGCCGCCGCGAACTCCGCCGGGGAGCGCTTGCCGCGCAACCGCCTGAAGGCGAGGTTCGGCCGCGGGGGCCGTTCGGGCTGGGCGGAGGTCACCGTTGACGACGCCATGGCCGGGTCCTCTCGTGCGAACCGTCGAACCATGCCGGGACAGGGCGAGTGAGGCTGGCGGCCCTGTTTCCGGCGAGCAAGAACGTACCGGCTGTGACGGAGCGGCCACGCGCTGTTTGGCTACAAACCGGATATCTCATCCACGATCTGCCATGAAGTGCCATCCTTTGCGGCGGCCCTGGGCCGTAGCCGTTGACGGCCCGCCGCGTTGAACCGGGTGGACCGGGAGGCCCCCGACTTCCGAACCGCTCGTCCGAGGAGGAGTTCCGTGGTGGCAGCCGGGATGGACACCAGCGTCAGCGTCGCCCCCTGCGACGCCTGCGACGTCGTCACCGTGCCGACCCGGCAGGGTCTGGAGGCGGTCGACATCCTCAGGCGCGGAGCCGGTGAGGGGGTGGGCCCGGTGCTCCACGACGACGGCTGCGACACCCTGGGATTCCTGGTGCCGCCGGGCACCGCCGCCGCCTGGGACGTGCCGGGCAGCACCTGTACGGAGACGGACGGCCGCGGGCTGAGCATCGTCCCGGCGCCCGAGCCGCCGGTGGAGGGCTCCGACTGGCTGCTGCCGCCGGGCGAGGCGGACCTGGCGACCGACCCCGCCGTGCTGCGGGCCGCGCTGGGCGAGGCGGCCCGGCTGATCAGGGCCGCGGACAGCTGCCGCTGAGCACCCCGTCCGGTCTTCGAGGGCCGACCGCGGTCCGATAATGGACGGATGGGAAAGTCCAGGAACGCCCGCCGCGGGCGCGCTGCCGCCGAAGCCGTCGTCGAGGACGTCGACGCGGGACGCGCCGAGCTGGTGCCCGACCGGGACCGGCCGCGGGCCTGGACGCTGCTGATCGACGGTGCGCCGCAGTCGCACGTCGACCTCGACGACCCGGCGTACCTCTCCTTCGAGTACCAGCGCCGCATCGGCCACGTCATCGACCTGACCGCCCCGCCCGGCAGGCCCCTGCGGGCCGTCCATCTCGGCGGCGGCGCCCTCACCCTCGCCCGCTACGTCGCCGCCACCCGCCCCCGCTCCACCCAGCAGGTCGTCGAGCGGGACGCCGCCCTCGTCCAACTGGTCCGGCGGGAGCTGCCGCTGGACCCCGGCGCGCGGATCCGGGTGCGCTCCACCGACGCCCGCGCCGGGCTGGCCAAGGTGCCCGACGGCTGGGCGGACCTCGTCGTCGCGGACGTCTTCGGCGGGGCCCGCACCCCGGCCCACCTGACCTCCACCGAGTTCCTCGACGAGGTGCGGCGCGCGCTCGCGCCCGGCGGGGTCTACGCCGCCAACCTGGCCGACGGCCCGCCGCTCGCCCACCTGCGCGGCCAGATCGCCACCGCGGCCGCCCGGTTCGCCGAACTCGCCCTCGTCGCCGACCCGGCCGTACTGCGCGGCAAACGCTTCGGCAACGCCATCCTGGTCGCCGCCGACCACCCGCTGCCGGTCGCCGAACTCACCCGCCGGGCCGCCTCCGACCCGCACCCCGCGCGCGTGGAGCACGGCCGTGCGCTCACCGACTTCACCGGCGGCGCCCACCCCGTGACGGACGCGGCGGCGGTGGACTCGCCCGCGCCGCCGGAGTCCGTGTTCAGGTGAGCCCGTACCGGAGCGGTCCGGTTCAGTAGCTGCCGATCTCCACCCGCGGCGGTCCGTCGTGCCAGGTGCAGAACACCGAGACCCGGTCCGCGTCCGAGGTGAACTCCACCCGGATCCACGACTCCGTCTTCCACACCTGCATCGACCAGCCCGTTCCCGGTGTCGCCGACACCAGCGACGCGGACGACGTCCCGAGGTCGAAGACCGCGCGGCCCCCGTCGGTGTCGTAGCTCTTGACCTCGCCGGACGTGTCGGGCGCGGGGCTCGCCGGGTCCTCGGGCGGTGCGGTGGACGGCGTGGTGCGCGTCGGGGCGGGGCCGGGTTCGCGCGAGGTCCCGCTCGGCGCCGGCGACGCGCTGCCCGACGACGGCGACGTCGACGGGGCGGGCGAGGGCCGGCTGGTGGACGACACCAGGGACTCCCCGTCGTCGCCCTCCCCGTCCCCCACGCTCGCGTCGGCCGCCGTGATGGGCAGCGCGCGGGGGGCGTCGTAGGCCGTGCCCGCCATCACCGTGTGGACGCCCCACCACGACAGGGTGACCGCGGCGCCGGTGGCGAGCAGCCAGGCGATCACGTGGACGAGTCCTCTGCGCATCGCGGCCATACTGCCTCACCCGCCCCACGCGTGTCGCGTGAACGCCGTGTGACGCGGGCCCGGGCGGAGTTGTCCACAGGCCCGGACCGGGTTGGTCCGCATGGCGTACGGTGCCGCCCATGGCAAGTGTGCTCGTGGTCGAGGACGACCAGTTCGTACGCTCGGCGCTCATCCGGCAGCTGACCGACGCCTCGCACACCGTGCGCAGCGTGGGTACGGCGCTGGAGGCGCTGCGCGAGGTCGCCCATTTCCGGTTCGACGTGGTGATCCTGGACCTCGGACTGCCCGACCTGGACGGCTCCGAGGCGCTGAAGATGCTGCGCGGCATCACCGACGTACCGGTGATCGTCGCCACCGCCCGGGACGACGAGGCGGAGGTCGTACGGCTGTTGAACGCGGGCGCGGACGACTACCTCACCAAACCCTTCTCCGTCGAGCACCTGTCGGCCCGGATGGCGGCCGTACTGCGCCGCGCGCGTGGCGGCCCGGCGGAGGCGGCGCCGCCGGCCGTCCTGCGGGTCGGCGGCCTCACCGTCGACCCGCTGCGCCGCCAGGCCGAACTGGACGGCGCGGTCCTGGACCTGACCCGCCGCGAGTTCGACCTGCTCGCCTTCCTGGCCGGCCGCCCCGGGGTCGTCGTGCCCCGCAAGGAACTGCTCGCCGAGGTCTGGCAGCAGTCCTACGGCGACGACCAGACCATCGACGTCCACCTGTCCTGGCTGCGGCGCAAACTGGGCGAGACCGCGGCCCGGCCGCGCTATCTGCACACCCTGCGCGGCGTCGGCGTGAAGCTGGAGCCACCACGACTGGAGCCGCCACGATGAGATGGGCCCTGGTCAAGGTCTCGCTGGCGGTCACCGCGATGGTCGTGGTCGCCTTCGCCGTGCCGCTCGGACTCGTCATCCGGGAGATGGCCCGCGACCGCGCCTTCTCCAACGCCGAACGGGAGGCCGCCGCCGTCGCCCCGGCGCTGTCCATCACCACCGACCGGGAGCAGTTGGAGCGCGTCGTCGCCTCCGCCGGTTCGGACGCCGGGATGGCCGTGCACATACCGGCGCCCGGGGACCGGAGCGGGGGCGCCACCGACATCGGACGGCAGCGGGCCACCGACGAGGACATCGCCGCCGTACGGCGGATGGGGCGGGCCTCCACCACCGAGGTGGGCGGCGGTTCCACCCTGCTCCAGCCCGTCGCGCTCAGCTCCGGGGAGATCGCCGTCGTCGAGGTGTACGTGCCCGAGTCCGAGGTGACCAACGGCGTCGGCACGGCCTGGGCGGTGCTCGCCGCGGTCGGCGCGGCCCTGATCGTCGGCTCGGTCGCGGTCGCCGACCGGCTGGGCGTCCGGATGGTGCAGCCCGCCCGGCGCCTGGTCGACGGCGCGCACGAGCTGGGGGAGGGCAGGCTCGGCGCGCGGGTGCCCGTGGAGGGGCCGGACGAACTGCGGCGCGCCGCGGTCGCGTTCAACTCCATGGCCGACCAGGTCGTCCAGCTCCTCGCCAACGAACGGGAGCTGGCCGCCGACCTGTCCCACCGCCTGCGCACCCCGCTGACCGTGCTGCGCCTCAACGCGGCCTCGCTCGGCGACGGCCCCGCCGCCGAGCAGACCCGGGCCGCCGTCGAGCAGCTGGAGCGCGAGGTCGACACGATCATCCGCACCGCCCGGGACGCCAAGCCGCAGACGGCCGTCGCCGGGCCCGGCGCCGGGTGCGACGCGGCCGAGGTGGTCCGGGAGCGGATGGGGTTCTGGTCGGCACTGGCCGAGGACGAGGGCCGCAAGTGGCGGGTGGCCGGCGCCGACCGGCCGGTGCGCATACCCGTGGCCCGCACCGACCTGGCGGCCTCCCTCGACGCGCTGCTCGGCAACGTCTTCCGGCACACCGCCGAGGGCACCACCTTCGCCGTCGACCTGCACAACGGCGAGGACGCGGTGATCGTGCTCGTCTCCGACGCCGGCACCGGCATCACGGACCCCGAGGCGGCGATGGCCCGCGGCCGCGGTTCGGGCACCGACGGGTCGACCGGGCTCGGCCTGGACATCGTGCGCCGGATGGCGGAGTCGACCGGCGGCGACGTCCGCATCGGCGCCTCCGTGCTGGGCGGGACCGAGGTGCGGATCTGGATCCAGCTGGACGGGCGGACGGCGCCGGCCCGGCGCGGGCACCGGGGTGCCGTACGCCGACGCAGACAGAGCCGTGCACCGGCAACGGCACGGGACCCGGCACCGGCACGGGATCCGGCACCGGCACGGGAACCGGCACCGGCACCGGCGCCGGCGGCACCGGCCGGCCGTGACCATTAATCGGTCCCGATCCCTTCCTTAAGCCCACCCTAAGATCGCCAACCCCCGCCCGGATCAGGCTCTTTGCCCGTTTCCAGGTCGCTAGCGTGCTGCCGCACCCCCACCCCGCCCCCGACGGCCCGCCGCCGGGGGCACCGTGAACAGCGAAGGCAGGCACGTGATGCGCACGCACCGACGCAAGGTCAGTGGCAGGAACAAGGCGATCGGCGCCTTCGTCGCGGCGGCCGTGGCCGGTGGCGGGGCGCTGCTGTTCACCAGCACCGCCCAGGCGGCCTCGGTCGGTGCCGCGTACACGAAGACCAGCGAGTGGTCGACGGGCTACACCGCGCAGTACGTCGTCACCAACAACAGCGGGCAGGCGAAGGCCGACTGGACCCTGGAGTTCGACCTGCCCACCGGTGCGAAGCTCGGCTCGCTGTGGAACGCCGAGTCGACGGCCGACGGGCAGCACGTCACCGTGACGCCGCCCAAGTGGGACACGGACGGGCTGAAGGCCGGCGAGTCCGTCACGGTCGGCTTCGTCGTCAACGGCACCGCCGACCCGACCGGTTGCCTCGTCGACGACGCCGCGTGCTCCACGGACGACGGCGCCACCCCCGAGCCCAGCGGCCGCCCCACCGACCCCCCGGCCCCGACGCCCACGCCGACCCCCACGGCAACCGGCAGCACGGAACCGACCCCGACCGGCACCCCCACCACGCCGGAGCCCACCGGCACCCCGGGCGACGGCACCGCGGCGGGCGCCGGCTTCGCGCCGTACGTCGACACCTCCCTCTACCCGGCCTTCGACCTGCTCGCGCACTCCGCGGCGACCGGCGTCAAGGAGTACAACCTCGCCTTCGTGACCGACGGCGGCGGCTGCACCCCCAAGTGGGGCGGCGTCACCGACCTCGGCAGCGACGCGGTGGCGAACCAGATAGGCGCCCTGCGCGCCGAGGGCGGCGACGTCCGCGTCTCCTTCGGCGGCGCCTCCGGCTCCGAACTGGGCACCACCTGCACGTCCGCCGACGCGCTGACGGCGGCGTACGGCAAGGTCGTCGACGCCTACCAGCTCACCAAGGTCGACTTCGACGTCGAGGGCGGGGCGCTGCCCGACACGGCCGCCAACACCCGCCGCGCCCAGGCGATCGCCGCGCTCCAGAAGCAGCACCCCGGCCTGGACGTCTCCTTCACCCTCCCGGTGATGCCCGAGGGCCTCACCCAGGCGGGCGTCGACCTCCTCGCCGACGCGAAGAAGAACGGCGTGGACATCGACGCCGTCAACATCATGGCGATGGACTACGGCCCCGCGTACAGCGGCGACATGGGCACCTACGCCGAGCAGGCCGCCACCGCCACCCAGGCGCAGATCAAGGGCGTCCTCGGCCGGTCCGACGCCGACGCCTGGAAGACGGTCGCCGTCACCCCGATGATCGGCGTGAACGACGTCGCCTCCGAGGTCTTCAAGGTCGACGACGCCACCCAGCTCGTGGAGTTCGCGAAGTCCAAGGGCCTGGGCGCCCTGTCCATGTGGTCCGCGACCCGCGACAAGGCCTGCCCCGGCGGCCCGAAGCCCTCGGCCGACGCGACCTGCAGCTCCGTGGACCAGGAGCCGAACGCCTTCGCCAAGGCCCTCGCCGCCCACAAGTAGGGCAGGGCCCCTTCCCGCGGGGCCGGGCCCCACACCGGCCCCGCGCGCGGGGCGCGGCATCCCCCGTGGAATGCCGCGCCCCGCCACCGCCCGTGCGCCGGCTCCCCCGAGGGGCTACTCGACGGCGTCCACCGGCGGCAGCGCCCCCGTGCGGGCCGCCCGCCCGTACCACAGGGCGCTCGACTTCGGGGTGCGCTGCTGGGAGGCGTAGTCGACGTACACGGCGCCGAAGCGCTTCTCGTAGCCGTAGGCCCACTCGAAGTTGTCCAGCAGGGACCACAGGTAGTAGCCGCGGACGTCGGCGCCGTCGGCGATGGCCTGCCGGACCGCGGTGAGGTGGCCGTTCAGGTAGGCGACCCGGTCGGGGTCGTGCACCGTGCCGTCCGCGCCGGGCTTGTCGTCGTAGGCGGCGCCGTTCTCGCTGATGTACAGCGGCATGCCGGGGGCCTCGCGGTTGTACCGCATGATCAGTTCGTGCAGGCCGGTCGGGTCGACGCTCCAGCCCATCTCGGTGCGCTCGCCCGGCGGCTGGTGGAACGCCACGTCGTCCGCGGCGGGCCAGGGCGAGTGCTCGCTGGCGCCGTGGCCGTCGGCGCGGGGGGCGCGCGAGTCGGCGTCGGCCGCCGACACCACCGTCGGCGTGTAGTAGTTGAGGCAGATCGCGTCGATCGGCTGGCGGATCTGCCCCAGGTCGCCGTCCTGGACGAACGACCAGTCGGTGAGCGGCGCCGTCGCCTCCAGCAGGGTCTGCGGGTAGGCGCCGTGCAGGATCGGACCGTGGAAGATCCCGCCGGACAGGTCGTCGATCTTCACCGCGGCCGCCAGGTCCGCCGGGCTCTGCGACAGCGGCCGCACGACGGACGTGTTGAGGCTGATCGCCACCGAGTTGCGGGCCGGCATCACCGAACGCAGCGCGACCGTGCCCAGGCCGTGCGCCAGGTTCAGGTGGTGCGCGGCGCGCAGCGCGGCCGCCGGGTCGGTGCGGCCGGGGGCGTGCACACCGGAGGCGTAGCCCAGGAAGGCGGCGCACCACGGCTCGTTGAGCGTGATCCACTGCTCCACCCGGTCGCCGAGCGCCTCGCCGACGATCTGCGCGTACTCGGCGAACCGGTACGCCGTGTCCCGCTCGGGCCAGCCGCCCGCGTCCTCCAGCTCCTGCGGCAGGTCCCAGTGGTAGAGGGTGACGGCCGGCTTGATCCCGGCGGCCAGCAGCTCGTCCACCAGGCGGCGGTAGAAGTCCAGGCCGCGCTGGACGGCCGGGCCGCGGCCGGTCGGCTGCACCCGCGTCCAGGAGACCGAGAAGCGGTAGCCGCCGAGGCCCAGGTCCTTCATCAGCGCCACGTCGTCGCGGTAGCGGTGGTAGTGGTCGACAGCGATGTCACCGGTGTCCCCGCCGGCCGTCTTCCCGGGGGTGTGGCTGAAGGTGTCCCAGATCGAGGGGGTACGGCCGTCCTCCCGCACCGCGCCCTCGATCTGGTACGCCGAGGTGGCGGCGCCCCACAGGAAGGCCGGGGGGAAGGTCACCGGGGTCACCGGCGTTGCGGACTCAAGCATGGAAGCGCTCCCATAGCAGGTCGTGGCGGGTCCGGGCGGGTCCCGGGGGGACCGGCCGGAGGACCGGCGCGCTGGACCGACGAGTAAGAAGGACGAGGGGGGAAAGGGGGGCCGGGGCGGTGGCCCGGCCCCAGGGTGAGGGGTCAGCCCTTGACGGCGCCCTGCATGATGCCGCCCACGATCTGCTTGCCGAAGATCGCGAACACCAGCAGCAGCGGCAGCGTGCCCAGCAGCGCACCGGCCATGATCAGGGACTGGTCCGGGGTGTAGCCGCGGCCCAGTCCGGCGAGGGCGACCTGCACGGTCGGACTGCCGTTCTGCGTCAGCACCAGGAACGGCCACAGGAAGTCGTTCCAGGACTGCACGAACATCAGCATGCCGAGCACGGCCATCGCGGGCCGCGCCGCCGGGAACACCACGTGCCACATCACACGCCAGCTGCTGGCGCCGTCCACGCGCGCCGCCTCGATGATCTCGTCCGGCAGCGCCTGGAGCAGGTACTGCCGCATGAAGAACACGCCGAACGCGTTCACCAGGGACGGCAGGATCACCGCCTGCAACTGGTCGGACCAGTCCAGCTTCGCGACCATCATGTACAGCGGGATGATGCTGAGCTGCGGCGGCACCATCATCGTGCCGATGACGATCAGCATCAGCGCGCCTCGCCCGCGAAAGCGCAGCTTGGCGAAGGCGAACCCGGCGACCGTCGACAGGAAGACGATGGTGCACGCCGAGATCCCGGCCACGATGGTGGTGTTGAGGAACGCCTCGCCGAGGTTGGCGTCGTTCCAGGCGATCTCCAGCTTGTCGAACAGGTTGCCGCCGAACCAGAAGGGCGGCGGCGTCTGGGCGAGCCGCTGGTTGTCGCGCGAGGCGGCGATCGCCGTCCACACCAGCGGGAACAGCGAGCCGATGGTGAACAGGGCGAGGATGATGTAGGCGATCGGCCCGGCGTGCAGCGTGCCGCCGGCCCGGGCGGCCTTGGAACGTCGTCGGCCCCGCCGGGGCGGCTCGGGTGCCGCGTCGGCCGGGGGTTTCGTCATGGTCGTCGTCACGGCCGGTTCTCCTTAACTACTGGCGCGCAGCCGGCGCGAGATGACGGCGTTGAGGATCCCGATCACGATCAGGATCAGGAACATCGCCCAGGCGATCGCGGAGGCGCGGCCCAGGTGCTGGTTGACCCAGCCCTGCTCGTACAGGTACAGGCCGAGCGTCTGGAACTGGTGCTGGGAGCCGCCCGAGGCGCCCTTGTTGGCGTCGAAGAGCAGCGGCTCGCCGAAGACCTGCGAGGCGCCGATCGTCGACACGACGACCGTGAACAGGATCGTGGGGCGCAGCGAGGGCAGCGTGACGTGGATGAACTGCCGCCAGCGGTTGGCGCCGTCCAGCGCCGCCGACTCGTACAGGTCCTGCGGGATCGCCTGCATCGCGGCCAGGTAGATCAGCGCGTTGTAGCCGGTCCAGCGCCAGATGACGATCGTGGACACGGCGAACTTGGACGACCACGAGCCGTTCTGCCAGTCGATCTTGTCCAGGCCCACCATGTCGAGGACCCAGTTGATCATGCCGTAGTCGCGGCCGAAGAGCAGCACGAAGACCAGCGAGGCCGCGGCGATCGACGTCGCGTACGGCGCCAGCATCACGACCCGGTAGAAGGTCGAGGCGCGCAGCTTGTAGTTGAGGATGTGCGCGAGGCCCATCGCCATCAGCAGCTGCGGCACCGTCGAGATGACGCCGATCCACAGCGTGTTCTTCGCGGCGTTCCAGAAGAACTCGTCGTCGAAGATCCGGGTGTAGTTGTCCAGCCCCGTCCACTGCATGTCGGTGGGCGCGGTCAGCTCCACCGTGTGCAGCGAGGCCCAGCCGGTGTAGATCAGCGGGAACAGGCCGAAGGCGAGGAAGAGCAGGAAGAACGGCGAGACGAACGCGTACGGGCTCCAGCGCATGTCCCGCTGCCAGCGGCGGGAGAGCTTGGCCCGCTTCCTGCGGTCCGCCTCCGCGGACGCCCTGCCGCCGGGCGGGCGGCCCGGGGCCGCGCCCCCCTTGACGGGGGACGCGGCGGTGTCGTGCCGGGTGGTCATTCCGGTCACTTCTCCAGGTTGTTGTCGATGGTCTTCACGGCGTTCTCCCAGGCGTCCTTGGCGGACTTGCCCTGGGTGACGAGGATGACGCCGTTGTCCGTCAGGCCCTGCTGGATGATCTGGTCCTTCGGGCCGATCACCTGGGTCGGGATCTCCTCGGCGGCCTTGGCGAACAGCTCGCCGATCGGGGCGTCACCGGTCATGTCGTTCTTGCCGCCGGTCACCTGCGGGAGCTTGTACGCGGCGGGTGCGCTCGGGAAGCTGCCCATCTTGGAGAAGAGCTTGGCCTGCTGCTCGGGGGCGGTCAGCCAGGTGACCAGCTTCTGGGCCTCCTTCACGTGCTTGCCGCTCTTGGGCACGCCCAGGAAGGTGCCGCCCCAGTTGCCGGCCTTCGGGGCCTGGGCGACGTCCCACTTGCCGGCGGAGTCCGGCTGGGACTTGGCCTTGATGGTGCCGAGCATCCACGGCGGGCAGGCGACGGTGGCGAACAGGCTGTTGGAGATGGTCTGGTCCCAGGCCGGCTGGAACTGGGTCTGCGACTGGACCAGCCCCTTCTCGGCCGCCTCGGCGGTCAGGTCGAAGGCCTTCTTGACGTCCGGGTTGGTCTTGTAGATGACCTTGCCGGAGGCGTCGTAGAACTTCTCGTCCTCACTGCTGAGCATGGCGTTGATCAGACCGCCGGGCGAGTCCATGAAGTAGGTGTCCTTGCCGGCGCCCTTCTTGTACTTCTCGCCGGCCTCGATGAACTTCTTCCAGTCCCCGGCCCACAGCTTGGAGACCTCTTCGCGGTCGGTCGGCAGGCCGGCCTTCTCGAACAGGTCCTTGCGGTAGCAGATGGCCATCGGGCCGATGTCGGTGCCGAGGCCGATCGTGGCGCCGTCCTTGGTGGTGGCCTGCTGCCACTTCCAGTCGAGCCAGTTGCTCTTCTGGACGCCCGCGGCCTTGGACATGTCCTCGAACTTGTCCGCCTGGGTGGCGACGACCTCGGCGATGTTGCCGACCTCTATCGCCTGCACGTCCTGGAGGCCGCTGTCGGTGGTGAGGTGGTTCACCAGGGCGGGGTAGTAGTTCTCGTTCCGCTCGGTGACGTTCTCCTCGATGTTGATGTCCGGGTTGAGCTTCTCGTACTCGTCGTAGAGACCGGCTTCCTTGAAGCCCATCGTCCCGAACAGACCGAGGGTGATGGTGGTCTTGCCGCTGCTGTCGCCCGACGACGAGCTGTCCTCGTCGTTCCCGTCGTCGGCACAGCCGGCCAGCAGCCCGGCGCCCAGCGACGCGACGGCCGCCATGACCACCACTCTGCGGGCCGATCCTCTGCGTGCTGCTCGCATTGCGTCCTCCTGTTGCCCTGACGTGCCGACCCCCCGGCCAACTGCATGGTTGGACCCGCTGCTTCATGTGGTGCGTTCGTCGCTGCGGCTCGGGCGTGGAACGTGCGGGATGTGTATGTGCCAGGTAGTGTGGGAGCGCTCCCACAAGTGATGTGTTGAAGAGTCGTCGGTCCGGGCGGGGGTGTCAAGGGAACGGACGCGACGAATTGCGTTCAGTTATCGGCCTGTTAACTGGACGTTGCGAGCGGCGCGGAGACGCCCCCCGTACGGCGGGGGAGGGGCCGGAGTCGGTCATTACACCCGACCGGCCTGTTAAATTCCAGGCCAGCCGCAGAGTGCGGGGGTGACGACGGGAGGCGGAGCCGATGGCAAGCCACGGAGTGCGTGGTCGGAGCGGTGGCCGGCCCACCCTCGAAGAAGTGGCGGCACGCGCGGGCGTCGGCCGCGGCACGGTCTCCCGCGTGATCAACGGCTCGCCGCGGGTCAGCGACGCGACCCGGGCGGCCGTCGAGGCGGCGGTCGCGGAACTCGGCTACGTCCCGAACACGGCGGCCCGCGCGCTGGCGGCCAACCGCACGGACGCGATCGCCCTGGTGGTGCCGGAACCGGAGACGCGGTTCTTCGCGGAGCCGTACTTCTCGGACATGCTGAAGGGCGTCGGCTCCGAGCTGTCCGACACCGAGATGCAGCTGCTGCTGATATTCGCGGGCAGCGACCGGGAGCGCGAGCGGCTCGCCCAGTACCTGGCGGCGCACCGGGTGGACGGCGTCCTGCTGGTCTCGGTGCACGCCGACGACCCGCTGCCCGACCTGCTGACCCAGCTGGAGATCCCCGCGGTGATCAGCGGCCCCCGCTCGGCCGCGGAGCCGCTGGCCTCGGTGGACTCGGACAACTACGGCGGCGCCCGCTCGGCCGTCGAGCACCTGCTGTCCCGGGGGCGCGGCCGCGTCGCCCACATCACCGGTCACCTCGCCGTCTACGGCGCGCAGCGACGCGTCGACGGCTACCGCGACGCCCTGCGCGAGGCGGGCCACGAGGTGGACGAGGCACTGATCGAGCCGGGCGACTTCACCGAGGAGGGCGGGCGCCGCGCGATGGCGGAACTGCTGCGCCGCCGGCCCGACGTGGACGCGGTCTTCGCCGCCTCGGACGTCACCGCGGCGGGCGCCGGACAGGTCCTGCGCGAGGCGGGCCGGCGCATCCCGGACGACGTGGCGCTGGTCGGCTACGACGACTCGGCCATCGCCCGCCACATGGAGCCGCCGCTGACCAGCGTGCGCCAGCCCATCGAGGAGATGGGCCGCGCGATGATCGACCTGCTGCTGACCGAGATCGCCGACCGCCGCCCGGCCGCCTCGCGCGGCCTGGAACGCCACCAGGTGGTGCTGGCGACGGAGCTGGTGGAGCGCAGGTCGTCGTAAAGGATTGAACCCACCCCCCCCACGGCGCCGACGCGGGGCGGCCCGCCGAGCCACCCGCGTCGCGGCCGGCTCCGCCGGGCGGAAGCCGGGACGGCGGGCACGGCGGGTTCGCGCCCCGGCGACGGAGTCGGCGGGCCCCGGTCCGCCGGTCAGGCGGGGGCGGAAGGGGTTCTGTGGCCGGGGGGCGCGCTTCCGGCGACGGAGCCGCGGGGCGTTCCGTAGCGGGCTGTCCCCTCAGCCGTCCCCCCCAGCCGCCCCCAGCCGTCACCCCCCAGCCGTCCCCTCCCAGCAGGGGCGGAAGGGTTTCCGTCGCCGGGGTCAGGTGCGGTGCAGGACCGTGGCCTCCGTGCCCCAGCCGAGGGGGATGAGGCGGGCGACGTGCCAGCCGGTGCGGTGGGCGAGGGCCGCGATCGCGGTGGAGTCCCGCAGCGGGCTGCCGGTGGCGGCGTACGCGTGCAGGGACGCCTCGGCCGCGTGCGGGCTCAGGCCGTCGGGGCGGGACGCCTCCACGAGGACCACCGTCGGGGCCCAGGAGGCGAGCCGGGTGAGCAGGGCCTCGGCCTCGTCGTCGGTCCGGTGGGCGAGGGCCTTGGCGGCCACGGCGAGGTCGGCGGGTCCCCCGGTCCAGTCGATCCGTTCCGGGGCCGGGACACGGGTGCGCAGCGTCGCGGCCGGGACCTCGTCCTCCGCGATCCGCAGTCGCGGCCGGCGGCCGGCGTCGTCGAGGGCGGCGACGACGGCCGCGCTGCCGGGACCGGTGAGCAGACAGGTCCCGACGCCCGCCCACAGGGGGTCGGCGGCCAGCCCGTTCAGCAGGAACACCAACTGCTCGCACTCCTCCACCAGTTCACCGTAGCGCTCCGCGTCCCCTGCCACCGTGCCGTGCAACGTGGCCCCCGACGCCCGCTGCCAGGGGGAGCCGCCCCCGCGCAGCGCGGGCGCCAGCTCGGCGAGGGAGAGCAGCAGCTCGGCCTCGTGGCCCGCGTACTCGTCCCGCGCGTGGTCGTCGAGCAGTTCCTCGCCGGCCGGGCCCAGCCGCAGCCCGTCGTGGTCGCCGACGACCACGCCGTGCGCGGCGAGCGGCCCCAGCAGCACGCCGAGGTTCGGCGCGGGCACGTCCAGGCGGGTGGCGAGCGCGTCGAGCGGCAGGCCGGGCGTGTCGGCGACCGCGTCGAGCAGGCCGAGCCGCAGCGAGGCCCGTACGACCAGCCACGGCACCGGCGAGGGCACGCGCGCGTGCTCCCCGGTCGCCGCCGGGTCCTCCGCCCCGGTCGGGGCGGCGGGCTCCTCGCGGTGCCAGTAGCCCGTGATGTTCAGCCGCTCCTTCGGCAGCCCGCACTCGCGCCCGAGGTACCGGCGCACCGGCAGCAGGGCCCGGCTCTCCGCCGCGGCCCATGCGTAGCCGTCCCCCGCCGGCAGCGGCAGGGCACGGACGGCGGCCTCCAGTGCCGTCGCGTCCCCGGGTTCCGCGAGGACCCACCGGATGGTGTCGCCCTCCCGCAGCGCGAGCTTCTGGCGTGCGGTGTCGTCCGCGACGGTGACCAGGATGTGCGCCGGTGCGTCGACGGGGCGTTCGTCGAGGAAGCGGCCGATCGCGGGCAGCGCGGTCTCGTCGCCGGCGAGCAGGATCCAGTCCGGCCGCGCGGGCAGCCGCAGCGAGGACTTGGGGCCGACGAACCACAGCTCGTCGCCCTCCCGCGCCGCCCTGGCCCAGGCCGCCGCGGGCCCGTCCCCGTGGGTCACGAAGTCGAGGTCGAACTCACCGGCCGCGGGATCCACCCGCCGCGGGGTGTAGTCGCGGGTGAGCCGGTTCTCGGCGGGCGTCCACTCGATGCCGTGCGGCAACTGCGCCGGGAGCGCGGCGCGGACGTCCCCGTCCGAGGCCAGGATCAGCTTGACGTGGTCGTCGAACCCGGGCGCGGCGAAGGCCGGATGCTCGATCCCGTCCCGGGTGAAGGCGCCGAGCTGGTCGCCGCAGAGGACGATCCGCCGCATCCGGGGCGTCACGTCGTGGACGCGGCGCACCGTGACCCGGCGCAGCACGAGCGGGTGCGTCGTGTACGCCCGCCGCGCGGCCATCAGGAGAACTCCTTCTCGATGATGTCCAGCAGGGCCATCGACTCGTCGTAGTCGCCGCGCAGCACCCAGTACGGCAGGTCGTAGGCGTGGCCCGACTCGAAGGCGGGCAGCGCGCCGTAGACGGGGTTCTTCTTCAGGGTGGCGACGTCGGTCGTGTCGGCGTTGAAGCCCATCACGAACACCGACGGCTGGGTGATGGTCTGTCCGGCCTTCTCGGTCGACAGCTCGAACATGTCGCCGCCCTGCCCGTACACCTTGAAGCCGCCCTTCGCGAAGACCGGTGCCGGTTCGATGCCGACCTTCTTGAACTCGACCGGCAGGCCGACGCTCTCCACCAGCCCGTAGGCGGTGCCGTCCCCGGTGAAGGCCAGGAAGGACACCGGGCCGGGCGGCGGCTCGATCGCGTTCTTCACCTCGGTGATCCGCTTGTCGTAGGCGGCCACGTGCTGGTCGTAGACGTCTCCCTTGCCGAACACGTCCTTCGCGAGGAAGGAGAACTGGGCGCGCCAGTCGCCGAGCTTCTTGCCCACCAGCACCGTCGGCGCGATGTCGGAGAGGTCGTCGTAGACCTTCTCCGCCTGGAAGAGCGGGAAGCCGATGCCGCCGCCGACGATGAGGTCGGGCTCCAGGGCGAGGATCGCCTCCAGGTCGAAGCCGTCGACGCTCCACGGCAGGAACGTCGTGCCGTCCTCCTTCGCCTCCTTCGCCCAGTTCGGGGAGAACTCGCCCTTGCCGTCGGCGTCCTCGGGGATCGTCGCGCGCACCGGCACGTCCAGGTCGTAGAGGTAGCCGGCGAGGGCGTGGTTCAGCACGACCACGCGCTTGGGCTCGGTGGGCACCTTCACCTCGCCGTAGTCGGTCGCGACGGTACGGGTCTTCGCGGCGGACGCCTTGTCGCCGCCCCCGGCGGAGCCGGAGGAGTCGTCGGAGGCGGCGCAGCCGGTGAGGGCCAGCGTGGCGACGAGCGCGACGGCGAGCAGGCGGACAGGAGCAAGCATGGGACCTCACGAGGCTGGGCAGAATCATGCGTTCGGCTAATTGGTAAGGTGAGCCTAACTTCGCTGGTTTCGCAAGGTCGGTCCGCATGCGACATCGCCGGCGACCGGCACGACACTTCGCAGGGCACGGGAGGCAGGCTTGCCGGTCACATCCCTCGGCACCGTGGTCGCCGAGAACTCCATCCGCTTTCTCGGCCACGACACGCACCAGCACGACGAGCCGCACCTCGTCTACGTCGTGACCGGCTCCGCCGTCCTGCTCGCCGACGGCGCCGAGTGGCGGCTCGGCCGCCAGGAGGCCGTCTGGCTCGCCCCCCGGGTGCCGCACGCGCTGCGGATCGCCGCCGGCGGTATGGCCCTCGGCCCCACCCTCAACCCCGATGACCTGCCCCGATGCCGGGTGCAACCGCTCGGAGCGGTGCCCGCGATCATCGAGGTCATGACCACCACGCTGGGCGCCGCACCGGGCACCGCGGAACAGGTCAGGCCGTTCCGCCAGGCGCTCGGCCGGGTGCTGCGCGGCATCTCGCGGCAGTACTTCCCGGTCGTCCTGCCCACCCATCCCGCGGTGCGTGCCCTCGCCCGCGAGGCGCTGCGCACCCCCGCCGGCACGCTGGAGCAACTCGCCGCACAGCACCGGATGAGCCCCCGCCAGGTGCAGCGGGTCTTCCTCGACGAGACCGGACTGCCCTTCACACGGTGGCGCAGCCGGGCCAGGATGAACGCCGCCGTCGAGCACGTCCTCGGCGGCGGGGAACTGACGGCGGCGGCCCGGGCGGCCGGCTACGCGACCCGGACCGGACTGCTGCGCGCGCTGAGCCGCGAGTCCGGGATCCCGGTGAGCGAGCTGACGGCGGACCCGGCGGGTGCCCTCGGCGGACGCTGAGCCCCCGGGCGGTTCCCGGTCAACTGTGTACGTGTACGTGGACATATCGGTCGCCGTGTGTCGGCACGGGGCGGCCGGCCCGCCCGAGGGGCGGGCTGCGCAAGGAGGATGGATGGCACAGGCGCTCGCGACGGCGACCGCGCCCCCGCCGGCTCGCCCGTCGCGTCCCGGAAGGCGCCGGCTGCTCGGTCTGGCCGCCGCCGTCGCCGTACTGGCCGTGGCGGTGGTGCTCAGCGTCGCGGTCGGCTCGGCGATGCTGCCGCCGGACGTGGTGTGGCAGGCCCTCACCACGCCCGACGGCTCCGTGGCGCACGCGACGGTCGGTTCGGCCCGCGTCGACCGGACGGTGCTCGGCATCCTCGTCGGCGTGGCCCTGGGCGTGGCGGGCGCGCTCATCCAGGCGCTCACCCGCAACCCGCTCGCCGACCCCGGGATCCTCGGCGTCAACGCCGGTGCCGGGTTCGCCGTCACCCTGGGCGTGGCCGTGTTCGGCGTCACGCGCATCGAGCAGTACCTGCCCTTCGCGTTCGCCGGGGCCGTCGCCGGTGCGGCGGTGGTCCACCTGGTGGGCAGCGCCGGGCGGGGCGGGGCCTCACCGCTGCGGCTCACCCTGGTCGGGGTCGCCTTCACGGCGGTCCTGTCCGGCATCTCGCAGACCCTGGCGCTGATCGACACCGAGACCTTCGACCGGATGCGCTTCTGGGAGGCGGGCACCGTCACCGACCGCCCGGGCGGTACCGCCACCGCGATCCTCCCCTTCGTCGTCGCCGGTCTCGTCCTCGCCCTGTGCTGCGCGCGCCCGCTGAACGCGATCGCCCTCGGCGACGACGCGGCGCGGGCGTTCGGGCTCCGGGTCGGGGCGACCCGGGCAGGCGTGGTGCTCGCGGTGACGCTGCTGTGCGGCGCGGCCACGGCGGCGGCGGGCCCGCTGGTCTTCGTCGGCCTCATGGTGCCGCACGCGGTGCGCCGGATCACCGGGCCCGACTGGCGCTGGATCCTCGCCTACTGCGCCGTCCTCGCGCCGGTGGTCGTGCTGGTCGCCGACATCCTGGGCCGCCTCGTGGTGATCCCGTCCGAGTTGCCGGTCGGCGTGATGATGCCGCTGGTCGGCGCGCCCGTACTGATCCTGCTGGTGCGCACCGGACGGGCGAGGACGTCATGAGTGGGGTGCTCGTGCTCAGGGCCGGACCCCTGAGCCTGCGGCTGACCCGGCGGGCCGTCCTCGTGGGCGGGCTGCTGTGGCTGGTGCTGATCGGCCTGGCCCTGTGGGCCTTCACCCTGGGCAGCTATCCGCTGAGCCCCGGCGACGTGGCCTCCGTCCTCACCGGTGGCGCGAGCAGGAGCGTGCGCACGGTCGTCCTGGAGTGGCGGGCGCCGCGCATCGTCGCCGCCGTGCTCTTCGGGGCCGCCCTGGCGGTGGGCGGCGCGATCTTCCAGTCCCTCACCCGCAACCCGCTCGGCAGCCCCGACTTCATCGGCTTCACCACCGGCTCCTACACCGGCGTCGTGCTGACCATGCTGGCCGGGGCGAGCAGCTACGCCGCGCTCGCGGCCGGGGCACTGGCCGGGGGCCTGGGCACCGCGCTGGCCGTGTACCTGCTGGCGTTCCGGCGGGGCGTGCAGGGCTTCCGGCTGATCGTCGTGGGCATCGCCGTGGGCGCCCTGCTGTCGTCGCTCAACACCTGGTTCTCGGTGAAGGCCGAGGTGGACGCGGCACTGCGGGCGGCGGTGTGGGGCGCCGGGTCGCTCAGCACCGTCGACTGGCAGATCATCGCCGTGGCCGCCGTCGTCCTGGCGGGGGTCGCGCTGGTCGCGCCGGTGGCGCAGCGCAGGATGCGGCGGCTCGAACTCGGCGACGACACCGCGGCGATGCTCGGGGTGCCGGTGGAGCGTACGAAGCTGCTGCTGGTCGTCCTCGGCGTGGTCGCCACGGCCACGGTGACCGCGGCGTGCGGCCCCATCTCCTTCGTCGCCCTGGCGGCCCCCCAGATCGCCCGCCGCCTCACCGGCCACGGCACCTCCGTCGACCTCGCCGGATCGGCCCTCGTGGGCGCGCTGCTGCTGCTCGGCGCGGACATCGCAGCCCAGCACGCGATCCCGGGCGTGCTCCTGCCGACCGGGGCCGTCACGGTGTGCGTCGGGGGTGCGTACCTGCTGGCGCTGCTCGTGCGGGAGGGCCGGCGAGGGCTCTGACTGTATTGACCCGCGTCTACGCCTTTACCGTGTGCCTCCGAGGATGCCCGGCCGTCGGGCCGGGGAGGAGTCGGGCCCCTGCGGAGCAGGGCGGGGAGCGGGGTTTCGTCCCCAGGGCGAAAGACCGTATTCATCCGCTGTCGTCAGCTTGTAGAATCGTCCCCGCTGGTCGAGAACCAAGACAGCATCCTGCGTTGCGAGAACCAAGCGCGCACTTGTATCACCAGGCTTGTTCGAAGATCCCGGGCTGGTTTCAACCCGGCTGGTGTTGAGGGAGTAAGACCTTGCCGGTCGATGACCGGTGGGGCTTCCTGAGCCAGGAATCCCCTTGCTTCAGCTGGGGGAGGATTCAAGCACCACATGGTGCCCGAGCCGCCTTCTAGCGTCGGTGCGAACGGTCGAAGCCGGCACGGAGAGGGAACGCGTGATGAGAATCGCCGTCTTGGGAACGGGCAACATGGCCGACGCGCTCGCCACCCACTGGGTACGGGCGGGGCACGAGGTGATCGTCGGAGGGCGGGACGTACGCAGGGCCGAGCGGCTCGCGACGCGCCTCTCCGGCGGGGCGAGGCCGGCCGGTCTGCGGGCGGCGGCCGAGTCCGGCGCGGAAGTGGTGCTGGCCGCGCTGCCGTTCGGGGCGGGAGCGGAGGTGGTGCGGGACCTGAGCACGGCTCTGGAGGGCAAGGTGCTGCTCGACTGCTCCAATCCGGTCGGGCCGGGCTTCCGGCTCCTGACCGAGACGGGCCCCTCGGCCGCGCGGCGGCTCGCCGCGGCGGCGCCCGGTGCCCATGTGGTCAAGGCCTTCAACCTGTGCCACGAGGACGTGTGGCGCATGCGCCCGCCCGTGTTCGACGGGCGGCCGCTGGCCGTACCCGTCTGCGGGGACGACGAAAACGCCCTCGCGCGGGTACGCGAGTTGGTCCGGGACGTGGGCTGCGAGCCCGTCGCCGCGGGCGGTCTCGACCGTGCGGGGCTCCTGGAGGCGACGGCCGCGCTGTTCATCGCCCTGTGGGTCGGCGAGGGCGCGGACGCACAGGCGATCGCGCCCCCGCTGTCCCACGCCGCCGGACCGGGCCGCCGGTGACGGCGGCCCGGGGCTCGCGTCGTGTCACCGGTGTCTCATGTCACCGGCCTCACGGCCACGGCACCTGCGGCGAGCGGTAGTAGTCGATCCCCATCGCCTCCCAGCGCGGTGCCTGCGCGGCGAGCCGCACCCGGTAGGTGTCCCAGTCGTGCGTCGACGCCGGGGACCAGCCCAGCTCGGCGACGCCCGGGAGCCTCGGGAAGGCCATGAAGTCCAGCTGGCCGGGGTCGGACAGGGTCTCGGTCCACAGCGGGGCCTCGACACCGCGGACCGCGTCGGCCGGGGCGCCCGGCAGATAGGCGGCCGGGTCCCAGTCGTAGGACCGCCGCACCTCGACGTAGCCCGCCCAGGACAGGCCCAGCGGGGTGTCCTTGGTGTACTTCATGTCCAGGTAGGTCCGGTCGGCCGGGGACAGGATCAGCCCGGTGCCGTTCCTGGCGGCCTCGGCGACCTCGGCCTTCTCCGCGTCTCCGGTGCGGTCCAGGCCCCAGTACTGGACCAGCGCGCCCTCGACCGGTTCGGCGCCGGCCAGTTGGTGCCAGCCGACGACCGTCTTGCCGTACTTGGCGACGACCGGCTGCACCCGCTTCATGAACCTGACGAAGTCGGCGTGCGGGGTGGAGTGTGCTTCGTCGCCGCCGATGTGGAGGTAGCGGCCCGGGGTGAGCGCGGCGAGTTCGCCGAGGACGTCGTCCACGAAGTCGTAGGTGACGTCCTTGCCCACGCACAGCGAGCTGAAGCCGACCTTGGTGCCGGTGTACAGCGGGGGTGCCACGCCGTCGCAGTTCAGCTCCGCGTAGGAGGCGAGGGCGGCGTTGGTGTGGCCCGGCATGTCGATCTCGGGCACGACCTCGAGGTGCCGGGAGGCGGCGTAGCGGACGATCTCCTGGTAGTCCGCCTTGGTGTAGAACCCGCCGGGGCCGCCGCCGACCTCGGTGGAGCCGCCGTACGTCGCCAGGCGCGGCCAGGAGTCGACGGCGATGCGCCAGCCCTGGTCGTCGCTGAGGTGCAGGTGGAGCTTGTTGTACTTGTAGAGGGCGACGCGGTCGATGTAGCGCTTGACCTCGTCGACACCGAAGAAGTGCCGGGAGACGTCGAGCATGGCGCCGCGCCAGGCGTAGCGGGGCGTGTCCTCGATGGTGCCGCCCGCGACCGGCCAGGGGCCGCTCTGCAAGGTGTCCTTCTCGACGGCGGCGGGCAGCAGCTGACGGAGGGTCTGGACGCCGTGGAAGAGCCCGGCGGCCTCGCGGGCGGTGATGGTGATGCCCGAGGGGCCGCTGTCGAGGCGGTAGCCCTCGTCGCCGTACGGGCCGCCCGCCAGGCGCAGCCGTATGCCGCCGTGGCCGTGGGAGGTGACGGGGAGCCGGTACCCGGTGGCGGGCCGCAGGAGGTCCGCGAGGTAGTCGCCGACGCGGCGGGCCTCGCGCGAGTCGTCGACGCGGATGTGGGTGCCGCGGGTGATGCGGTACGGCGCCCCGCCGGGTTCGACCGAGGCGGGGGCCGGGATCACCTGGTCCAGGGGGGTCGGCCGGTCGGCCGTCTTCCGGTTCGGGGCGGCGCCGGTGGTCATGGCGCCGACCGCCGCCACCAGCAGCAGCGCTCCCAGCAGCCGGGGGATGCGGGGAGTCGTTCTGTGGTGCCGTCGATGAGGTCTCACGTGCGCTCCCTTCGCGATGGGTTGGGACGGGTCGGGACGGGTTGGACCACTCTCCCGCACCATCACCGCCCGCGGCGGCGATGAAACAATCCCCGCATGGCGGAAATCATCCAGAAGGACGGAACGTGGGTCTTCGACGGCGACGCCCTGCGGTTGACACCCGGGCGGGACAAGAACGTCAGTCTGCTCCGCAGGGAACTGGGTGAACTGCTCGTGCCGCTCGCGGCGTTGGCGGGCGTGTCGTTCGAGCAGGGGAAGAAGTCGGGGCGGCTCAGGCTGCGGCTGCGCGACGGCGCCGACCCCCTGCTGCACGCGACGGGCGGCCGGCTGACCGAGCCGCACGACCCCTACCAGCTCCTGGTGGAGTCCGACCGGTACGGCGTGGCCGAGTACTTCGTCGACGAGGTGCGCAACGCGCTGCTTCTCGACCAGGTTCCGTCCGGCCCGGTGGACGCCTACCTGCTGCCGGGGCCGTCGGTGCCGCTGTCGGTGTCGGCCGGGGACGGCGTCGCGAGCTTCGACGGGGAGCGGGTGCGGCTGGAGTGGAAGTGGCAGGCGGAGGACTCCAAGTCGGCCGCCGGGCCGCGCACCCTCCCCCTCGCCGACATCGTGGCCGTGGAGTGGCAGCCGACGGTGGGCCTGGAGAACGGCCACCTCCGCTTCACCGTGCGGGCGGCGCCGAGCAAGGTGCCGCCGAAGTACGACCCCAACGCCGTGGAGCTGTGGGGCTTCAAGAAGGACCCGTTGATGGCCCTGGTGGCGGCGGCGGTGCAGGCCCGTCTCCCGCACCCGGCCGCCCGTCCGGCCCTGGAGGACGCCGGCCCGTCCGAGGAGAGCCCCGCACCGGCGCCCGCGCCCGCACCCGCACCGGCCGCCGAGGACGACCACGACGCGCTGCTGCGCCGGCTGCGCGAGCTGGGCGAACTGCACCGCTCCGGAGTGCTGACGGACGAGGAGTTCACCCTGGCGAAGCAGGCGATTCTGAAGCGGATGTAGACACAGCACCCACACAGACACGCCCACGCCTGCCCGATATCGGGCAGGATTCTTGCACAAGCGTCTGCCTTACCCCAGGATCTACCGGGTGCACGACGAACTCGTTGATCATCTGACGCGGTCCACCCCGCTGAGCCGGGGCGAGGCGCTGCGCGTGGTCCAGGACGTGCTCGCCTACTTCGACGAGACGACCGAGGAATACGTCCGTCGCCGCCACCGCGAGCTCCAGGCCCAGGGCCTGGTGAACGCGGCGATCTTCGAACGGATCGAGGCGGAACTGAAATACCGCGCGGTCGCGCCGCCGGAGCTGTCGCTCCGTCAGCTGCGCCGCATCGTCTACGGCTGAGCAGGCCGAGAAGGACACGAGGGATACCTCTACATGTGCGGAATCGTCGGATACATCGGCAAGCGTGACGTCGCGCCCCTGCTCCTCGAAGGCCTCCAGCGCCTGGAGTACCGCGGGTACGACTCGGCGGGCGTGGTCATCACCTCCCCGAAGGCGACCGGCCTCAGGATGGTCAAGGCCAAGGGCCGGGTGCGCGACCTGGAGGCCAAGGTCCCCGCGCGCTTCAAGGGCACCACCGGCATCGCCCACACCCGCTGGGCCACCCACGGCGCCCCCTCCGACGTGAACGCCCACCCGCACATGTCGGCCGACAACAAGGTCGCCGTCGTCCACAACGGCATCATCGACAACGCCGCCGACCTGCGCCGCAAGCTGGAGGCGGACGGCGTCGAGTTCCTCTCCGAGACCGACACCGAGGTCCTCGTCCACCTCATCGCCCGCTCCGAGGCCGAGAAGCTGGAGGACAAGGTCCGCGAGACCCTGCGGGTGATCGAGGGCACGTACGGCATCGCCGTGATGCACGCCGACTTCCCCGAGCGCATCGTCGTCGCCCGCAACGGCTCGCCGGTCGTCCTCGGCATCGGCGAGAAGGAGATGTTCGTCGCCTCGGACATCGCCGCGCTGGTCACCCACACCCGGCAGATAGTCACGCTCGACGACGGCGAGATGGCCACCCTCAAGGCCGACGACTTCCGCACCTACACCACCGAGGGCACCCGCACCACCTCCGAGCCCACCACCGTGGAGTGGGAGGCCGCCTCCTACGACATGGGCGGCCACGACACCTACATGCACAAGGAGATCCACGAGCAGGCCGAGGCCGTGGACCGGGTGCTGCGCGGCCGGATCGACGACCGCTTCTCCACCGTGCACCTCGGCGGCCTCAACCTGGACGCCCGCGACGCGCGCGCCGTGCGCCGGGTGAAGATCCTCGGCTGCGGCACCTCGTACCACGCGGGCCAGATCGGCGCCCAGATGATCGAGGAGCTGGCCCGCATCCCCGCGGACGCCGAGCCGGCCTCCGAGTTCCGCTACCGCAACGCGGTCGTCGACCCCGACACCCTGTACATCGCCGTCTCCCAGTCCGGCGAGACCTACGACGTGCTGGCCGCCGTGCAGGAGCTCAAGCGCAAGGGCGCCCGCGTCCTCGGCATCGTCAACGTCGTCGGTTCGGCGATCGCCCGCGAGGCCGACGGCGGCATGTACGTGCACGCCGGTCCCGAGGTGTGCGTGGTGTCCACCAAGTGCTTCACCAACACCTGCGTCGCCTTCGCGCTGCTCGCCCTGCACCTGGGCCGCACCCGCGACCTCTCCGTGCGCGACGGCAAGCGGATCATCGAGGGGCTGCGCAGGCTGCCCGCGCAGATCTCCGAGATGCTGGAGCAGGAGGAGGACGTCAAGAAGCTGGCCGCGCAGTACGCCGAGGCCCGCTCGATGCTCTTCATCGGCCGCGTGCGGGGCTACCCGGTCGCCCGCGAGGCCTCCCTGAAGCTCAAGGAGGTCTCCTACATCCACGCCGAGGCCTACCCGGCCTCCGAGCTGAAGCACGGCCCGCTCGCCCTGATCGAGCCGGCCCTGCCGACGGTCGCGATCGTGCCGGACGACGACCTGCTGGAGAAGAACCGCGCGGCCATGGAGGAGATCAAGGCCCGCAGCGGCCAGATCCTCGCCGTCGCCCACCGGGAGCAGGAGAAGGCCGACCACACCATCGTCGTCCCGAAGAACGAGGACGAGCTGGACCCGATCCTCATGGGCATCCCGCTCCAGCTCCTCGCCTACCACACGGCGCTGGCGCTGGGCCGGGACATCGACAAGCCCCGCAACCTCGCCAAGTCCGTGACGGTGGAGTAGCCCCTGGAGCGGCCCCTGGAGCAGCCCCGCCCCGCGGGGTCAGGGAATGACCACCACGGGCCGCTTCGCGCGCTTGGCGAGGCGGCCCGCGACGGAGCCGAAGAGGCGGCCGACCAGTCCGTGGCTGGAGCCGACGACGATGGCGTCGGCCTCGTACTCCCGCCCCACCTCTTCGAGCTCGTGGCAGATGTCGCCGCCGCGCTCGACCAGGATCCAGGACACCTCGGCGAGGTAGTCCGCGCACGCCAGCTCCAGACCGAGCACCTCGGTGCGGTGGTCGGGCACGTCGACGAAGACCGGAGGTTCGCAGCCGGCCCACACGGTGGTGGGCAGCCGGTTGGCGACATGCACGATGACCAGGCCGGAGCCCAGCCGGGAGGCCATGCCGATGGCGTAGGCGAGGGCGCGCTCGCTGGACGTGGAGCCGTCGAAGCCGACGACGACACCGTGCTTGAAGGCTGGGTCGCACGACTGGCGTGGCTCTTCGGCCGCCAGGGGCTCGGCCGCCGTAGGTTCGGCGACGGGCCGCTTGCGGTCCGCGGGTTCGAAGAATTCGTGACCGGCCATGGCTGTCTCGGCGTTTTTATCCTCTATGGGGGACAACAGTGTGCGGCGGAGCTGTGTCCGGTGTGTGTCCGGGAATGGTCTTCCCAACCCCATACCCCCAAGGGTACGGCGGCACGCCTCCTTCGCCCAGATCCCGCGGGGGGTCCCCGCGGGATTCACCGGAGCATGCCCGAGAGGGCGCCCGTAACGCAATGGTTGCTGCTCTGTACAGGCGGTTTGCACAGGATTCAACTGTCCGTGACCGGTCGTGTCCCGTCGTGACCGACGCGGCGCACGGGCGTTGATCCCCGTGCCGCCACCCCAGGGAGCACCCGTGTCAGGACCGCACCGTCCCGCCGACCCGACGTCCGGCACACCCGACCGGGACGCCGTCACCGATCTGGTCCGCTGGGCGGCGTTCAGCTGCTTCCTCGTCCCGGTGGCGCTCCTCTGGTACGGCGCCTCCTTCGCGGGCGCCGCCGGCACGGCCTTCGGCCTGGCCGCCGTCACCGCCGCCTGCCGTCTGCTGCTGCGGCGTTCCGAGCGGGTCGCGGCCCGGCGGCGGGCGTGCGGGCGCGGGCGGCAGGCGCGCAGGGGCGGGCGGCACGCTGGGGAAAAAGCACCGGTCGACTGACCGGTTTCCGCGCACAGTTCCGCTTCTTTTCAGCCAACTTCCGCAGGTGGCGCATCCCCGCCCCTCACCACCCCCAATCCCCCGTTCCACCTGCACGGAAAGGGTCTCGGGCCCCCCTCGCACCCTACGGGGATTGGCCACTGACACAAGGCGCACTTCCCAGGGGCGCCCGGGAGTGCAACGCTTCGTGATCGACTGCTTCACGCCAAGTTGCCATGTCGACAATGTCCCAAGTGCCGAACCGGCCACCTCGGCGCGGCGGGACACAGTAGATTCGATCTTGACCGTCTACGGCGGGGGACTCGTGCAGGACCGAGGGGAAACGTGTTGGAGCGACAGACCCGAAGGGTGAAGGGCGCCGCGACCACCGAGGGGGGCTTAGCAGTATGAGCCACGACTCCACCGCCGCGCCGGAAGCCGCGGCCCGGAAGCTGTCCGGGCGCCGCCGCAAGGAGATCGTCGCGGTGCTGCTGTTCAGCGGCGGCCCCATCTTCGAGAGTTCCATACCGCTGTCGGTGTTCGGGATCGACCGCCAGGACGCCGGAGTGCCGCGCTACCGGCTGCTGGTGTGCGCCGGCGAGGACGGCCCGCTGCGGACCACGGGGGGCCTGGAACTCACCGCGCCGCAGGGGCTGGAGGCGATCTCGCGCGCGGGCACGGTCGTCGTGCCGGCCTGGCGGTCGATCACCTCGCCGCCGCCGGAGGAGGCACTCGACGCGCTGCGCAGGGCGCACGAGGAGGGGGCGCGCATAGTCGGACTGTGCACGGGCGCCTTCGTCCTCGCCGCAGCGGGCCTGCTGGACGGCCGCCCCGCCACCACGCACTGGATGTACGCGCCGACGCTGGCCAAGCGCTATCCGTCGGTGCACGTCGATCCGCGCGAGCTGTTCGTGGACGACGGCGACGTGCTGACGTCCGCCGGCACCGCGGCCGGGATCGACCTGTGCCTGCACATCGTGCGCACGGACCACGGCAACGAGGCGGCCGGCGCGCTGGCCCGCCGCCTGGTGGTCCCCCCGCGCCGCAGCGGCGGCCAGGAGCGCTACCTCGACAGGTCTTTACCGGAGGAGATCGGCGCCGACCCGCTCGCCGAGGTCGTCGCCTGGGCGCTGGAGCACCTCCACGAGCAGTTCGACGTGGAGACGCTGGCCGCGCGCGCCTACATGAGCCGCCGCACCTTCGACCGCCGGTTCCGCTCGCTGACGGGCAGCGCCCCGCTGCAGTGGCTGATCACGCAGCGGGTGCTCCAGGCGCAGCGCCTGCTGGAGACGTCGGACTACTCGGTGGACGAGGTCGCCGGGCGCTGCGGCTTCCGCTCCCCGGTGGCCCTGCGCGGCCACTTCCGCCGCCAGCTGGGCTCCTCCCCGGCCGCCTACCGGGCGGCCTACCGGGCGCGCCGCCCCCAGGGCGAGCGCCAGCCGGACCCGGACACCGCGGCCGCCTCCCGCCCGCTGCCCCCGTCCGACCCCCCGGCCGCCCTCGCCCCGGAGAACGCGGTCCCGTTCCAGACCCGCCGCACGGCGTCCCCGATGCCGGCGGGCGCGGCGAGCGTGCCGGGACAGCGCAGCGCACCGTGAGGTGAGGCAACGCGAGCCTCGAAACGCCGGACGGGCCCATGCAGCCCGTCCGGCGTTCCCGGCCCGCCCGGCGTTCTCGTACGACGCCGGGCAAGGGCATCCCGGCCTGTCCGGTGTTCCCGTGCGACGCCGGGCAAGGGCATTCCAGCCCGTCCGGCGTTTGAGGACGAGGCCCGTTCAGGGCCGAAGCGGGGGTTCGGGGGCGGCAGCCCCCGTGACGCCCGCACCGACGCCGGGGGCCCGATCAACAGGCGCCCACCGTAAAGTGGCCCGCATGAACGATCGCATGGTGTGGATCGACTGCGAGATGACCGGCCTCTCGCTGTCCGACGACGCGCTCATCGAGGTTGCCGCCCTCGTCACCGACTCCGAGCTGAACATCCTCGGCGAAGGCGTCGACATCGTGATCCGCCCGCCGGAGCGGGCCCTGGAGACCATGCCGGAGGTGGTGCGGGAGATGCACACCGCGTCCGGGCTGCTCGCGGAGCTGGACGGCGGCACGACGCTGGCGGACGCCGAGGCCCAGGTCCTGGCCTATGTCCGGGAGCACGTGAAGGAGCCCGGCAAGGCCCCCCTGTGCGGCAACTCCGTCGGCACCGACCGCGGCTTCCTGCTGCGGGACATGGCGACGCTGGAGGGCTACCTCCACTACCGGATCGTCGACGTCTCCTCGATCAAGGAGCTGGCCCGCCGCTGGTACCCGCGGGCGTACTTCAACAGTCCCGAGAAGAACGGCAACCACCGGGCGCTCGCCGACATCCGCGAGTCCATCGCCGAACTGCGCTACTACCGGGAGGCGGTCTTCGTCCCGCAGCCCGGCCCCGACTCCGACACGGCCAGGACGATCGCCGCGAAGCACGTCGTAGCCGCCGGTTAGAGCCGCGGGCCCGCCGGACGGCGGCGTCCGGAAAGCCGGGCGCGAGCACCCCTTCGGACCCTGTACACTTTTTCTCAGCCGGTCGGGAAACCCGCCACGCGGGATTCGAGCACCGGCCTCGGTGGGTGTAGCTCAGCTGGTAGAGCACCTGGTTGTGGTCCAGGATGCCGCGGGTTCAAGTCCCGTCACTCACCCTGAATGATCAAGGGCTGACCTCGTAGTACGAGGTCAGCCCTTGATCTTGTTCACGGCCCCGCGAGGGGGTTCCTCAGGGTCCCGATCAGCTGGAGCGCGCCGGACGGGTCGGCGAGGTCCACCATCTGCCGGTTGTCGCGCAGCTGGAGCCGGTTGAGGCAGGACAGGGCGAACTCGGGCGCGAACATGTCGTACCGCTCGAACTTGTCGGCCAGCTCCGGCACCGACTCCTGGTACTCCCGGGTGACCTCGGCGACCGTCCCCCAGAAGGCGTCCTCCTCCAGAATCCCCTCCTCCGCGAGGTTCGCGGCCAGGAAGCGGAAGAAGCAGTCGAAGACGTCCGTGAAGAGGGACAGGAGCTTCTTGTCGTCGGGCACGTCCACCGCGATGCGGGAGACCTCCGGCGGCAGCACGGCGTCCGGGTCCATCACCGCGATCTCCTCGGCGATGTCCTTGTAGATCGCCCGCCGCACCACCCCGTCCGCCAGCACGAGGATCACGTTCTCGCCGTGCGGCATGTACACCAGGTCGTAGGCGTAGAAGCTGTGCAGCAGCGGGACGTAGTAGGCCCGCAGGTAGTGCCGCAGCCACTCGGTGGGCGTGAGCCCGGACCGCTCGACCAGCGCGCCCGCGAAGGAGGCGCCCTCGTGGTCGACGTGGACGAGGGAGGCCATGGTGGCGAGGGTCTCGCCCTCCTGGAGGGACGGCACGGGGCTCTCCCGCCACAGCGCCGCCAGCATCTTGCGGTACGGCGAGTAGCGGTCGGTGGCCCGCTCGTACTCCAGGTGCCGGTAGCCGACGGCCGCCCGCTCCCGGATGATGCTCAGCCCCGTCTCCTTCAGCACCGGGTCGCTCTCGATCAGCCGGGCGAGCCAGTCGTTGATGGCCGGGGTGGCCTCCATGTACGCCGCCGACAGACCCCGCATGAAGCCCATGTTGAGGACGGAAAGGGCCGTCTTCACATAGTGCTTCTCGGGGTGCGAGGCGTTGAAGAAGGTGCGGATGGACTGCTGGGCCAGGTACTCGTCGTCGCCCTCGCCCAGGCACACCAGGTGCCCGCGGGCGACCTCGGCGGCGAAGGTGACGGTGAGCTTGTTCCACCACTGCCAGGGGTGCACCGGGATCAGGAGGTAGTCGGCCGGGTCCAGGCCGCGCCCGCGCAGGACACCGTGGAAGCGGTCGACGGTCCCCTCGCCCAGCTCGTCCCGTACGAAGGACTCGTACTCGATGCCCACGCCCGCCGTGAACGCCGCCCGCGAACGGTGCGCCGCCAGCCACACCAGGCGCACCGGGCTCGCGGTCTCGGGGGCGTACGACAGGTACTCGTGGACGCCGAAGCCCAGCCGGCCGTTGTTGGCGACGAAGCAGGGGTGGCCCTCGGTCATGCCCGTCTCGACGGCCTGGAAGTCCCCGCCGCGGGCCAGCTCGGCGGAGGTGACCTGCGGCTTGGTCAGCTTGTAGCAGGTGCCGGACAGGGTGGAGGAGATCTCCTCCAGGTACACGGGCAGGATCTCGTCGCTCAGACCCAGGGTCTGCTTCAGCTCGACGAAGAAGTCCAGCGCGGCGAGCGGGAGTTCCGCACCGTCGCGGTGGCGGGTGACGGAGGCGGCGTCCACCTGCCAGTGGTCCAGGGCGCGGACGGTGGCGCTGAAGCGGTAGACGGTCTGGCCGTCGTCGCTGCGGACCGCGTACGCCCGGCCGGCCCCCTCGTCCGGCTCCCGCTCGGGGGTCAGCAGCCGCTCGTGGGCGAACTCGGCCAGCGCCTTGCGGATCAGGAGGCGGTTGGCCCGCTCCCAGCGTTCGGGGCTCAGGTGGGCGACGGCGTCGGCGAGGGTCATGCGGACACCGCCTTCGCGAACTGCTCGCGGGTGCAGAAGCTCAGCAAGGCCTTCTTCTCCGGCTTCTGGATCTCGCGCTCGGGCACGAATCCGACGGCTGCGTTCAGGGCGTGGACGGCGGTGTTGGCGACGTCCGGTTCGACGACGACCCGACGGGTCGCCGGGTCGGCGAACAGCTCGGTCATCACGGTGGTGATCACGGCGCGGGTGAAGCCGTGCACGGGCCGGTCGGTCGGCGCGACCAGGAAGTGCATGCCGACGTCGCCCGGCTCGGGCTCGTACAGCCCGACCAGCTCGCGGTGGGCGGGGTCGTAGCGCTCCATCAGGAAGGCCGGGACCCCGTCGTGCAGGCCGAGGTGGGCCTGCTGGTGCTCGTCGGCGGCCAGTCCCATGTAGGCCCGCTCGACGTCCACCAGCCCGGCATCCTGCATCATCCAGAACGCGGACTTGGGGTGGGTGAGCCAGCCGTGCAGCAGCTCGGCGTCGGTCAGCGGGTCGACGGGGCGCAGGGTCAGCGCCCCGACGGCGGTGGCGGTGGTGGTGCTCGTGCGGCTCATACGGCGAACTCCTGGAACGCGATCGTCTTCTCGACCGGGTAGTACTCGCGGCCGAGCAGCTCCCGGACGATGCAGCTGTTGCGGTAGGCGCCCATGCCCAGGTCGGGGCTGGTGACGCTGTGCGCGTGGACCCCCGCGTTCTGCAGGAACACACCGCTTCCCGTGACGTCGACGGCGTAGTTGCGGCCGATGTCGAAGTTGCCGCGGGAGTCGTAGCGCAGGCGGTCCCGGACGGGCTTGAGGAACTCCGGCTCGGTGTAGCGGTAGCCGGTGGCGAGGACCAGGCCCTCGGTCTCGATCTCGAAGTCCGTGCCCTGCTCCTCCTGGCGGAACCCGAGCGTGTACGTGCCGTCCGTGTACCGGGCGCCGGTCAGTGCCGAGTTGGTGAGCAGGCGGGTGGGGACGGGGCCGCCGAGCCGTTTCTGGTAGAGCAGGTCGAAGATCTCGTCGATCAGGTCGCCGTCGATGCCCTTGAACAGGCCCTTCTGCTCAGCCGTGAGGCGGTAGCGGGTGTCCTCGGGCAGCGCGCGGTAGTAGTCCACGTACTCCGGGGAGGTCATCTCCAGGGTGAGCTTGGTGTATTCGAGCGGGAAGAAGCGCGGGGAGCGGGTCACCCAGTTCAGCCGGTAGCCGTGGACGTCGATCTCGCTCAGCAGGTCCTGGTAGATCTCGGCGGCGGACTGGCCGCTGCCGACCAGTGTGATCGACTTCTTCTTCACCAGCTCCGCCCGGTGCTGCACGTACCGGGAGTTGTGGAGGAAGTCGCCGGCCAGGCCCCGGCAGGCGTCCGGGATGTGCGGCGGGGTGCCGGTGCCGAGGACGAGGCGGCGGGCGCGGTAGGTGTCGCCGGAGGTGGTGGCGACGGCGTACAGCTCCTCGCGCTCGTCGTACGTGACCTCGGTGACCGTGGTGGAGAAGCGGACGCTGCCCAGTTTGTTCGCGGCCCAGCGGCAGTAGTCGTCGTACTCGACGCGCAGCGGGTAGAAGTTCTCCCGGATGTAGAACGAGTAGAGGCGGCCCTTCTCCTTCAGGTAGTTCAGGAAGGAGTATGGCGAGGTCGGGTCGGCGAGCGTCACCAGGTCCGACATGAACGGGGTCTGGAGGTGGGCGCCGTCCAGGAACATCCCGGCGTGCCACTCGAAGTCCGGCTTGGACTCCAGGAAGACGCCGTTCAGCCCGGCGATCGGCTCGGTGAGGCAGGCGAGGCCGAGGTTGAAGGGGCCGAGGCCGATGCCCACGAAGTCGTACGGGGCGCTGGCTTCAGGAAGCGCGGTCAAGGGAGTCTCCCAGGTACTGCTCGGCGTGGCCGGCGATCAGGTCGAGGACGGCGGCGATGTCGGCCGGGGTCGTCTCGGGGTTGAGCAGGGTGAACTTCAGGTAGTGGCGACCGGCGACCTTGGTGCCCGCGACCACGGCGTCGCCGGACGCGAACAGGGCCTTGCGGGCGTAGAGGTTGGCGCGGTCGATCTCGGCGGGGTCGGTGACGTCCGCCGGGATGTGGCGGAAGACCAGCGTGGACAGCGACGGCTGGACCACGACGTCGAAGCGCGGGTCGGCGGCGAGCAGTTTCCAGCCCTCGGCGGCCAGGTCGCACACCTCGTCGAAGAGTTCGCCGATGCCGTCGGCGCCCATCACGCGCAGCGTCATCCACAGCTTGAGCGCGTCGAAGCGGCGGGTGGTCTGGAGGGACTTGTCCACCTGGTTGGGGATACGTTCCTGCACCATGCGGCGCGGGTTGAGGTACTCCGCGTGGTAGGTGGCGTGGCGCAGGGTGGCCGCGTCCCGGACCAGCACGGCCGAGGAACTGACCGGCTGGAAGAAGGACTTGTGGTAGTCCACGGTGACCGAGTCGGCCCGCTCGATGCCGTCGATGCGGTCCCGGTACTTCAGGGAGGCGAGCAGCCCGCAGCCGTAGGCCGCGTCGACGTGCAGCCACACGCCGTACTGCTCGCACAGCCCGGCGATCTCCGGCAGCGGGTCGATCGAGCCGAAGTCGGTGGTGCCGCCGGTGGCGACGACGGCCATGGGGACCCGGCCGTCCCGCGCGCAGCGCTCCAGCTCACGGGCGAGGGCGACGGTCTGCATCCGCTTGTCGCGGTCGACCGGGACCGACACGACGGCGTCGGGGCCGAGGCCGAGCAGTTTCGCGGACTTCTTGACGCTGAAGTGGCTGGCCTCGGAGGCGAAGATCCGCAGGTCGGCGAAGTCCTCGGCCTTCGCCTCCTCGCGGGCGAGGAGCAGCGCCTGGAGGTTGGACTGGGTGCCGCCGGAGGTGAACACGCCGTCGGCCGCCGGGCCGAGGCCGATCCGGGCGCAGGTCCAGTCGATCAGCTTCCGCTCGATGAGCGTGCCGCCGGCCGACTGGTCCCAGGTGTCCAGGGAGGAGTTGACGGCGGACAGGACCGCCTCACCGAGCAGCGCCGGTATGACCACCGGGCAGTTGAGGTGGGCGAGGTAGCGGGGGTGGTGGAAGTAGACGGCGTCGCGGAGGTAGACGTCCTCCAGCTCGTCGAGTACCGCGGCCGTGTCGTGCAGCGGCTCGTCGAGGTCGATCCGGTCGATGCGGGGGGAGAGGGCGTCGACCGTGACGCCGGTGAACGGACGGTCGGTGGCGGCGAGTTTGGCGGCCACCCGCTCGACTCCTTGGGTCACGGAGTGGCGGTACTGCTCCGCGGTGGCGTCGTTGAGCAGGTGCGAGCGCATGTGGGGGTCCTCCGGTGGGGACGGTCCGAGAGGGGTGGGGGAGGGCCGGAGCCCTCGCTTCGACTTAGGTGAGCCTAACCTAAGTTGAGTCGATCAAACGCGTGCCTGTGGGTGACCGCTGTCACGCACGCCCCGTCCGTGCGGCCGGGTGGGGCGGGGTGCGGTGGCGGGGGGCGGTCCTCAGCCCTGCTCGCGGAGTTGTTCCTCCGTCAGGCCCCGGGGACGGCGGCACCGTTGCCTTCGGGCGGGGGAGGAATCGGACCCCTGCGGAGAGGGCAGAGAGCGGGGTTTTGCCCCCCAGGGCGAAAGACCGTACTCATCCGCTGTCGACAGCTTGTAGAATCGTCCCCGCTGGTCGAGAACCAAGACAGCATCCTGCGTTGCGAGAACCAAGCGCGCACTTGCACCACCAAGCTTGATCGAAGATCCCGGGCTGGTTTCAACCCGGCTGGTGTTGAGGGAGTGAGACCTTGCCGGTCGATGACCGGTGGGGCTTCCTGAGCCAGGAATCCCCCTGCTTCAGCTGGGGGAGGATTCAACACCAGGTCGGTGTCCCCGGGGCGGCCGGAAGCGGATCGCCCGGTTGTCGGCGACCGCCGGACCGAGCAGCAGCACACGGTCGCCGGGGACGGCGTCGGCGGCCCAGCGGGCGGCGGGGCCTGCCTGGAGCGCCGAGTCCGGTTCGAGGCCGTGCAGGACGAAGTCGACGTCGATCTCGGCGGTGTGCCCGTCGTCGTCGCGGCGCAGCGCCCGCAGCGTGTACGAGCGCATCACCGCCCGCACGTCGTCCGGCAGTTCCCGCCAGCCCTGCCACCAGCCCTCGCCCAGCTCGACGGGGACCGCGGGCTCCGCCTGCCCCGGGTGCGGCAGGAACAGCGACAGCGACTGGTCGAGGCCGTCGGAGCGGAAGGCGCGCAGGTCGGTCCCGGCGAAGGTGACCCGGGCCAGAGACGGACTTAGGGGGTGCCGATTGGATCCTGCCGGGGTCGCGGGGCCTGGCACGCACATCTGCGGCGTTGTCGTCGGTTGCCAGGGCTCCGCCCTGTCGCCCTCCTCCGCCTTGCAGCTGCACGCACCAGACCCCGCTCGGGTCGGCAACAAGGCACCGTCGCCCGGGGCCGGCCTGATCCAATCGACACCCCCTAACCGGCTCGTCCGTACGACCTGGAGGGCGAAGAAACGGAACGGGGCGGCCACGGCCGTCGTCATGAGGGGCTCCGGGGGAGGGGGGCGGGTCAGCCGACCTTCTTGGCGTTCTCGATCGCCTCGGCCAGGTTGTCCAGCAGGGGCGTGCACTTGTCGTAGGACAGGATCGGCTCGGGGGAGCGGGCGATGACCTGTCCGGCCTTGACCGCGGGGAGCTGCTTCCAGGTGCCCTCGGTGATGTCCGCGGGCTGGATGGTCGAGGCGCGGTCGTCCATGATGATGACGTCGGCCGGGTACTTGTCGACGTTCTCCCAGCTCAGGGACTCGAACCAGCCGCCGGTCGCCTTCTTGGCGTCCTCGGAGGGCTCGACGAAGTTCACGCCGAGGGCCTTGAAGTACTCCAGGTCCACCGAGAGGTTGGTGCCGGAGACGTAGAACAGGTCGGGGCTCGCGGAACCGGCCAGCACCCTGATCTCCGGCCTGGCCTTGGCGGCGGCGCGCAGCCGGGCGGCGGCCTTGTCGAAGGCGGCCTTGGCGTCGGTGGCCTTCTTGGCCTTCATGTCCGCGCCGAGCGACTCGGCCAACTCCCACATGCGCTGGAGCGGCTGGGTGAGCTGGCGGTCGAAGACCGAGATCGCGACGCTCGGGGCGAGCTTGGCGATCTTGTCCTTGGACTCCTCCGGGACGGACCACAGGGTGCCCGCGGTGTCGAACGTCGTGGTGATGAGCACCTCGGGGGCGAGGGAGGCGTACTTCTCGACGTTGAGCTTGCCCCACTCGTTGCCGAGCACGGTGACCTTGTCCACGTCCAGGTCGCCGGCCTGCACGTCGGGCTTGCCGTCCTTGGTGGTGGTCGGGCCGAAGACGCCCTTGACCTCGACGCCGTAGTCGAAGAGGGCGGCGGCGACACCCGTGAAGGCGACGATGTTCGCCGGCACCTTGTCCAGCTTCACGGTCGTGCCGCGGTCGTCCTTGAAGGACCAGGGGCCGGACTTGGCGGCGCCGCCCGACCCGTCGCCCGCCCCACCGCTCTTGCCGTCGTCGTCGCCGCAGGCCGCGAGCACGGCGCCGAGGCCGAGGGCGCCGCCGGCGGCGAGGATTCCGCGGCGGGTCGGGTGGGTAGCGCTGGCGTTGGACATGGTGGTGGCTGCCTTCGAACGGTGCGGAGCGTCGCGCCCTGCGGGACAATTCGAAGGTAGGTTAGCCTAACCTCAGATCTTGTCCAGGGGTGGGGTCGGAGCGGCACCCACCCCCGGCGCCTGGGAGCCTCAGCCCACCAGCCCCAACTCCCGTGCGATCAGCATCCGCTGGACCTCGCTGGTGCCCTCGCCGATCTCCAGGATCTTCGCGTCCCGCCACATGCGGGCCACCGGGTACTCGTTCATGAAACCGTAGCCGCCGTGGACCTGGGTGGCGTCCCGGGCGTTGTCCACCGCGACCGTCGACGAGTACAGCTTCGCCAGCGCCGCCTCCTTCTTGAACGGCTCGCCCGCCACCAGCCGCGAGGCCGCGTCCCGCCAGGCGAGCCGGGCCGTGTGGGCCTTCATCTCCATGTCGGCGATCTTGAACTGGATGGCCTGGTTGGCGCCGATGGGCCTGCCGAAGGCGTGACGTTCCTTCGCGTAGGCGACCGACTCGTCCACGCAGCCCTGCGCGAGCCCCGTGCCCAGCGCGGCGATCGCCACCCGGCCCTCGTCCAGGATGCGCAGGAACTGCGCGTAGCCGCGCCCCAGCTCGCCCAGCAGGTTCGCCGCCGGGACCCGGACGTCGGCGAAGGACAGCTCACGGGTGTCCGAGGCGTTCCAGCCGACCTTCGAGTACGGGGCGGCCACCGTGAAGCCGGGGGTGCCCGACGGGACGATGATCGACGAGATCAGCGGGCGGCCGTCCGGCTTGCGGCCGGTCACCGCCGTGACCGTCACCAGGCCCGTGATGTCCGTGCCGGAGTTGGTGATGAAGCACTTGGTGCCGTTGATGACCCATTCGTTCGTCGCCTCGTCCAGGCGGGCCGTCGTACGGGTCGCGCCCGCGTCGCTGCCGCCGTCCGGCTCGGTGAGGCCGAACGCGCCCAGGATCTCGCCCGAGCACAGCCGGGGCAGCCACTCGCGCTTCTGCTCCTCGGTGCCGAAGAGATGGATCGGCATCGCGCCCAGCGAGACGCCCGCCTCCAGCGTGATCGCCACCGACGAGTCGACCCGGGCCAGCTCCTCCAGGGCCACGCCCAGGGCGAAGTAGTCGCCGCCCATGCCGCCGTACTCCTCCGGGAACGGCAGCCCGAACAGGCCCATGCGGCCCATCTCGCGGACGATCTCGTACGGGAACTCGTGCCGCTCGTAGAAGTCGCCGATCTTCGGCGCCACCACGTCGTGCGCGAACTGTTCGACCGTACGGCGCAGTTCTTCCAGTTCGGGGGAGAGTTTGTGGTCCATGGTGTTCACGACTCCTGGTGGGAGAGGGCTCGAACGGTGCGGGACGGGCTGGGCCGCCCCAGGTGCGCGGCCATCCAGACGCTTGTGGCGACGAGACGGCCGAGATCGACCCCGGTGTCGATGCCGAGACCCCGCAGCATCCACACCAGGTCTTCGGTGGCGAGGTTGCCGGTGGCGGACTTCGCGAAGGGGCAGCCGCCGAGCCCGCCGGCGGAGGCGTCGACCGTGCTGACGCCCCGCTGGAGCGCGGCCAGCGTGTTGGCCAGGGCCTGGCCGTAGGTGTCGTGGAAGTGCACGCCCAGCGCGGAGACCGGCACGCCCGCCTCGGTCAGCGCGGTGAGCAGGGCCGTCACATGGCCCGGGGTCGCCACCCCGATGGTGTCGCCGAGGCTCAGCTCGTCGCAGCCCATGTCCAGCAGGGCCCGGCAGACCCGCACGACCCGGGGGACGGCGACCGGGCCCTCCCACGGGTCGCCGAAGCACATCGAGAGGTAGCCCCGTACGCGGACTTCGTCGCCCTGCGCCTTCGCCCGGGCCACCACCGGCTCGAACATGGCCAGCGCCTCGTCCACCGTGCGGTTGAGGTTGGCCTTGGCGAAGGACTCCGTGGCGCTGGCGAAGACCGCGACGCCGCGTGCGCCGAGCGCGAGGGCCCGGTCCAGGCCCCTTTCGTTGGGCACCAGCACCGGCAGCTCGACGGGCAGGTCCGACACCGCCGGGTACAGCTCCTCCGCGTCCGCCAGCTGGGGGACCCACTTGGGGTGGACGAAGCTCGTCGCCTCGATCGTGGTCAGGCCCGTGCCGGCCAGCCGGCGGATGAACTCCGCCTTGACGGCCGTCGGCACGGTCGCCTTCTCGTTCTGCAGCCCGTCGCGCGCGCCGACCTCGTGGATACGGACGCGGGCGGGCAGGCCCTCGGCCGGTACGGTCATGGGCAGGCCCAGTTCCGGGGTGTTCACGCCGTCTCCTCCTTCGCGTCCGCGTCGTCGGCGGGTGTGATGACCGCGAGTACCTGGTCCATGGCGACGGTCGTGCCCGGCGCCACGTCCAGCTCGGCGACGGTGCCCGCGTGCGGGGCGGAGATGACGTGTTCCATCTTCATCGCCTCCACCACCAGCAGGCTCTGCCCGGCACCCACCTCGTCGCCGACGGCGACCTTCACCACCGTCACCGTGCCCGGCATCGGCGCGGTCAGCGAGTCGGCGCCCGCGTGGGCGGCCCGGTCGAGGGAGGCGGCGACCGGGTCGTGGTCGCGCACCTGCCAGGCGTCGCCGTCGCGGCCCAGCCAGTCGGCGGCGCGGTGGAAGGTGTGCCGGACGCCGTCGAGGGTGACGGAGACGCGGTCGTCGGTGACGGTGTGGGTACCGCGCGGGGTGTGAGTGACGGGTTCAAGTCCCGGCGCGCGCAGCGGGAAAGCGACCGGCTTCGGCTCGCCCCCGGTGCGCCAGCCGCTGGGCACCGAGAACGGGTCCGTCCAGCCCCCGCCGCGCGGGCGCAGCGCCTCCAGCCCTACGGCCGCCGCCGCCTCGTACACCGTCTCCGGTACGCCGGTGGCGACCAGGCCGTCGACCTCGCGCTCCACCAGCCCCGTGTCCAGCTCGCCCGCCACCACCGCCGGGTGCGCGAGCAGCCGCCGCAGGAACCCGGCGTTGGTCTGCACGCCCAGGGTGACCGTCCCGGCCAGCGCCGCCCGGAGCCTGCGCAGCGCGGTCTCCCGGTCGGGGCCGTACGCGATCACCTTGGACAGCATCGGGTCGTACAGGCTGCCGACCTCGGTGCCCTCGCTGAGCCCGGAGTCGGTGCGCACGCCGTCGCCCTCGGGCTCGCGCAGCCGCAGCACCGTGCCGCCGGAGGGCAGGAAGCCGCGTGCGGGGTCTTCCGCGCACAGCCGGGCCTCGATCGCGTGCCCGGTCAGCCGTACGTCCTCCTGCCCGAACCCGAGCGGCTCGCCCGCCGCCACCCGCAGCTGCCACTCCACCAGGTCCAGGCCGGTCACCAGCTCGGTCACCGGGTGCTCGACCTGGAGACGGGTGTTCATCTCCATGAAGTAGTACTGGGAGGGGTCGCTCCCGGGCACGATGAACTCCACCGTGCCCGCGCCCCGGTAGCCGCAGGAGCGGGCCGCCTGCACGGCCGCCTCGCCCATCGCCGCCCGGGTCGCCTCGTCCAGCAGGACGCTGGGCGCCTCCTCGATCACCTTCTGGTGGCGCCGCTGGAGCGAGCACTCGCGCTCGCCCAGGTGCACCACGTTCCCGTGGCCGTCGGCCAGCACCTGGATCTCGATGTGCCGGGGGCGGTCGATCCACCGCTCCACCAGCAGCGTGTCGTCGCCGAAGGAGGCGCGGGCCTCGCGGCGCGCGGCGGCGATCTCGTCGGCCAGCACCGCCGCGTCCCGCACCAGCCGCATGCCCTTGCCGCCACCGCCCGCCGACGGCTTGAGCAGCACCGGGGTGCCGATCTCGCGCGCCGCCTCGGCCAACTGCCCGTCGGTGAGCCCGCTGCCGCTGGAGCCGGGGACGACCGGCACCCCGGCCGCCTGCACCGTCTCCTTGGCCCGGATCTTGTCGCCCATCAGGGCGATCGCGTCGGCGGACGGTCCGATGAAGACCAGCCCCGCCTCCTCGCAGGCCCGCGCGAAACCCGCGTTCTCGGCGAGGAAGCCGTACCCCGGGTGGACGGCCTGCGCCCCCGTCCGGGCCGCCGCCGCCAGCAGCCGCTCGACGGACAGATAGCTCTCCGTCGCGGGCGCCGGGCCGATGCGTACCGCGTCGTCGGCCTCCCGCACGTGCCGTGCGTCCGCGTCGGCGTCGGAGAAGACCGCCACCGAGCGCACGCCCATCGAGCGCAGCGTCCGGATGACGCGGACGGCGATCTCGCCGCGGTTGGCGACGAGCACGGTGTCGAACATGCGCGGCGTGTCCTTCGTGTTGTCCATGGGTCCCCTCCTCACATCCGGAAGACGCCGAACTGGGGCTCGCCCAGCGGCGCGTTGGCACACGCGGTCAGGGCCAGGCCCAGCACCTGCCGGGTGTCGGCGGGCTCGATGACGCCGTCGTCCCACAGGCGGGCGGTCGCGTAGTAGGCGTTGCCCTGGCGCTCGTACTGGGCGCGGACCGGTGCCTTGAAGGACTCCTCCTCCTCGGCCGGCCACTGTTCGCCGCGCCCCTCCAACTGGTCCCGCTTGACCGTGGCCAGCACGGACGCGGCCTGCTCGCCGCCCATCACGGAGATCTTGGCGTTGGGCCACATCCACAGGAAGCGCGGCGAATACGCCCGCCCGCACATCGAGTAGTTCCCCGCGCCGTACGACCCGCCGACCACGACCGTCAGCTTCGGCACGCGCGTGCACGCCACCGCCGTCACCATCTTGGCGCCGTGCTTGGCGATGCCACCGGCCTCGTAGTCCCGGCCCACCATGAACCCGGAGATGTTCTGCAGGAACACCAGCGGGATGCCGCGCTGGTCGCACAGCTCGATGAAGTGGGCGCCCTTCTGGGCCGACTCGGAGAACAGGATGCCGTTGTTGGCGACGATGCCGACCGGGTGGCCGTGGATCCGGGCGAAGCCGGTGACCAGGGTCTGCCCGTACTCGGACTTGAACTCGGCGAAGCGGGAGCCGTCGACCACGCGCGCGATGACCTCGCGGACGTCGTAGGGGGTGCGGGAGTCGACCGGCACCGCGCCGTACAGCTGCCGCGGGTCGATCTTCGGCTCGACGGCCGCCTGAACGCCCCAGGGCAGGGTGCCGCGCTCCGGCAGGGTGGAGACGATCTGCCGCACGATGCGCAGGGCGTGCGGGTCGTCCTCGGCGAGGTGGTCGGTCACGCCGGACACGCGGGAGTGGACCTCGCCGCCGCCCAGCTCCTCCGCCGTGACCACCTCGCCGGTGGCCGCCTTCACCAGCGGCGGGCCGCCCAGGAAGATCGTGCCCTGATTGCGGACGATCACCGCCTCGTCGCTCATCGCCGGGACGTACGCGCCGCCCGCCGTGCAGGAGCCGAGGACGGCGGCGATCTGCGGGATGCCCGCGCCGGACATCCGGGCCTGGTTGTAGAAGATCCGCCCGAAGTGCTCGCGGTCCGGGAAGACCTCGTCCTGCATCGGCAGGAAGGCGCCTCCCGAGTCGACGAGGTACAGGCACGGCAGCCGGTTCTCCAGCGCCACCTCCTGCGCCCGCAGGTGCTTCTTCACGGTCATCGGGTAGTACGTGCCGCCCTTGACGGTGGCGTCGTTCGCGACGATCACGCACTCCCGGCCGCTGACCCGGCCGATCCCGGCGATCACGCCGGCCGCCGGGGCCGCCCCGTCGTAGAGCCCGTCCGCGGCGAGCGGGGCCAGCTCCAGGAACGGCGAGCCCGGATCGAGCAGCGTGTCCACGCGGTCGCGCGGCAGCAGCTTGCCGCGCGCGGTGTGCCGGGCCCGCGCCCGCTCGCCGCCGCCCAGCCGGGCCGCCGCGAGCTTGGCGCGCAGTTCCTGAACGAGGGCGGCGTGCGCCTCCTCGTTGGCCCGAAAGGCCTCCGAGGCGGGATCCGCCGCCGTCGTCAGCTCCGGTGCCTCGTGCATCCTGCGGTCCCCTCACCCGATGGTCGATCGGTCGATCGGTTAATGAGCGTTAACGCATTTCCTTCAGGTTAACGACCGCTAACCCCCCTGTCTAGAATCGACTTCATGGCCACCAGAACCGACGCCCCCACCCGCCGCGAGCAGATCCTGAAGGAGGCCGCCCGGCTCTTCGCCGAGCGCGGCTTCCACGGGGTGGGCGTCGACGAGATAGGCGCCGCGGTCGGCATCAGCGGCCCCGGTCTCTACCGGCACTTCCCCGGCAAGGACGCGATGCTCGCCGAGCTGCTGGTCGGGATCAGCGACTCGCTGCTGACCGGGGCCAAGCGGCGGCTGGCGGAGGACGGGGCGGCCGGCTCCGAGGCGGTCCTCGACTCGCTCATCGAGGGGCACATCGACTTCGCGCTCGACGACCGCCCGCTCATCACCCTGCACGACCGCGAGCTGGACCGCCTCCGGGACGCCGACCGCAAGATGGTGCGGCAGTTGCAGCGGCAGTACGTCGAGCTGTGGGTCGGGGTGCTCCGGGAGGTCTACCCGGCCCTCGCCGAACCCGCCGCCCGCTCCGCGGTCCACTCGGTCTTCGGCCTCCTGAACTCCACCCCCCACCTGGGCCGCCCCGGCTCCCTGCCCGGCCGCGCGGTGACGGCGTCCCTGCTGCACCGGATGGCGCGGGGGGCGTTCGGGGCGGTGGGGGAGGGCTAGCGGGGTGCGGCCCGTCCGCTCCGCGGGCAGGCGTCGGACGCCGCTCCCTCGCCTCTCGGCCGACCGAGTCGGGTGGTGGGTGGGCATAGGCCCCGGGGTCCGGGGCGGAGCCCCGGGCGGCAGCGGCGGCCGGCCGCGCCCCGCGAGGTGCCCCCGTGTCACGGAGTGACGAGGGTTACCCGCGTCCCGGTCTGGACGCCTCTGGCTACTCGCCGGTACCGTTGAGTCTGAGCAAGCGCTTAGATATTCGTACCCTGGAGGTGGCGCGGTGCGCCGTACGGTGTTCAACGAGGACCACGAGGCGTTCCGGGAGACCCTCCGCGCCTTCATCGAGGCCGAGGTCGTCCCCGTCTACGACGACTGGTTCGCCGCGGGCCAGGCGCCGCGCGAGTTCTACTACAAGCTCGGCGAGCTGGGCATCTTCGGCATCAACGTGCCCGAGGAGTTCGGCGGCGCCGGCATGGACAGCCACAAGTTCGAGGCCGTCCTCTACGAGGAGACCGCCCGCGCGGGCGTCCAGTTCGGCGGCTCCGGCGTCCACGTGCTGCTCGCCCTGCCCTACATCAACATGCTCGCCACCGACGAGCAGAAGAAGCGCTACCTGCCGAAGTTCGTCACCGGCGAGGAGATGTGGGCCATCGCGATGACGGAGCCCGGCACCGGCTCCGACCTCGCGGGCATGAAGTCCACCGCCAAGCTCTCCGAGGACGGCACCCACTACGTCCTCAACGGCGCCAAGACCTTCATCACCGGCGGCGTGCACGCCGACAAGGTCATCGTCTGCGCCCGCACCGACGCCCCCACGGCCGAGGACCGCCGCCACGGCATCTCCCTGTTCGCCGTGGACACCAAGTCCGAGGGCTACTCGGTCGGCCGCAAGCTGGACAAGCTGGGCCTGCGCACCTCCGACACCGCCGAGCTGGCCTTCGTCGACGTCAAGGTCCCCGTCGAGGACCTGCTCGGCGAGGAGAACAAGGGCTTCTCCTACCTCGGCCACAACCTGGCCTCCGAGCGCTGGGGCATCGCCTTCGGCGCCTACGCCCAGGCCAAGGCCGCAGTCCGGTTCGCCAAGCAGTACGTGCAGGACCGCACCGTCTTCGGCAAGCCCGTCGCCCACTTCCAGAACACCAAGTTCGAGCTGGCCGCCTGCCAGGCCGAGGTGGACGCCGCCGAGGCCGTCGTCGACCGCGCGACCGAGGCCCTGGACGCCGGCGAGCTGACCCCCGCCGAGGCCGCGAGCGCCAAGCTGTTCTGCACCGAGGTCGCCCACCGCGTCATCGACCGCTGCCTCCAGCTGCACGGCGGCTACGGCTACATGAACGAGTACCCGATCGCCCGCCTGTACGCGGACAACCGCGTCAACCGCATCTACGGCGGCACCAGCGAGATCATGAAGTCGATCATCGCGAAGAACATGGGCCTGTGACCCCCGGGGCATGAGCGAAGCACTCCAGTCCCTCCTCGACCTGCTCGACCTGGAGCGGATCGAGGAGGACATCTACCGCGGCCACTCCCGGTCCGCCGTCGTCCCCCGGGTCTTCGGCGGGCAGGTGGCGGCCCAGGCCATGGTCGCCGCCGGCCGCACGGTCCCCGCGGACCGGCACGCGCACTCCCTGCACGCGTACTTCCTGCGCCCCGGCGACCCCGGCGCCCCCATCGTCTACAACGTCGACCGGCTGCGCGACGGCCGCTCCTTCACCACCCGCCGCGTCGTCGCCGTCCAGCACGGCAAGCCGATCTTCACCCTGTCGGCGTCCTTCCAGACGTACGAGGAGGGCCTGGACCACCAGGCCCCGATGCCGCCCGCACCGGACCCGGCGACCCTCCCCACCGGCGAGGAGCGGCTGCGCGGCTACCCGCACCTGCCCGCCGAGACGGTGGAGCGCTTCCTGGAAGCCCGCGCCGCCGTCGACCTGCGCTACGTCGACGACCCGCCCTTCGGCGACTTCGGCACCCCGCGCGAGCCGCACTCCCAGGTGTGGTTCCGCACCAACGGCAAACTCGCGGACGACCCCCTGCTGCACGTCGTCCTCGCCACCTACGTCTCCGACATGACCCTCCTCGACTCGGTCCTGCTCGCGCACGGCCGGGGCGGCTGGGCCGTCGGCGACGTCGTCGGCGCCTCGCTGGACCACGCCATGTGGTTCCACCGGCCCTTCCGCGCCGACGAATGGCTGCTGTACGACCAGCAGTCGCCGTCCGCGTCCGGCGGCCGGGGCCTGGGCCAGGCCCGCATCCACACCCAGGACGGGCGGCTCGCCGTCTCCGTCGTCCAGGAAGGCGTGGTCCGCGTCCCTCGGGAACACTGAGGGGCATGGCGGACACGGCAGCGGGAGCGGGCACGAGGAACGGCGGCGGCGACAGCACCTTCACGGTGCTCGTCGCCGCCTTCGCCCTGGCCGGGCGTCGCCGGTTGTTGTTGCCTCCGGCAGGCTGAGCCGTCCACTACGACGGCATCCACACCGTTCCTGAACGGTGTGCGGGACCAAGCCCACACACTGGCACGCCCCGAACGGTCTTGGGCGCACTGGTCCCCGGCGTTCTCAACCCCGAGGCGGCTACGCGCATCCCGTGCACGGTCCGAACTCAGGAGGCCAGCTCCCTTGCAGACCCGGCCAGTCAGCCACGGCCAGAGGTGGCGGGGAGGCCTGGAACCATCACTCTGGTGGAACAAGGGCCCCACGCACTGGCACCGAGGCCGACTGTCCAGATCGCATCATCACGCTAACCCGTTTGCCCCTCGCCACCGCAAGGCGGCGGGAGGACGATCACACGATCGAGTTAAGCGCCCATATCTTGGAGGACTCTCGCGCTGGCCGCGGCCTGCTGCTCGCCGCGGGCGGGCTGCTCGGCGGGCAGCTCACCGGCTCCGGCGTCTGGGACGCCGTCGCCTCGCTGTGCATCGGCGCGCTGCTCCTGTACGTCGCCTGGGTGCTGGGCCGCTCCAACGTCGAGTTCCTCGTCGGCCGCCCCCTGTCGCGCTCCGTGCGGGACCGGATCCGGGCGGAGCTGGTGGCTGTCGAGCACATCGAGGCCGTACTGGAGCTGACCACCCTCGTGCAGGGGCCGAGCGAGGCGCTGGTCGCCGCCAAGGTCGACTTCCGGGACGTGTCGACGGCGGCGCAGATCGAGTGGGCCTGCGAGCGGGCCGAGCAGCGGCTGCGCGAGGAGTTCCCGATCGTGCGCCGGGTCTACCTGGACCCGACGCCGGGTTTCGCGCAGCGCCGCTCGGAGGGACTCAACCCCTGGCCCTAGCGGGGCGGGCGGGGCGGCGGGATGCGGGGTGCGGGGTGGCTACTTCAGCCCCGCCTCCGTCAGCAGGTACGCCGTCATCGGGTCGTAGTAGCGCGGGCTGACCACGTGGTCGTCCAGCGGCACCGCCACCTGGAGGGTGCCCTCGGACTCGGCGAGGAAGAGGGCCGGGTCGTTGCAGTCCGCGTAGCCGACGGAGTCCACGCCGTGCTGGGCGGCGTAACCGGCCCAGCCGTGGTCGGCGACCACCAGGTCCGGCAGCGGGCGGCCCTCGCGCTCCAGACCGGTCAGGATCGCCTTCATCGGCTCGCCCGAGTGGGTGTGCCACAGCGAGGCCCCGTGCTCCAGCACCGAGACGTCCGCGAACTGCTGGACGTACCCCTCCTCCGTGGTCAGCCCCTCCGGGATCACCACGATCTCGCAGCCCGCGTCCCGCAGCGCGGCGGCCGTGGCGCGGTGCACGTCGAGCAGCCCGCCGGGGTGACCGGTGGCGAACAGCACCCGCTGCCCGCCGTCGGCCGCCTTGCGCAGCCGCCCCGCCATCCGCTCCAGCGCGGCGACGGTCAGCTCCGGGTCGATGGTGTCCTGGCCGTACCGGTGCTCGGGGTCGTCGTTGACGCCCACCCGCTCCGCCATCACCGCGAGCACGTCCTGCTCGTCGCTCCAGCGGTCGCCCAGCTCCAGACCGAGCCAGAAGCCCCGGTCGCCGTTCGCCAGCTTCCGGTAGTGGGAGAGGTTGTTCTCGCGGGGCGTGGCGACGTCGCCCGCGATACGCGTCCTGACGAGGTGCTCGGCGAGTTCGGCGCGGCTGGGTGTCCCGGGTATCGGCATGGCTCCATTGTGAGGCAGCCCGGGTCCGGGCAGCAGCCGGTCCCGGCGGGATAGCCGATTCCTCCAGTCACCGGGGCGGGTATGGACGAGATGTACATGTCGCGGCCCGGTTTCGGCCATCTAGTCTGCGACGACCGGCTGCCTCGCTCACCAGTACAGTCGGAGAGCAGTAGTACATACGCGACGAAGCGTAAGAAGGAAGGCAGTACATGAGCAGCAACGAGACGCCCCGTGGGCCCGTCGACTCCTCGCGGATCCCGCGCTACGCCGGGCCCGCGACCTTCGCCCGGCTCCCGCGCCTGGACGAGGTCGGAACCGCCGACGTCGCGGTCGTGGGCGTGCCGTTCGACTCGGGCGTCTCCTACCGGCCCGGCGCCCGCTTCGGCGGCAACGCCATCCGCGAGGCCTCCCGCCTGCTGCGCCCCTACAACCCGGCGCAGGACGCCTCCCCCTTCGCCCTCGCCCAGGTCGCGGACGGCGGCGACATCGCCGTGAACCCGTTCAACATCCACGAGGCCGTCGAGACGATCGAGGCCGCCGCCGACGACCTCCTCGGCACCGGCGCCCGCCTGATGACCCTGGGCGGCGACCACACCATCGCCCTGCCGCTGCTCCGCTCGGTCGCCAAGAAGCACGGCCCCGTCGCCCTGCTGCACTTCGACGCGCACCTGGACACCTGGGACACCTACTTCGGCGCCGAGTACACGCACGGCACCCCCTTCCGCCGTGCCGTCGAGGAGGGCATCCTCGACACCTCCGCGCTCTCCCACGTGGGCACCCGGGGCCCGCTGTACGGCAAGAAGGACCTCACCGACGACGAGAAGATGGGCTTCGGCATCGTCACGTCCGCGGACGTCTACCGCCGCGGCGCCGACGAGGTCGCCGACCAGCTCAGGCAGCGCATCGGGGACCGCCCGCTGTACATCTCCATCGACATCGACTGCCTGGACCCCGCCCACGCCCCCGGCACCGGCACCCCCGAGGCGGGCGGCATGACCTCCCGCGAGCTGCTGGAGATCCTGCGCGGCCTGGCGTCCTGCAACCTGGTCTCCGCCGACGTCGTCGAGGTCGCCCCGGCCTACGACCACGCGGAGATCACCTCCGTCGCGGCCTCCCACACCGCGTACGAACTGACCACCATCATGTCCCGCCAGATCGCAGAGGCCCGCGCGAAGTGACCCACGACCACGACCTGGTACTCCGTCCGACCGCCGCCCAGACGGAGGCCGCACTGAACCCTCCCAGCGGCCGCAACGGCGGAGACCTGGTCGTGGAGTCCCTGGCCGCGCTCGGCGCGACCACCGTCTTCGGCCTGCCCGGCCAGCACGCCCTCGGCGTGTTCGACGCCCTGCGCCGCTCCGACCTGCGCTACATCGGCCTGCGGGTGGAGAACAACGCCGGTTTCGCCGCCGACGCCTACGGCCGCGTCACCGGTGAGGCCGCCCCGCTGCTCCTGTCGACCGGCCCGGGGGCCCTCACCTCCCTGGCCGCACTCCAGGAGGCACGGGCGGCCTCCGCCCCGGTCCTCGCGATCAGCAGCCAGGTCCCCGCAGCGGGCCTGGGCGGCGGACGCCACGGCTACCTGCACGAACTCCCCGACCAGGCGGCGTCCTTCCGGGGCGTGGTCAAGTCCGTGCACACCGCCCGCACCCAGTCCCAGATCCCGTCCGCGATCGCCGAGGCGTGGACATCGGCGCTGACCGTCCCGCACGGCCCGGTGTGGGTGGAGATCCCGCAGGACGTCCTCCAGGCCGAGACGTCGATCCCGGTCGTCACCGGCGGCGACACCTTCCCCGAGGAACTGCCCCCGCGCCCCGAGCTGACGGCGGTGGCGGCAGACCTGCTCGCGCGCGCCGAACGCCCGGTGATCATCGCGGGCGGGGGAGTGGTCCGCGCGGACGCGTCGAAGAAGCTCCGGCAGCTCGCGGAACGCCTCCAGGCCCCCGTCGTCACCACCTACGGCGGCAAGGGCGCCTTCCCCTGGACGCACCCCCTCTCCCTCCAGTCCTGGCTGGAGGACCGCCACACGACGGACTTCCTGGAGGACGCCGACGTCCTCCTCGTGATCGGCTCGGGCCTCGGTGAACTCTCCTCGAACTACCACACGTTCGCGCCGCGCGGCCGGGTGATCCAGATCGAGGCCGACCTCGGCAAGCTGGAATCCAACCACCCGGCTCTCGGCATCCACGCCGACGCCCGCCTCGGCCTCCAGGCGCTGCTGGAGACGGTGGAGGAGCCGCGTACGGACCCGACCGCCCCGGAACGCGTACGCGAGGTCCTGGACAAGGTGCGCGCCCGCATCGCCTCCCAGGAACTCACCCTGGAGCAGGACGTACTGGCCGCCGTCCGCAAGGCCCTCCCGTCCCGCGCACCCTCCTTCTGGGACATGACCATCCTGGCCTACTGGGCATGGTCGGCCTTCGACCCCAAGGCCCCGAACACCATGCACTCCGCCCAGGGCGCCGGCGGCCTCGGCTACGCTTTCCCGGCGGCCCTGGGCGCCGCGGCGGCCGACCCCACCCACCCGGTCCTGGCGGTCTCCGGCGACGGCGGCGCCCTGTACTCGATCGCCGAGCTGGCCACCGCCCGCCAGTACGGCCTGAACGTCACCTGGCTCATCGTCGACGACGGCGGCTACGGCATCCTGCGCGAGTACATGACCGACGCCTTCGGGCAGCCCACGGCGACTGACCTGCCCGGCCCCGATTTCGTCGCCCTGGCCGAGTCGTTCGGGGTGCCGGGCGTGCGGACGTCACCGGAGACCCTGGAGACGGACCTCGCCAAGGCCCTGGCCGCACCGGGCCCTTCGGTGGTCGTCCTCCCCGCCGCCCTGCGGATGTTCGCGCCGACGCACCGGGACTGAGCGGCCGGCGGCGCCACGAGATCGCGCGCGGCCGAGGCCGGCCCCCTACCCCGCGTGAGGCCGCCTACCAGATCGACTCCACCCACTCCGGGTGGTCGACGAACGGGTTGCGGTTGTGCTGGTAGTCGTCGTAGATGACCTGGTTGCGGTGCTCCTCGAAGGCGTCCGGCGGGTCCTCGTCGTTCCACGCCTTCAGCACGGAGAGCTTGCCGATGTACGGGTTGCTGCCGTTGTCGACCTGGCCGTTGACCTCCAGGTCGGCGAAGCCGTCGCCGCCCTCGTAGCGGACCGCCATGTAGAAGATCATGCGGGCCACGTCGCCCTTGACGGCGTCGCGGGGTTCGAAGGAGTCGGAGTCGGTGAGGCTGCCGCCGCCCTCGCTGACCGCGCTGCCGCCGTTGTCGAAGTCCTTGTTGCCCCGGACACTGTTGACCCGGACGTCCGAGGGGCGCAGGTGGTGGATGTCCGTGCCGGGTCCGGTCGAGGTGCCGAAGTCGCCGTGGGACTTGGCCCACACGTGCTCGCGGTTCCAGTCGCCGGTGTCGCCGCCGTTGAGGGACTTGCTGCGGGAGACGCCCGAGTAGAGCAGGATCACGTTCCCGCTGTTGTCCGGGTCCTCGTCGGTGGCCTTGAGCGCGTCCCAGACCGCCGAGTACGACAGCTTCGTCTGGTCGCTGATGATGGTGTGCAGGGCGGACTTGAGGCTGTCGCCGGTCTTCCCGATCGCGTCCCTGTAGTACGTGGAGTCGTAGTCCGACGCCGTGGTCGTGGTCGTGGTCGTGGTCGTCGCCGTCGCTGTGGCCGTGGCCGAGGTCGCGGTGGCCGGGGTGGCGGTCAGCGACGGGGCGGCGAGGCCGACGGCGACCACGGCCGTGGCGAGCGCCACCGTCCTCCGGTGCCGGGTGCGTATCGCGAGCATGTGGGGTGTCCGATCTACGCGTGTGGAGTGGAGCGGTGATCCGAGCGTGACATGGACATGTGGGAGGTGGGGTGTACGGAGGGTGGCGATTGCGTGACGACGGCCCCCGACCGGGGTGGTCGGGGGCCGTCGTCACACTGAGGGGACTGAGGGGACGTCAGGGGGAGGGTGGACACCCGTGCTGATCACGCTTCCGGTGCCGAGGCCGAGGCGCTCGCCGACGTCCACCGCGTCGTGGAGAGCCGCGGCATGCGGGTGCGGTGCGGGCGAGCCGTCACTCGACCAGTTCGGGGTAAGCCTCCTTGAAGTCGGCGAGCTGGGCGCGATAACCGGCGTTGAAGTCGGCCAGCCCGCGCTCGCCGAGGTTCTTGTCGAAGGCGACGCTCTGCCTGGGCACCAGGGCGGGCATCGCGCGGAACATCTCGCCGACCGCCTTCGCGTGCCGACCCTTCTGGAGCGTGGCCACCAGGTCGTTGAAGAGGTCCAGCTTCAGGGCCCGGACGCGTTCCCTCGGACTGTCCTGCCCTGCGAGTTCCTCGTCGCCGACCGGCTTCGGCCCGGACGGCTCGGCAAGGGACTTCAGTACTCGCATCGTCGCGTACAGCCGACCGGCCAGCTTGTGGCCGCTTTCGTTCTGCTCCGGCATGGCTCATTACTTGCCACCGGTACGCCGCCGAACCCTGCCCTTCGCAAAGTGGCCAACTCCTGGCCATTCCCTCCACCTAAGGTTTCGGGCATGCGTCCGAGAACCCTCCGCACCTCCCTCGCCACCCTCACCGCGGGCCTCACGGCGGCCGGCTGCCTGGTCGCCGCCGGACCGGCCGCCGCCGCGCACGACAGGCCGCCCCGGCACGCCTGCTCGCCCGCCGTCTCCCTGACCGGTTACTCCGACGCGCTCGACAAGACGACGTACGGCGACGCCTACGTCGGCAACCTCTCCGCGCTCGCCGCCGACCGGCGCGGCTCCCTGGCCGCCCTCTCCGACCGCTCGTCCCTCTTCCGGCTGGACGCGCGCACCCTGAAGCCGCGGGACGTGATCCCGCTCGCCGACGAGAAGGGCGCCGCCCTCGACGCCGAGGGCCTGGTCGCCGACAGGGACGGCACCTACCTCGTCTCCTCCGAGACCGAGCCGTCGGTCCGCCGCTACTCCCGCACCGGCGAGCTGCTCGGCCGGCTGCCCGTGCCCGACGACCTCCGCACCGCCCCCGAGGGGCGCGCCCGGGCCAACGGCAGCTTCGAAGGGCTCACCCTCCTGCCCGGCGGCCGGACCCTGCTCGCCTCCATGGAGTACCCGCTCGACGGCGATCCGGCCGACCTGGTCCGTTTCCAGACCTGGCAGCGGACGCGGCACGGCGGCTTCCGGCTCGGTGCCCAATACACCTACCGGACGGACCCCGGCCTCGGCGTCTCCGAGGTCACCGCGACCCCCGACGGGCGCCTCCTCGTCCTGGAGCGCGGCTTCACCGCCGGCGTCGGCAACACCGTCCGCCTCCACCTGGCCGACCGGCCCGGACGCGGCACCGCACTCCACAAGCGGCTCCTCGCCGACCTGGTCGACTGCCCCGCGCTCGGTGCCACGGCCAAGCAGCCCCAGCCCAGTCCCCTCCTCGACAACTTCGAGGGGATGGCCGTGACCGGCCGCTCCGGAGGGCGTACGGACGTCCTCGTCGTCAGCGACGACAACCAGAACGACGTACAGACCACCCGCTTCCTCAGGCTCCGCGTACGCGCCTGAGCACCCGGCCGATCCCCCGGCCGATTGTTGCGGCGGGATGAAATCACCGCTCGCCCGTGTTGGTGCCTTCCGGTAGATCAGGTGAGCAGGACGACCGACCGGAGGGCACGGCGTGGACGCGCAACGGGGCTGGGTGCGACGACTGGCGGGCTACGCCTGGCGGTATCCCAAGGACGTCGTCCTCGCCCTCGGGGCCTCGCTGGGCGGCATGGCCGTCATGGCCTTCGTGCCCCTGATCACCAAGGTGATCATCGACGACGTGATCGGCGACAAGACCAGGGACATGGCCGTCTGGGCCGGTCTCCTGATCGGCGCCGCGGCCGTCGTCTACGGCCTCACCTACATCCGCCGGTACTACGGCGGCCGGCTCGCCCTCGACGTCCAGCACGACCTGCGGACCGACATGTACGGGACGATCACCCGGCTGGACGGCCGGCGGCAGGACGAGCTGTCCACGGGACAGGTGGTCGGGCGGGCGACCAGCGACCTCCAGCTGATCCAGGGCCTGCTGTTCATGCTCCCGATGACCATCGGGAACGTCCTGCTCTTCCTGATCTCCCTGGTGATCATGGCGTGGCTGTCCCTGCCGCTCACCCTGGTCGCGCTCGCCGTCGCCCCCGCCCTGTGGTTCATCGCCCGCCGCAGCCGCACCCGGCTGCACCCCGCCACCTGGTACGCGCAGGCGCAGGCCGCCGCCGTGGCCGGGGTGGTCGACGGCTCGGTGAGCGGCGTCCGCGTGGTGAAGGGCTTCGGGCAGGAGGAGCAGGAGACCGGGAAGCTCCGCGAGGTCGGGCGCAGGCTCTTCGCCGGGCGGCTGCGGACGATCAAGCTGAACGCCACCTACACCCCGGCCCTCCAGGCCGTCCCCGCGCTCGGCCAGGTCGCCATGCTCGCCCTCGGCGGCTGGCTGGCCGTGCGCGGGCACATCACCCTCGGCACCTTCGTCGCCTTCTCCACCTACCTCGCCCAGCTGGTCGGCCCGGTCCGCATGCTCGCCATGGTGCTCACCGTCGGCCAGCAGGCCCGGGCCGGCACCGAGCGCGTCCTGGAGCTGATCGACACCGAGCCGGCCATCGAGGACGGCACGAAGACCCTGCCGGCCGACGCCCCCGCGACCGTCGAGTTCGACGACGTCGCCTTCGGCTACGACACGGGCGACGGGGAGCCGCGGCCCGTCCTGGACGGGCTCTCCTTCGAGATCCGCGCCGGTGAGACCCTCGCCGTCGTCGGCTCCTCCGGCTCCGGCAAGTCCACCGTCTCGCTGCTCCTGCCGCGCTTCTACGACGTGACGCGCGGCGCCGTCCTCGTCGGCGGGCACGACGTGCGCGAGCTGACCCTCGACTCGCTGCGGGCCGCCGTCGGACTGGTGCCCGAGGACTCCTTCCTCTTCTCCGACACCGTGCGCGCCAACATCGCGTACGGCCGCCCGGACGCGACCGACGAGGAGATCGAGGCCGCCGCGCGGGCCGCGCAGGCCCACGGGTTCGTCACCGAGCTGCCCGACGGGTACGGCACGACCGTCGGCGAGCACGGGCTGACCCTCTCCGGCGGCCAGCGCCAGCGCGTCGCACTCGCCCGGGCGATCCTCACCGACCCCCGGCTGCTGGTCCTCGACGACGCCACCTCCGCCGTGGACGCCCGCGTGGAGCACGAGATCCACGAGGCGCTCAAGGAGGTCATGCGGGGCCGCACCACGCTCCTCATCGCCCACCGCCGCTCCACCCTCGGCCTCGCCGACCGCATCGCCGTCCTCGACCGGGGCCGCCTCGCCGACCTCGGCACCCACGAGGAGCTCCAGGAGCGCTCCGCCCTCTACCGGCGCCTGCTCACCGACCCCGACGAGCTGGGCGGCGTCTCGCCCGGCCACACCCGCCCCGCCGAGAAGACGGAGGACACCTCCGACACCTCCGTACGGGACGAGCTGGACGCCGAGTTCGACGCCGAGCGCGGGGTCACGCCCCGGCTGTGGACCGGCGACCGCGCCCCCAAGGACGCCGCGCTCGCCGGGACCCCGGCCACCCCGGAGCTGCTCGCCCAGGTCGACGCGCTGCCCCCGGCGAACGGCGTCCCGGACATCGACGAGGCACAGGCGGTCCGCCCCGAGTCGTCGTACGGCCTGCGGCGTCTGCTGCGCGGCTTCCGCACGCCGCTGCTGATCAGCCTCGCGCTGGTGGCCGTGGACGCGGGTATGGGCCTGCTGCTGCCGGTGCTGATCCGCAACGGCATCGACGACGGCGTCACCCAGGTCGCCCTCGGCGCGGTGTGGGCGTCCTCGCTGCTCGGCCTGGTCGCCGTCCTCGCCCAGTGGGCGGCGCAGACCGGCGAGATCCGCATGACCGGCCGGACCGGCGAGCGGATCCTGTACTCGCTCCGCCTGAAGATATTCGCCCAGCTCCAGCGGCTCGGCCTCGACTACTACGAGCGCGAGCTGACCGGCCGGATCATGACCCGGATGACGACGGACGTGGACGCGCTGTCGACGTTCCTGCAGACCGGCCTCGTCACCGCCTTCGTCTCGGTCGTCACCTTCTTCGGCATCATGGTCGCCCTGCTGGTGATCGACGTGCAGCTCGCGCTGATCGTCTTCGCGACCCTGCCGCCGCTGATCATCGCCACGTACTTCTTCCGCAGGGCCAGCGTGAAGGCCTACGAACTCGCCCGGGAGCGGGTGTCCACGGTCAACGCCGACCTCCAGGAGTCGGTCGCGGGCCTCAGGATCGTGCAGGCCTTCCGGCGCGAGCACGACGGCGGACGGCGGTTCGCCGAGCGCAGCGACAGCTACCGGCAGGCCCGCATCCGCGGACAGTGGCTGATCTCGATCTACTTCCCGTTCGTGCAGCTCCTGTCCTCGGCCGCCGCCGCGGCGGTGCTGGTCGTGGGCGGCGCGCGGATCGACGACGCGACCCTGACCACCGGCGCGCTGGTGGCGTACCTGCTCTACATCGACCTGTTCTTCGCCCCGGTCCAGCAGCTCTCCCAGGTCTTCGACGGCTACCAGCAGGCGTCCGTCTCGCTGGGCCGCATCCAGGAGCTGCTGCGCGAGCCGACCTCCACCCGGGCCGCCGAGCAGCCGTCCGAGGTCGGCTCGCTGCGCGGCGAGATCACCTTCGAGGACGTGCACTTCACCTACGGCGGCGACGACGCGGCCGAGGCGGCCGAGGCGGCGGAGGCGGCCCTCACCGGCATCGACCTGCGCATCCCGGCCGGGCAGACCGTCGCCTTCGTCGGCGAGACCGGCGCCGGCAAGTCGACCCTGGTGAAGCTGGTGGCCCGGTTCTACGACCCGACCGGCGGCCGGGTCACCGTCGACGGGCAGGACCTGCGCGCCCTCGACCTCACCTCCTACCGGCACCGCCTCGGCGTCGTCCCGCAGGAGGCGTACCTCTTCCCCGGCACCGTCCGCGACGCCATCGCCTACGGCCGTCCGGACGCCACCGACGCCCAGGTGGAGGCGGCGGCGCGGGCGGTCGGCGCGCACGAGATGATCGCCACGCTCACCGGCGGCTACCTCCACCAGGTCGCCGAGCGGGGCCGCAACCTCTCCGCCGGGCAGCGGCAGCTGATCGCGCTGGCCCGCGCCGAGCTGGTCGACCCGGACGTACTGCTCCTCGACGAGGCGACGGCGGCCCTCGACCTGGCCACCGAGGCCCAGGTCAACCAGGCCACCGACCGCATAGCGGGACGCCGTACGACGCTCGTCGTCGCCCACCGGCTGACCACGGCCGCCCGCGCGGACCGGGTCGTCGTCATGGACGGCGGCCGGGTCGCCGAGGACGGCACGCACGACGAACTGCTGGCCCTCGACGGACGGTACGCGCGGCTGTGGCGGACCTTCGTCGGCGCGGCCGAACCGGAGGAGCCGGTCGGCGCGCTGCACTGACGGACGCGGCTGACGGACGCGTCTGACGGGCGCACGCAACCGTGCGACACGTGTCCTGCGTCCGTACATCCGTACGTCATCAGTGATCGCCCTACGAAGGGGGACCGCAGTGGGCCGGCCCGGTGCCGCAACTCGCCGTCGGCTGGCGCTCGGCACGGCCGTGCTGAGCGCCGCCGCGCTGCTCGCCGTCGCGATGCCGCAGAACGCACAGGCCGCCACGGGGTGCCCCGGCCGCAAGGTGCGCACCCTGTCCTTCGCCACCGGGTCCGTCCTCGTGTACAAACGCGGCGGCTACGTCTGCGCCGTCACGGTCCCCAAGAAGCCGGGCACGAAGCGGCAGATGTCCGTCGGCGTGCAGGCCCGGGGCGGCCGGGCGGTCGTGGACTCGGGCCGGTTCGCCTACCGCGCCGGACCGGTGACCGTGCACGCCGGAAACCGCTGCGTGCGGGTGACCGGCAAGGTGGCCAGATCCTCGGTCGGCTCCGGCTGGATCCTCTGCTGACCCTGGTGTCGCGGGAGTTGCTCCGATAGCTTCCGGCGGACATCAGTTTCACAGGGAGGGTGCATGCGCAAGGCGCTCAGATGGCTGCTGGCGCTCGTGGTGCTCATAGGCACCGTCAGCACGGCGGGCGCGGCCACCGCCGCCGAGCCGAAGGCCGTCGACATCAAGGACCGGCTGCTGTCCATACCGGGCATGAGCCTGATCGAGGAGAAGCCGTACACCGGCTACCGCTTCTTCGTCCTCAACTACACCCAGCCGGTGGACCACCGGCACCCGTCCAAGGGCACGTTCCAGCAGCGGATCACCGTGCTGCACAAGGACGTGAACCGCCCGACGGTCTTCTACACCGGCGGCTACAACGTCTCCACGAACCCCAGCCGGCGCGAGCCGACCCAGATCGTGGACGGCAACCAGGTCTCCATGGAGTACCGCTACTTCACGCCGTCCCGGCCCGCCCCGGCCGACTGGTCCAAGCTGGACATCTGGCAGGCCGCCAGCGACCAGCACCGCATCTTCAAGGCCCTGAAGCCGCTCTACTCCAAGAACTGGATCTCCACCGGCGGCTCCAAGGGCGGCATGACCGCCACCTACTACGAGCGCTTCTACCCGCGCGACATGGACGGCGTCGTCGCCTACGTCGCCCCCAACGACGTGTGGAACCGCGAGGACTCGGCCTACGACCGCTTCTTCGCCCGCGTCGGCACCGAGGAGTGCCGCGACAAGCTGAACGGCGTGCAGCGCGAGGCGCTGGTGCGCCGGGCGCCGCTGGAGAAGAAGTACGCGGCGTACGCGGCCGAGAACGGCTACACCTTCGACACCATCGGCAGCCTCGACCGCGCCTACGAGGCCGTCGTCCTCGACTACGTGTGGGGCTTCTGGCAGTACAGCACCCTCGCCGACTGCGCGGACATCCCGGCCGACGCGAAGAACGCCACCGACGAGGCGATCTGGGACTCCGTCGACACGATCTCCGGCTTCACCGCCTACACGGACCAGGGCCTTCAGACCTACACGCCGTACTACTACCAGGCGGGCACCCAGATGGGTGCGCCGACGATCCACTTCCCGCACATCGAGAAGAAGTACATCCGCTACGGCTACCAGCCGCCGCGCAACTTCGTGCCCCGCTCGATCCCGATGAGGTTCGAGCCGTGGGCCATGTGGGACGTCGACCGCTGGGTGCGGCACAACGCCCGGCACATGCTGTTCGTGTACGGCGAGAACGACCCGTGGGGCGCCGAGCGCTTCCGCCTCGGCCACGGCGCGCGCGACTCCTACGTCATGACCGCGCCCGGCATGAACCACGGTGCGAACGTGGCCGGTCTGGTGCCCGACCAGAAGGCGCGGGCCACGGCCCGCATCCTGGACTGGGCGGGCGTCGCCCCGGCCAAGGTCCAGGAGAACCCGTCGGCGGCCAGGCCGCTGGCGACGTTCGACGCCAGGCTGGACCAGCGGGACGTCGAGCGCGAGCAGGCGCTGCGCCCGTAGGGTCCGCTCCTCCGGCACGGTGACTGTGTCCGGCCGCTCACAGCGGCCGGGCACAGCCCACCGGGCGCTCGCCGCCGAGCCGGACGTACAGACCGGTCGAGGTTGGGCACTCAGCCCGGGTGGCGACCGCCTCGACCACCTTGAACTGCGGTGCGTACTCGCCTCCGCCGTCGCAGGCCGCCTCGCGGACCTTGCCGCCGCCGATGTCGTGGACGCAGTCGCCGACGACGGTGCGCGGACCGCCTCCGCCGCCCGGATCGCCGGGATGCGGCGGCTGCAGCCTGCGCATGCAGGCGTACCCGCGGGGCACGGCCCCGTCGCCGTCCTCGTCGCCGGACGGCCGCCGCTCACTGATGTGCAGGACGAAGTCGGTGGTGGCGGGGCACGGCGGTCCGTTGCCGGCGCGGCCGTCCTCCCGGGCCACCACCCGGGCCGCCGCCCGCTCGCCGGCGCAGGGCACCTCGGTGGGTGCGACCGCGCCGAACGAACTGCACTCGCCCACCGCCAGGAACACCGCCCCGTACCCGGACGGCCGCACCCCGGCCGCCGCGGTGTCCGCCGCCGTACCCCGCTCCGCCGGGCCCTGGCAGCCCGTCAGCGGCAGGAGGCACAGCACGGCGCACAGCGCGGCGCACAGTACGGCACGCGCTACCGCGGGCAGCAGGGCGTGCCCGCCTGCGGCACCCCGTCGCTCATGCATCGTCGCCCCCCCCGGATCCCCGGTCCAGCCTGGCCCGCCACAGCGGGCGCACGCCAGACGCGCGGGAGGCGTTGCGCACGGGTGAGGAGGCGCCCCCGGCGCGTGTCGCGGGCCGTGCTACGACCGGTAGGTCAGCCCGTGCCCGAGCGGGAACAGCACCGTGTCCGGGTCGTCCGCGCGCACCACCGGCACCGGCAGCTTCCCGCGCGGCCGCACCCGCCCGGCGATCACCCGGGCCGCCGCGCGCACCTCCACGTCGGTCCAGGAGTACGCGGCGAGGAAGGCGGGGACGCCGGGGAGCTGGGCGACGTCGTACGGATTGCGGACCGCGACCGCGACGACCGGCTTCCCGGTCTCCAGCAGCCGCGTGACCAGGGTGCGCTGGCTGCTGCCCGCGGTCACGTTGTACGTGGCGACGACCACCGCGTCGGCGTCCTGGGCCGCCGCGACGGCGCGGTCGATCACGGCGGCGGAGGGCGCGGTGCCGGTGGACAGGGCGGTGGCCGTGAAGCCCAGCTCCGTCAGCGCGCCCGCGAGGACGCCGGTGGGCGGCCCGGTGGTGCCCGACGGCGAGGCCGGATCGGCGCCCACGACGAGCAGCCTGCGCTGCTCCCGGCGCGAAAGCGGCAGCAGCCGCCCCTCGTTGACCAGCAGCGTGGTGCTCCGCTCGGCGATCCGGTCGGCCGCGGCCAGGTGCCCCCGGGTGCCGACGGTCCGGTCGACGTCCCGGCGGCTGGTGTACGCGTCCCGGAACAGCCCCAGCTTGGCCTTCAGCCGCAGCACGCGCAGGATCGATTCGTCCAGCCGCGCCTCGGTGAGTTCGCCCTCCCGTACGGCCGTCAGGACGGCGTTCCAGGCGAGCGGCAGGTCCGGCGGGTTGAGCAGCTGGTCGACACCGGCCTTCAGCGCCAGCACCGGCACCCGCGCGTCCCCGTACTTCGTCCGGACGCCCTGCATGCCGAGGGAGTCGGTGACCACGACCCCGTCGTAGCCCAGCTCCTCGCGCAGGATGCCGGTGAGGATGGGACGGGAGAGGGTGGCCGGGTCGCCGGAGTCGTCGAGCGCGGGGACCATCAGGTGGGCGGTCATGATGGCGTCGATGCCGGCCTTGACCGCCGCGCGGAAGGGCGGCGCGTCCAGCTCCTCCCACTGCTCCCGGCTGTGCGTGATGACCGGGAAGCCGGTGTGGCTGTCGGTGGCGGTGTCGCCGTGCCCGGGGAAGTGCTTGGCGCACGCGGCGACCCCGGACCGCTGGTACCCCGTCACCTCGGCGGCCACCAGCTCCGCCACCGCGTCCGGATCGGCGCCGAAGGACCGTACGCCGATCACCGGGTTGGCCGGGTTGACGTTCACGTCGGCGACGGGGGAGTAGTCCTGGCGGATGCCCATGGCGTGCAGCTCGGCGCCCGCGATCCGGCCGAGGGTACGGGCGTCGGACCGCGACCCGCCCGCCCCGACGGCCATCGCGCCCGGGAAGAGGGTGGCGGGCTCGCCGACGCGGGCCACTATCCCGTACTCCTGGTCGGTGGAGACCAGCACGGGCAGGCCGCGCGGCTGCTCCAGGGAGGCCTTCTGGATGCCGTTGGACAGTTCGGCGATCTGGTGCGGGTCGCGGGTGTTGTGCGCCCACGCGAAGTAGATGATGCCGCCGACCCGGTACCTGGCGACCAGCTCGGCGGCGGTGCGGACGCCGATCTCCTCCAGGTTGGCGTCGATGTCGGCCTGGTCGGGGTCGGTGGCGGAGTGACCGTAGACCCGCATGACGAAGAGCTGCCCGACCTTCTCCTCCAGCGTCATGCGGGAGATCAGGCCGCGGAGCTTGTCGTCGTCGGGCCTGCGGGCGTCGGCGTAGGCCGTGCCGCCCCCGGCCGCGAGGGCCGCGGTGACGACCGCGGTGGCGGTGAGGACGGTACGTCTGGAGGGCTGTGCGGTGCTTCCCGTGCCGGCCGTGCTGCTGTGGTGCACGTGCGCTCCTTCCGGAGAGCTGGTGAAGGAAACTGCCAAGGAGTCACCAATATCCGGGAAGTTTCTGCCAGTCAAGGGACCGCACACGAGTCGCCCGGGCGGCGCAGGGCGCCCAACGGACCGGCGGGTTCCCGACGGCGCCGGGCGGGACGCCGGTCAGGCGGAGCCCGCGGGCACGGCCGCCGGGGCGCCGTGGGCCGACGCGTCCGGCCAGTGTGCCCGGAGTGTGCGGACCGTTTCCGCGATGGCCGGGCGGCGGGCCGCGCCCGTGCGCCACAGGGCGTACAGCCGCCGTACCGGCATCGGGTCGAGCGGGACCTCCACCACCCCCGCGGGCAGGGGGCCGCGTCCCAGGCGGGGGATGAGGGCGACGCCGAGGCCGGCCGCGACCAGGGCGACGAGGGTCGGGTTCTCGTCCGCCTGGTGGACGATGTCCGGCTCGTGCCCGGCGCCCCGCAGCGTGCGCATCAGCCAGTCGTGGCAGACCCGCCCGGGCGGCTGGCAGATCCACCGCTCCCCGCCCAGCTCGTCCCGCCGCACGGCCGTCCGGCCCGCGAACCGGTGCCCCTCGGGCACCAGCAGGTCGCACAGGTCCTCGCCGACCGGCGCCTGCTCCACCCCGGCCGGGGCCGGCAGCGGGGCGATGTCCCAGTCGTGGGCCACCACCAGGTCCACGGCGCCCTTGGCCACCAGGTCCACGGACAGGTGCGGGTCGACCTCGGTGAGCCGCGCGTCCAGCCCGGGATGCCGTACCGCCAGGTCGGCGAGGACGGACGGCAGCAGCCCGCGCGCCGCCGACGCGAACGCGGCGATGGTCAGCCGCCCCGAGGGCACCCCGCGCCGCTCCTCCAGCCGGGTCTGGGCCCGCTCTACGATGGCCAGCAACTGCGCCGCCGCCTCGACCAGTTGCCAGGCCTCGTCGGTGAGCCGGACCCCGCGCCCCTCCCGTTCGAGGAGCACCGTCCTGGTCTCGCGCTCCAGCTTGGCGATCTGCTGCGACACGGCGGACGGCGTGAACCCGAGCGCGGCGGCGGCCGCTCCGACCGTCCCGTGCACGGACACGGCGTGCAGGGCGCGCAGGCGCTGGAGGTCGAGCATGACGGCTCCCGAGATCGAGAAAGCGTTGGCAGAGCTGCTGATGCTTTAGCAGTGCTTCATCCAATCATGCATCAATCATCGCTGGTGCTGAACGGTCCTCTCGGTCGATCCTCGACCCATGCGACCTTCCCACCTCCTCCTCGCCGTGCTCGTCGCCGCCGTCTGGGGCGTGAACTTCACGGTCATCGAGATCGGCCTCGACCACTTCCCGCCGCTCCTCTTCTCCGCCCTGCGCTTCCTGGCGGCCGCCCTGCCCGCCGTCTTCCTGGTGGGCCGTCCCAAGGTCGCCTGGAAGTGGATCGCGGCGGTGGGACTGGTGCTCGGCGTGGCCAAGTTCGGCCTGGTCTTCGTGGGCATGGACGCGGGCATGCCCGCCGGACTGTCGTCCCTCGTCCTGCAGATCCAGGCGGTGTTCACCGCGGTGATCGCCGCGGCGGTCCTCGGCGAACGCCCCTCCCGGGTCCAGGCCCTGGGCATGCTGGTCGCCCTGGGCGGCATCGGCGTCGCCGCGGCCGACGAGGGCACCTCGGGCCCCCTGGGCGCGTTCCTGATGGTGATCGGCGCGGCGGCGGCATGGGGCGTGTCCAACGTCCTGACCCGCAGGGCGTCCCCGCCCGACGCCCTGAACTTCATGGTGTGGGTCTCCACCGTCCCCGTGCTGCCCCTGCTGGCCCTCTCCCTGCTCACCGAGGGCCCCACCGAGGACCTCGCGGCCCTGCGCGCCCTGGACTGGCAGGGGACGGGCACGATCCTCTTCGTCGCCTGGGTCTCGACCGTCTTCGGCTTCGGCGCCTGGGGCTGGCTGCTGCGCCGTCACCCCGCCTCGACGGTCGCGCCGTTCTCCCTCCTGGTGCCGGTCTTCGGCATGTCCTCGGCCGCCCTCTTCCTCGGCGAGTCGGTGACCCCCCTGCGCTGGTGCGCGGCGGCCCTGCTGGTGGGCGGGGTGGCGCTGACGACGCTGACTCCCGCCCGCAGGCGCGTGCCGGAGGCGACCGTCCGCACCTCCCCGGAATTCGCTGGACGGGCCCCCGCCCCGGCTGAAGAATCCGTAGCGTGACATTCACGCTGAAGGGCCCGGTCCTCGAAGGCACGCTGGTACGACTGGAGCCGCTGAGCCACCGGCACGCGGCCGACCTGGCGGCGGCGGTGGGCGAGGACCGGGGCACCTACGACTTCACGTGGGTGCCGAGGCCCGACCAGGTCGGTTCCTACATCGACACCCAGCTGGCCACGGCGGACACCGGACGGCTGGCGCCCTACGCACAGGTGTCCCTCGCGACCGGCCGCGCGGTCGGCACCACCTCCTACTGGGAACCCCGCTCCTGGCGCACCGACGACGTGCTCGACGCCGTCGAGGTCGGCTTCACCTGGCTGGCCCGTTCCGCCCAGGGCACGGGCGTCAACGCCGAGGCCAAGCTGCTGCTGTTCCGCCACGCCTTCGAGGTCTGGGCCGTGTCCCGAGTCGACCTCAAGACCGACGCCCGCAACCGGCGCTCCCGCGCCGCGATCGAGCGGACCGGCGCCCGCTTCGAGGGCGTCCTGCGCAACTGGTCCCGCTCCTGGGCGCCGGGCGAGGAGGGCCGGCTGCGCGACTCCGCGATCTACTCGGTCACGGCTCCGGAGTGGCCGGAGTGCCGGGAGCGGCTGGAGCACCGGGTCCGGTCGGCGGCACCGGCCCTCACGCCGCGTCCGTGAGCAGCCGGGCGAGGTGCTCGCGGCCCTGCCCCAGCAGCTCGGGCAGCGCAGCCGCCGCCTCGTACCACCGCTTCTCGTACTCCCAGCACAGCCAGCCGTCCCAGCCGTGCCGGGACAGCACGTCCACCACGTCGGTGAGCGGCAGCACCCCGGCGCCCAGCGCCAGCGGCGTGGTGTCCTCGGCGGAGGCGATGTCCTTGACCTGGACGTAGCCGAGGTGCGGGGAGAGCGCCGCGTAGGTCTCGGAGGGCTGCTCGCCGCCCAGCCAGGTGTGCATCACGTCCCACAGGGCGCCGGCCCGCAGATGCCCGACGGGGCCGAGGACGCGCATCGCGTCGGCGCCGGTGCGGTGCGAGTCGTGGGTCTCCAGCAGGATGCTCACGCCGCGCTCGGCGGCGTACTCGGCGGCGGCGCCGAGCCGCCGGGCGGCCGTCGCGTCGGCCTCCTCGGCACTCTGCCCGGTGCCGCCGCCGGGGAAGACCCGGACGTACGGGGCGTCCAGGTCGCGGGCGAGGTCGAGCAGGCCGCGGATCTCGGCGAGGACCGGTTCGTCGTCACCGGGCGCGGCGACGCGCGCGTACCCGGCCACGCCGAGCGGCTCGACACCGGCCGCCCTGAACTCCGCCGCCACCGCGGCCCGTTCGTCCGGACCCAGGCCCGGATGGACCGGTTCCTCCGGGTGGGCGCGCAGCTCGACACCGTGATATCCGTGCGTGGTCGCGAGCCCCAGCACGTCGGTCAGGGGCAGTCCGGGAACACCGAGAGTGGAGAACGCCAGCTTCATGCCCATGGAGCGTACCCGCGATCACCCGGTTCACCTGTCGACGCGGGCCGGTATTCGCAGCCCGCACCCATGAGGACGCCGGCCGGAAATCTCAGCCCGTACCCATGAGGACGCCGGTCGGTACCATCAGCCCGTACCCATGAGGACGCCGGTCGGTACCATCAGCCCGTCCGGCGCTTGAGGACGAGGCCGTCCAGGCCGAAGCGGGGGTCTGGGGGCGGCAGCCCCCAGCAACGCCCACACCGACGCGGCCCACCGCGAAAGCAACGGTCCGTTCAAGACCGCGGCCCTCCGGAGGACCCCCGTACCATCAACTCCCCCCGCACCGTGGCGATCCCGCCCACCGGCGCGTCCTCCCGTCCCATCGCGACCCGCCCCGCCCGCGCCCCCGCCTCCGCCAGCGGCAGCCGGACCGTCGTCAGCGCGGGCACCGCGTCGATGCTGAACGGCAGGTCGTCGAAGCCGGCCACGGACACGTCGTCGGGGATCCGCAGCCCCGAGTCGCGCAGCGCCGCGCACGCGCCCAGGGCGACGGTGTCGTTCGCGGCGACGACCGCGGTCAGCGTCGGGTCCCTGCGCAGCAGTTCCAGCGTCGCCTCGTAACCGGCCTGCCGGTCGTAGCGGCCGTGGACGGTCCAGCGGGGGTCCTCCTCGATGCCGTGCGCGGCGAGCGCCGCGCGGTGACCCTCCAGCCGGTGCCGCGTCGTGGTCCGTTCCTCCGGACCGGCGATGTAGCCGAGCCGCCGGTGCCCGAGCCCGATCAGGTGGTCGGTCAGTTCCCGGCCGCCCCCGCGGTTGTCGAAGGTGAGCGCGATCGCCCCGGTGTCCGGCGCCGGCGGCCGCCCGCACAGCACCACCCGCGTCCCGGCCTCGACCAGCCTGCGCAGCTTCGCCGCCACGGCCGCCTGGTGGGCCTCGTCCTCCATCGCGCCGCCGGTCAGCACGACCGCCGCCGCCCGCTGGCGCTGCAGCAGGGTGAGGTAGGTCAGCTCCCGCTCCGGGGTGCCGCCGGTGTTGCAGACCACGGCGAGTCTCTCGCCGCCCGCTCTGCCGCCGGGGCCGCCGATCTCGGACTGGACGGCGCCGGCCATGATGCCGAAGAAGGGGTCGGCGATGTCGTTGACGAGGATGCCGACCAGGTCGGAGGTGGCCGCAGCCAGTGCGCTCGCGGGGCCGTTGAGCACGTAGTCCAGCTCGTCGACGGCCTTGAGCACCCGCTCCCGGGTGGACGCGGCCACCGGATAGTTGCCGTTCAGCACGCGCGACACCGTCGCGGGGGAGACCTGGGCGCGGGCCGCCACGTCCGCCAGTGTCACCGTCATGTCCTCGTCCTCCGCATCGCGCGTGTGAGCCGAACGCCGTACCGGCTGACCTTACGGCCACCGCCCGCCGTCGTTCGCCCCCTCGAACAACTCACCCGAACCGCGGTCTTGTCCAGACCACCGGTCACAGGCTAGCTTCGTCCTACATAGAAAGCGCTTGCTGTACGGCTCGAACCTGATCCGCGGCTCGCGGCACGGCTCGTACGAAGGGAATGACGTGACACGCAAGACGGTGCGTATCGCCATGAACGGTGTGACCGGGCGCATGGGCTACCGCCAGCACCTCGTCCGCTCCATCCTGGCCCTGCGCGAACAGGGCGGCTTCGACCTCGGCGACGGCACCGTGCTGTGGCCGGAGCCGGTCCTGGTCGGCCGCCGCGAGCACGCGCTGCGGGCGCTGGCGGAGCGGCACGGACTCGCCGACGTCTCCACGGACCTGGACGCGGTCCTCGCCGACGACACCATCGACATCTACTTCGACGCTCAGGTGACCTCGGCCCGCGAGGAGGCGATCAGGAAGGCGATCGCCGCGGGCAAGCACGTCTACACCGAGAAGCCCACCGCCACCGGCCTGGAGGGCGCCCTGGAGCTCGCCCGCCTCGCCCAGGCCAGGGGCATCAAGCACGGCGTCGTCCAGGACAAGCTCTTCCTGCCCGGCCTGCTCAAGCTCAAGCGCCTCATCGACGGCGGCTTCTTCGGCCGGATCCTGTCCGTGCGCGGCGAGTTCGGCTACTGGGTCTTCGAGGGCGACTGGCAGGAGGCGCAGCGCCCGTCCTGGAACTACCGCAGCGAGGAAGGCGGCGGCATCGTCGTCGACATGTTCCCGCACTGGGAGTACGTCCTGCACGAGCTGTTCGGCCGGGTGAAGTCCGTCCAGGCCCTCACCGCCACCCACATCCCCGAGCGCTGGGACGAGAAGGGCAAGCCCTACGACGCCACCGCCGACGACGCCGCGTACGGCGTCTTCGAGCTGGACGGCGGCGCGATCGCGCAGATCAACTCCTCCTGGGCGGTCCGCGTCAACCGCGACGAACTGGTCGAGTTCCAGGTCGACGGCACCGAGGGCTCGGCCGTCGCGGGACTGCGGGGCTGCCGCGTCCAGCACCGCTCCGCCACCCCCAAGCCGGTGTGGAACCCGGACATCCCCGCCACCGAGGTCTTCCGCGAGCAGTGGCAGGAGGTCCCGGACAACGGCGAGTTCGACAACGGCTTCAAGGCGCAGTGGGAGCTGTTCCTCAAGCACGTCTACGCCGACGCCCCCTACCAGTGGGACCTGCTGGCCGGCGCCCGCGGCGTGCAGCTCGCCGAGCTGGGCCTGAGGTCCTCGGCCGAGGGCCGCCGCCTCGACGTACCGGAGATCGGCCTGTGACCCTCCACCTCCCGAACCCCGACGGCACCCTGCGCGCCTACGAGCCGCGCACCGAGCCCATGACCATGTCCGGGGGAAGCGCTCTCACCTCCCGTACGGTCTTCTCCGCCGCGCACGTCGTCGCCGACCCGTACGCCGACACCAGCCCCGACGGTCCGGCCGCCGTCGACTGGGACGCCACCCTCGCCTTCCGCCGCCACCTGTGGTCCCACGGACTCGGCGTCGCCGAGGCGATGGACACCGCCCAGCGCGGCATGGGCCTGGACTGGCCCACGGCGGCGGAACTGATCCGCCGCTCCGCCGCCGAGGCGAGGGCGACCGGCGGCCGCATCGCCTGCGGGGTCGGCACGGACCAGTTGACCGCGACCACCGGCACCGGTCTCGCGGAGGTCCGATCGGCCTACGAGGAACAGCTCGCCGTCGTCGAGGAGTCGGGCGCCCAGGCCATCCTCATGGCCTCCCGCGCCCTCGCCGCCACCGCGCAGGGCCCGGACGACTACCTGGAGGTCTACGGCCACCTGCTCCGCCAGGCCACCGAACCGGTGATCCTGCACTGGCTCGGCCCGATGTTCGACCCGGCCCTGGAGGGCTACTGGGGCTCGTCGGACCTCGACACGGCGACCGACACCTTCCTGGAGGTCATCGCCGCCCACCTCGACAAGGTCGACGGCATCAAGGTCTCCCTGCTGGACGCCCGGCGCGAGGTCGACCTGCGCCGCCGCCTCCCGCAGGGCGTGCGCTGCTACACCGGCGACGACTTCAACTACCCGGAGCTGATCGCGGGCGACGAGCAGGGCTTCAGCCACGCCCTGCTCGGCATCTTCGACCCCCTGGGCCCGCTGGCGGCACAGGCGGTCCGCGTCCTCGACACCGGGGACACGGAGGGCTTCCGTGCCCTTCTCGACCCCACCGTCGCACTCTCCCGCCACCTCTTCCAGACCCCCACCCGCTACTACAAGACGGGCGTGGTGTTCCTCGCCTGGCTCGCGGGCCACCAGAGCCACTTCACGATGGTCGGCGGCCTCCAGTCGGCCCGCTCCCTGCCGCACCTGGCCCGCGCCTACGAACTCGCCGACGGACTCGGCCTGTTCCCCGACCCCAAGCTGGCCGAGGAGCGCATGCGGAACCTGCTCGCCCTGTACGGAGTGAACGCATGAACGACACCGGCCTGACGCGCTTCAGCATCAACCAGATGACGGTCAAGCAGCTCTCGCTGCCCGAACTGACTGCGACCTGCCGCGAACTGGGCATCGGCAACGTGGGCCTGTGGCGCGAACCCGTGCAGGCCTACGGCGTGGAGGCCGCCGCCAAGCTGGTCCGCGACGCGGGCCTCACCGTCACCACCCTGTGCCGCGGCGGCTTCCTCACGGCCGTCGACCCCGGCGAACGCGCCAGGGCCCTGGCCGACAACCGCCGCGCCGTCGACGAGGCCGCCGCCCTCGGCACCGACACCCTCGTCCTGGTCTCCGGCGGCCTCCCGCCCGGCGACAAGGACCTGCGCGCCGCCCGCGAGCGCATCGCGGACGCACTGGCCGAACTGGGCCCCTACGCCGAACAGCACGGCGTACGCCTCGCCATCGAACCGCTCCACCCCATGTACGCCGCCGACCGCTGCGTGGTCTCCACCCTCACCCAGGCCCTGGACCTCGCCGAACGCTTCCCCGCCCAGCAGGTCGGCGTCACCGTCGACACGTACCACATCTGGTGGGACGACCAGGCCCCGGCGCAGATCGCCCGGGCCGGCGCGGGCAACCGCATCCACACCTTCCAGCTCGCCGACTGGACCACCCCTCTCCCCGAGGGCGTCCTCAACGGCCGCGGCCAGATCGGCGACGGCACGATCGACATGCGGGAGTGGAAGGGGTACGTCGAGGCGGCCGGGTACACCGGCGCCATCGAGGTGGAGCTGTTCAACGAGGGGCTGTGGGCGCGGAACGGACGGGAGGTGCTCGCCGAGACGGCGGCCCGGTTCGCCGAGCACGCGGCGTAGCGCCGCGTGGGATGTGCCCGGGCCCGGTGCGGCCCCGGCCTCAGAGAGCTGTGTCTGTCTGGGGGCCGGGCCCGTACTCGGCGCGTGGCGCGCCGAGGCGCTCGGCCACCAGCGTCAGCCACCCGTCGGTGCCGTACGGTGCCGGCGGGTCGACCTCCATGCCCAGTTCGGCTACCGCCAGCGCGTAACTGGACTCGTCCAGCCCGAGGGCGCACAGCTCGTGCAGTTCACCGACGAGACGCGCCACGAGATGCGGGTCGGTGGAGGACCGGTAGTCCTCCACCGCCTCGTCATGGTGGGCGAACTCGTCCGGCATGTCCTGTGAGAACCAACCGGCCAGGAACTGCCCGGTCTCGGGGAACCGGGCGTGCCACTCCCAATGAGTCGCGGGGAGCGACGGGGGCGGCACGTCACCTCTCTCGATGCTGCGTCTGACGTGGTCGGCGAGGCATCGCAGCCACTGCTGGACCTCACCGCCGGCCAGGCCCACGTCCGGGACCGCGTGGAGCTCTCCAAGTTTCAGCCGCAGCCGGCCCGGTGGGTGATCCGCGTACTCGCGAAGCTGCTGCTCGGCGATCGCCAGCGCCCACGGGCGGGTATGCCAGGTCTGGCGGAGGTACGCGGTCAAGGCCTGTCCGGCCCGGTCCGGAGTGTCGTCGGCTGGTTGCCCGATGTAAGCCCGGAAAACCTGCTCCAGTTCGCCGTAGCGGCGGTCGTGATCGATGGGGCTCAGAGGCATGGCAGGCCCCTACAAGTAGACGGGGAAGGTTGCGTGGACGGTGAATCCGTGCGGGCCTGTGGGCTCCCGTCTGAGGATGACCCGGGCCGCGCGTACGTCGACGGGACCACGTCCTGCGAGCATCATGGCTTGCAGCAGAACGCGTCCCACCGGTGCGCTGCGTGTCGGCCAGGACGCCTCGATGGTCAGGCGTGACCGAGTGGACTGGGCCAGCCAACGGTGGATGACCTGCTCGTTGGCATTCACGACCTGCTGGGTGGCCCACTGGGCGGTCTCGTGATCGGGGTAGGTGGCGGATCGGCTGCGCAAGGTCGCGTCCCTTCAGTCTTCGAAGAAGGCCCAGAAGACGCCGATCTCCGTGTCGGACACGGCGACGAGCCCACAGTCAGTGGTGTAGACGGAAAGGCAATCCCACTCTGTGTCGGGGTTCAGAAGGTCGGCGGCAGGGTTCCTGTGCGCTTCGGCGGCGTTCGTGAAGAAGCGGCAGGGGGTGCCGAATCGCGACAAGATCGTCCGAGAGCTGCGGAACAGTGATTCCTTCCGCTGATCGAAGTCAGGAATGTTGGCGGCTTGGTACATGTCGCCTTGTAGAGCAACGAGGAGTCGGCCGGCTGATTCCCCTCCGACCTCGTGCAGGGATGTCCCGATCTCCTCGGGGCTATAGGGAAAGAACGGCGAATTCGTACCGCTGCGGTTCTCGCCGATTTCAGGCGCGTAGTCGAGTGAAGCCCAGCGTCGTGGATCGGTGGCCTTGAGCGCCATGACCGTGGTCACGTCCCGGTGCCAGTCGTCGTGGCGCCTGGGCCCGACCTGTGCGAAGGTCCAGCCGCCACCGAACAGCTCAAGTACGGCAGCTCCCCAGGACTCTGCGTCGACAACAGGTTCTTGCTCCGGCACGGCGCTCCTGTTCATGAGTTGGGAAGGGTGTCGCTGGGCATCGCGGTAAGTACAACATACGGAGGATGGCCGCCGGGAACGGCCCACGGGCTGACTGAATTCGAGGCCGATGTTTCTCGTCTGGTTTGGCTGCGGAGCTGCGTGAACGTCGACGGGAACTGGCAGGTATACCCAAGTACGGCGGTAAGTGCCATGCGCGGGATGGTGGCCATCAAGTCTCAATCGTCCTCGAATCTCCAAAGGATCAGAATTCTGTCGCGCGACACTCCGATGAGGCATACGTCGAGGGCCGTATCGGCTAGGGCGTTGACATGGTACGTGGAAGCCAGGAAGTTTGCGGCGTTTCCTTCTTCGGCCTCGCCGTGATTGGTGAAGTATCGTGCCCCCTCGCCTACGGAATCCAACACATCGGACAGACAGGAATCTCGCCCGTGATCCCTTCGCTGTGCTGAATATCGAGGCCCGTACAGGAGGGATCCTGCGGAAATCAGCGTGGCGAGATCGAGGGCGCCTTTTCGGGAAATCTCCATGACGCTGTCCCTCAACTCTGAGGCGTCCACATTATGTAGTGCAGCGTTTCCTCTGACCAGTTCGGTGGCTACCTGATACCAGTCGTCATCCTTCCTGTGAGACAGCGCCACAAAGGTCTGACGTTCGTCGAAGTATCCCTGCGCACACATGGGGAGTTGATGCTGCTGCTTCATTCGTTGGCCCTCGGCATCAGGATCAGGGAAGTGTTGGCATTGATGTGTAAACGACGTACGGGGGAGTGAGGCCGTTCTTGTACTTGAGTACGACCTTCACACTGTGCGTGTCCGCTGCCGCACTCGCCGAGGGGTTTCCAGCCTCTACGGTGCGCCCGGTCACATGGTTGAACTCTACGGTTTCGAGGGGCAGGATCGAATTGTCCTTGCGAGGTTTTGAAAGCCATTTTTCAATCAACTTTTGATTGTTTACGCCAGCATTCTTCTGTCCGCTTCCGTTAGGTGGACCCACGAACTCCACGGACTCCTGTGTGGTCTTCTGGGCGACGGTCAGGTTCGAGAAGGAGGATGCAGCGTCGATGGTTGGCTGATCCCTGAGGCGTTGAGCCAACTGCATGTCCGTTTTGCCCACGTGCTTGTCGATCACATGGCTTCCATGTATCCCTTCCTGGTTCGCCAAATCGATGGGATATCTATGATTCGACTCGCTGTCCCCAGGCACCGTGTACAAGGGGTCACCCTTGAAGTCTGTCAACGCTCGAGCGCCGAAGGATTCGGCGCGTGCCGCCTCGGCGTCGAATGTCGGTGCGCTGTTGTATGCCTCGTCCAGGGCGTCCAGTAAGTCTTTTATCCTGCGCGTCTGGCGATCGATTCGGTTGTTGTACTCGGTCACCGCATTGTTCATGGCCTGTTCGTCCATGTTCAGTACGATTCCGGACGACAGGTCGGTGACCAGGCCCTTGCCGAATTTCAGCAGCCCCTTGCCAAGGTTCTTGACGTCCTTGAGGCCCACGCCGTCGCTCAGGTCGATCTCAGGCAGGGTGTCGATGACTGCCTTGCGATAGATCCGATGGAGGTCCTCGCGGACGTCTTCGGCAGCTTTTGCGAAGTGATAGACGGCGTCCACCATCACTTCGCAGGTGTCGAACAGTACGGCGAAGACTGGATGGTTGGCCCCTGGACTACCGAGGCTGTCGTTCTTCCAGTTGTAGCCGTTGCGCTCCTGGCCCCAGGCTGAGGTACCCCACAGTGTGCTGCAGAACGTCCGCATGGCGCCATGCCACTCACTGTCGGACTGCTGAGTGATGCTCTGAAGCATGGGCGTCAGCGTTCCGCCCACGGCAGCCAGAGTGATCTGCGGCATCCGCCACGTCTCCGAGACGGAGTTGACGCGGTGGTGGTTCGGCAGTGGCAGGATCTCGGCCGCCTTGCCCCAACGACAGGCGTCTTCGAGCAGTGGGCGCAGCACCGTCAGGACCACGGCCTCCACTCCCTCCAGAGCGCGCTGGACGAAGTCCTGCCCGTCGTCGATGTCTCCCCACTTGAAGTCCGTGACAGGACCGTACGAGGGAGGGGCGTCGATCACGACGGGAGGCCGCTGGTGTTGAGGCCGGGCGGTGGGAGACGGATTGGTTGCGGCGTCGGCCGCCGCGTAGTTGTTCCCCGTGACGGTGAAACCGACCGCGGCGCCACCTACGCTGACCACGGATTTGGCCCAGACCTCCAGGAAGCGTTCGCTGACGTCCTTGTAGGCGCTGGTGAAGCCCTGGACGGCCGTTCCCCTGCCACCCCCGTCGGGGTACCGCGCCAGTTCGGTCAGGAACGACTTCACGCCTCGGTGCATCTGGTCCTGCTGTGCGGCGAAGCCGGTCGAGACGCCGTACAGGACGGACGGAGTGACGTCGACCGTACCGTTGGGAGACCCCGTCGGCGTGGCCATCAGGCGGCTCCCCAGCCGCGGAGCACGGCCTGGTGCGCCACCGTGTAATTGACGTGACCGGTCGTCACGATCTCATGCAGCCACTTCTGGGCCGCCTGGAGGTCCTGGGCCGAGCGGTCCCATTCATCGAGCTTGTCGACGAAGACCTCCCGTGCCTGCCCCTCCCAGGACAGCACGACCGGGACGACGCGGTCGTAGAGGTCGTCCAGCTTCTCGTTCAGCTTCCTGAGGATGTCCTCCAGCTCGACGGCGAGCTCGCTGAGCGTGTCGAAGGAAACAGATATGTGATCACTAGTAGTGCTTGGTCATGTGCGGTCCGTGGTGGCGTGTCTTCTTGATCGGTCGTGTCGTTGACCGGGTGTGCTGGGTGGGGAGTTGGCTGCGGTCCGGTGTGATCTGGAGGACTTCGCGGCGGAGATGTTCGAGCCGTTCGCGCGGGCGGATCAGCGACGGTGGGGCGGGATCTATCTCCGGGGTCTGCTGCTGGAGGGCGGGCGCAAGTCGGTGGAGCCGATGGCTGCCCGCCTGGGCGCGGACGGGAACCGGCAGGCCCTGGCCCACTTCGTCACGTCCAGCCCGTGGGATGCGGCGCATGTGCGGGCCCGGTTGGCCTGGCGTATGCAGCCGGTCGTCAAGCCCACCGCGCTGATCATCGATGACACCGGGTTCCTCAAGGACGGGGACGCGTCCGCGTGTGTGGCCCGTCAGTACACCGGCACGGCGGGCAAGGTCACCAACTGCCAGGCCGGCCTCTCGTTGCACCTGGCTTCCGACGGCGCCTCGGCGGCGGTGAACTGGCGTCTGTTCCTGCCTGGGAGCTGGGATCCCGCTTCGCCGAAGGCCGATCCGGCCAAGGTCGCCCGTCGCGACAAGTGCGCCATTCCTGCCGAGGTGGGGCATGTCGAGAAGTGGCAGCTGGCCCTCGACATGATCGACGAGACGCGGTCCTGGGGCATCGAGGTGCCCCAGGTCATCGCCGACGGCGGCTACGGGGATACCGCCGCGTTCCGGCTCGGCCTGGAGGAACGCGGTCTCGACTACGTGGTGGGCATCTCGGCCACGACCACCGCGCAACCCGAGGACGCACAGCCGTGCACCCCGGCCTATTCCGGTCTGGGCCGGCGGCCGGTGTCTGCCTACCCCGAGCCGGCGCAGACCGTGAAGAGCCTGGTCAACGCGGCCGGGAAACACGCCGCTCGGCCGGTGCAGTGGCGGGAGGGCTCGCGGCCCGGCAGTGGCCGCAGCGGACACAAACGCATGTACTCGCGCTTCGTGGCCTTGCGGATCCGGCCCGCCGGACGCGAGATCCGCAAGGCCACGGTCGGCACCGGGCTTCCGGTGCGCTGGCTGCTGGCCGAATGGCCCGCCGACCAGGACGAGCCCGTGCAGTTCTGGCTCTCCAACCTGCCCGAGACCACCCCCCCTGCCCGTCCTCGTGCGCACCGCGAAACTCCGCTGGCGCATCGAGAACGACTACCGCGAGATGAAACAGGCCCTCGGCCTGGCCCACTTCGAAGGCCGAACCTGGCCAGGCTGGCACCACCACGTCACCCTCGTCTCAGTCGCCCACGCCTTCTGCACTCTGCAGCGACTGAGCCGATCCCCAAAAGAGACGGCGTCGGCCTGAGCCTCTACCGAGTCGTCCGCGAGCTACAACGACTCCTCGCGATCTGGACCGGCGCCTGCCCCACCTGTCACCGCGACATACCAGACCCCACACCAACATGACCAAGCACTACTAGTAGGTCCTTGTTCTGGCATGTCTCCCCCGTGTGTCAATGACTCCTCGAACGAATGGCGTCTTGGGCAGAGTTCTCAGAACGAGTCCAGGGCGCTGCGCGGAGGAGCGGTCGGAGCAGCGTCCGAACCGGCCTCCGCATGCGGTGTCGACAACCTGTCGACCTCACTTCCGACGTCGACCTGAACGCGCTGGACCTGAGCCAGTACGTCCAGTTCGCGTTGAGTGAAGCCGTCTCTGCTCAGGCGCACGGCCTGTTCGAGGTGCCGTATGACCTCACGGATCCGCACGGCGTCCTCGGCCGCTGCCCGGTGGAAGCCCCGGTAGGCGGTCCCGGCCGGGCCACGCCAGCCGGCCTCTATGCGGTCCACCACCCCGTCCATCCGCTTGACCTGCTTGTCCAGGTGGTCCTGCATGTCGTCGAGGTCGTCCGCGAGCCTGGTCAGGTCGTCGTCGGAAACACGCAGGTCCGGCTTCTTCCCGTGACCCGTCGGTGTGTCGGGCAGCGTCATGACGCATCTCCCGTCCTGTTCGGCAGCGTCAGGCAACTGCTGGCATCCATCGGACAGATGATCCTATTGGGTGGCCTGTCGGGCGGACGCCGGCCCCTCGGAATCGGCGAGAAACAGTCCAGCCGACCGTGCAACCCTTGTGCGGTCCCGTGGGTCGTACTTGGCATCGGAACTCCTGTGGGGGTACCCGGGGGGGAAACCGCGGGGTTCCGAACGGGAGGGGAAACCCGAGGGGGCTCGGTCGACGACCGGGCCCCCTCAAACTTCCCTCCGCGTTCGCGGACGGTCCCCAGAACCTCAGAAGAAGACCCCGCACCGCAGCAGCACATTGGCGTACGGCCGTGCCTCCCCGGTGCGCACGATCAGCCGCGCGCCCGCCGACAGCTCCTTCAGCCGCTCGTGCGGGACGAGTTCGAGGGCGGGGAAGTGTCCGTCGAGCAGCGCGGCGCACTCCGCGTTGGCCTCCCGGACCTCCCGCGCCGCCGTCGCGCCCTCGACGACCAGCTCGGCGAGCAGGCCGTCCAGCACCTCCGCGAAGGACGGCACCCCGGCCCGGAAGGCGAGGTCGACGACGCGCGGCCCGCCGGGAACGGGCATGCCCGCGTCGCACACCAGGACGCCGTCCCCGTGGCCGAGTTCGGCGAGGGCACCCGCGAGGTGCCGGTTGAGTATCCCCGCCCTCTTCACAGTGCCTCGGCCTCCGCCGCCGTCGGGTACGACTCCTGCGCCCCCGCCTTCGTGACCGCCGCCGCGCCCACCCGGGCCGCGTACGCCGCCGCGTCGGCGAGCGACTCGCCGGTGCCGAGCCGCCAGGCCAGAGCCGCGGTGAACGCGTCGCCCGCGCCCGTCGTGTCCACGGCGTCCACCTTCACGGACGGCACCCGGACCACGCCGCCGGCCGCCGACGCGACCAGCGCGCCCTCGGCGCCCAGCGTCACGACCACCGAGCGCGGACCCTTGGCCAGCAGGACGCGGGCCCAGTCCTCGGGGCGCTCGCCGACCAGGGAGTCGCCGAGGATCACCTTCGCCTCGTGCTCGTTGACGATCAGCGGGTCGCAGGCGGCCAGCACCTCCTGCGGAAGCGGCCGCGGCGGCGACGGGTTCAGCACGAAACGGCTGTCCGGCGCGAGCGAGCGGACCACCTCCACGACCGTCTCCAGCGGGATCTCCAACTGCGTGGAGACCACCCGGGAGGCGTGGAAGAGGCTGGCCGCCGCCCGTACGTCCCCTGGCGCCAGGCGGCCGTTCGCACCCGGCGAGACCACGATGCTGTTGTCCCCGGACGGGTCGACGGTGATCAGCGCGACGCCGGTCGGGGCGCCGCCCACCAGCACGCCGACCGTGTCGACACCGGCCGCCCGCTGCGAGTCCAGCAGCAGCCGGCCGTAGTCGTCGTCGCCGACCCGGGCCAGCAGGGCCGTACGGGCACCGAGCCGGGCGGCGGCGACGGCCTGGTTGCCGCCCTTGCCGCCCGGGTGGACGGCCAGGTCGGAGCCGAGCACCGTCTCACCGGCACCGGGCCGCCGCTCGACACCGATCACCAGGTCGGCGTTGGCCGACCCCACGACCAGCAGGTCGTAGTCGTACATCAGTCGTTCTCCGATCGAATGAATCGAACGAGTGATTGCGAGCGGGATGGGCTCAGCCCTCGAAGCCGGCCACGTTCTCCTTGGTGACGACCTTCACGGGCACCTTCACCGTCTGCTCCACCTTCTTGTCCTCGGCAGCCCGCACCGCGTTCTGTACGGCGATCCTGCCCAGTTCCTTCGGCTGCTGCGCCACCGACGCGTACAGCGTGCCGTCCTGGACCGCCTTCAGCCCGTCCGGCGTGCCGTCGAAGCCGACGACCTGGACCGACTTCCCGGCCTTCGAACCCAGCGCCTTGATCGCGCCCAGCGCCATCTCGTCGTTCTCCGCGAAGACGCCGTCGACGTCCGGGTGCGCCTGGAGCAGGTTGGTCATCACGTCCAGGCCCTTGGTGCGGTCGAAGTCCGCGGGCTGCTTGGCGACCACCTTGATGCCCGGGTACGCCTTGAGCCCGGCCGCGAAGCCCGCCCCGCGCTCCCGGCTGGCGGAGGTGCCGGCCTGCCCCTGGAGGATGACGATGGTGCCCTTGCCGCCGAGCTTCTCGGCAAGCGCCTTGGCGCCCAACTGCCCGCCCTCGACGTTGTCGGAGGCGACCAGCGCGGACGTGTCCGCCTTGTTGACGCCGCGGTCCACGGCGATGACCGGGATGTCGTCCTTGTTGGCGGAGCGCACCGAGGGACCGGCCGCGTCGGAGTCCACCGGGTTGACGATGACCGCGGACAGGCTGCCGCTGACGAAGTTCTGCAGCTGGTTGGCCTGCTGGGAGGCGTCGTTCTGGGCGTCCGTGACCGTCAGGTCCACGCCCAGCTTCTTCGCCTCCTCCTCCGCGCCGTTCCTGATCTGCACGAAGAACGGGTTGTTCAGCGTGGACAGCGACAGCCCTATCTTCTGGTCCTTGCCGCCGGAGGAGCCGTTGTGCAGCAGCGAGGTCGCGCCGACCACGGCCACCGCGACGACGGCCGCGATCACGTACGTGAGTGCCTGCCTGCCCCGGTTGCCGCCGCCCGACGCCCCGGCCGCCGGAGTGACCGCGCCCGCCTTGCGGCGCAGCGTGTCGAAGAGCACCGCGAGCGCGATGACGACACCGATGACGACCTGCTGCCAGAACGCGGAGACGGACAGCAGGTTGAGGCCGTTGCGCAGCACCGCGAGGATCAGCGCGCCGATCAGCGTGCCGGACGCCTTGCCGGTGCCGCCCGCCAGCGAGGCTCCGCCGATGACGACGGCGGCGATGGCGTCCAGCTCGTAGCCCTGCGCGGCCTGCGGCTGCGCGGAGGAGAGCCGGGAGGCGAGCACGATGCCCGCGGCGGCGGCGAACAGGCCGGAGAAGGCGTAGATGGCGAGCTTCTGCCGCTTCACCCGCAGCCCGGACAGCCGCGCGGCCTCCTCGTTGCCGCCGATGGCGTACATGGAGCGGCCGATGTAGGTCCGGCCGAGGACGAACGCGGTGATCAGCCCCATCACGATCATCACGAGCACCGGCACCGGCAGCCACCCGCCGAGCGTGTCACCGAGGTGCGAGACCGAGTCCGGGAAGGCGATCGGCGAACCCTGCGAGATGACCAGCGACAGACCGCGCCCCACCGACAGCATGGCGAGCGTCGCGATGAACGGCGGCAGCTTCCCGTACGAGATGAGGAAACCGTTCACCAGACCGCAGGCGATGCCCGTCAGGACGGACAGCAGCACCGCGAGCGCGACCGGCATCCCGGCCTCGGTGGCGCTCCAGGCCAGCACGGTGGCCGACAGCGCGGCGACCGAACCGACCGACAGGTCGATGCCCGCCGAGACGATGACGAAGGTGACGCCGAAGGCGAGGATCGCGGTGACGGCGGCCTGGACGCCGACGTTGAGGAGGTTGTCGGCGGTCAGGAAGTCCCCGGACAGCGCCGACATGACGATGACGAGGACGATCAGCGCGGTCAGCGCGCCGTTGTCGAGCAGCAGGCGGCGCAGACCGCCCGTGGCGCCCTGCGCGCCCGGCTTGCTCTTGAGCGTGTCAGTGGCCACGGGAGGCCTCCGTTCCGTCAATGTGTGAGGAGTCGTTGGTGTGCGTGGAGTCGCCGGTGTGCGTGCTGACGGCGAGCGCCATCACGGCGTCCTGGGTGGCCTGGTCGGCGGTGAGTTCACCCGCGACGCGCCCCTGCGCCATGACGACCACGCGGTCGCTCATGCCGAGCACCTCCGGCAGATCGCTGGAGATCATGAGCACGGCGGCACCGGCGGCCGTCAGTTCGTTGATGAGCTGGTAGATTTCGACCTTGGCGCCGACGTCGATGCCGCGCGTCGGCTCGTCGAGGATCAGCACCTTGGTGTTCGCCAGCAGCCACTTGCCGATGACGACCTTCTGCTGGTTGCCGCCGGACAGCGTGCGCACGTGCTGCCCGAGCCCGGCCATCCGCACGCCGAGCTGCCCGGCGATCCGCTCGGCCGCCACGTGCTGCCCCCTGAGGTCGACGAGACCGGCGCGGGCGGTGGAGCGGAGCGTGACGAGCCCGAGGTTCTCCTCGACGGAGGCGTCGAGGACCAGCCCCTGCCCCTTGCGGTCCTCGGGCACGAGCCCGATCCCGGCGGCCATGGCGGCGTTCACGTCGTGCCGCCGCAGCGGCGTACCCGCGACCCGCACGGTCCCGGCGTCGTAGGGATCGGCGCCGAACACCGCCCGCACCACCTCCGTACGCCCCGCCCCGACCAGCCCGGCGATGCCGACGACCTCACCGGCCCGCACCTCGAAGCCGACGTCGTGGAAGACCCCGTCCCGCGTCAGCCCCTCCACCTTGAGCAGCGCCTCACCGGCGTCGGTGCGCTCGCGCGGGTACTGCTGCTCGATCGACCGCCCGACCATGAGCCGGACCAGCTCGTCCTCCGGCGTGGAGGCGGGCACCTGCCCGACGCTCCTGCCGTCCCGGATGACGGTGACCCGGTCGCCGAGGGCGGCGATCTCCTCCAGGTGGTGGGTGATGAAGACGATCCCGACGCCGTCCTCGCGCAGCCGCCGCACGATGGCGAACAGCTTCTCGACCTCCTCGGAGGTCAGTACGGCGGTCGGTTCGTCCATGACGAGCACGCGCGCGTTCAGGCTGAGCGCCTTGGCGATCTCGACCATCTGGAGCCGCGCGATGCCGAGTTCACGCACCCGCGCGCGGGGAGACACGTTGACCCCCACCCGCTCCAGCAGCACCTCGGCGTCGGCGTCCATCCGCTTCCGGTCGATCATGCCGAGCCGGCGGGGCTGGCGCCCCAGGAAGATGTTCTCGGCCACCGTCAGGTCGGGGACCAGGTTGAACTCCTGGTAGATGGTGGCGATCCCGAGGCGCTCGGAGTCCTGCGCACCGTGGATGCGCACCTCCTCGCCACCGGCCAGGATCCGCCCGGCGTCGGGCGTGTAGGCGCCGGAGAGCATCTTGATGAGCGTGCTCTTGCCCGCGCCGTTCTCACCGAGGAGCACGTGCACCTCGCCCCGGCGCAGGTCGAAGTCGACGCTGTCGAGCGCGACCACGCCGGGGAAGGTCTTGCGGATGCCCTCGATACGCAGCAACTCGTCCGGACTGCGGCTGCTCACGGCGTACTCCTTCGTACGGGGGAGGGGGACGGGGGGTGTTCGCTGGGTTGTTCGCTGGGTTGCTCGGAGTCGACGGGCGGCGGCTCGCCGCACGAGCGGCGCACGACGAGCCGGGCCGGAAGGGTCACGGACTCACCGGCCCGCCCCGCGATCCGCTCGACGAGCGCGCGTACGGCCGCCCGCCCCAGCTCGCGGGTGGGCTGGGCGATCGCGGTGACCGGCGGATCGGTGTGCACGAACCACGGGATGTCGTCGAACGCGGCGAGCCCGACGTCCTCGGGGACCCGCAGCCCGCGTGCCCGTACGGCGTCCAGCGCGCCGAGCGCCATCAGGTTGTCGGCGGCGAAGACGACCTCGGGCGGCTCGGGCAGGTCGAGGAAGCCCTCGGTGACCCGGCGCCCGCTGCCGGCCTGGAAGTCGCCCTGGCCGATGTAGGCGTCGGGGAGGTCAAGCCCGTACGCGGCCAGCGCCTCGCGGAAGGCGTCGACGCGCTCGCGTCCGGTGGTCGTGGCGGCGGGCCCGGCGATGATTGCGAGCCGCCGGTGCCCGAGCCCGTGCAGATGCGCGACGAGATCCCGTACGGCCGCCCGCCCGTCCGACCTCACGACCGGCACGTCCACGCCGGGGATCCACCGGTCGACGAAGACCATCGGCGTCCCGGCCCGCGCGGCGTCCAGCATGCGCGGGGAGCCCCCGTCGGTGGGGGAGACGAGGAGCCCGTCGATCCGCCGGTCCAGGAGCGTGGTGACGTGGTGGTCCTGGAGGTCGGGCCGCTCGTCGGCGTTGCCGATGATGACGCTGTAGCCGAGCGCGCGGGCCTCCTCCTCGACGGAGCGGGCCAGCTCGGTGAAGTACGGGTTCATCACGTCGCTGATGACCAGGCCGAGGGTGCGGGTCTGGTCGGTGCGCAGCGACCTGGCGAGGGCGTTCGGGCGGTAGCCCAGCGTCTCGACGGCGGCCAGCACACGGGCGCGTGCGGCGGCGCTGACCGACGGGTGGCCGTTGAGCGCCCGCGAGACCGTCGCGACGGACACGCCCGCCTCGGCGGCGACGTCCTTGATGCTCGCCATCGTCGTTCCACCTCCTCGTGGAATCGATTACACGGAGGATTGGAAACGATTACACGAGGGGAATCAAGGGGTCGGCCGGGGCCGAGACGGAATCGTGACCGGAGAAACGTGACCGGAGAAACGTGACCGCAGAAAGGGGCGGCACCCGGGGCGAGGTCGCCCCGGGTGCCGCCCCGACCGCTTGCGGCAGTCAGCCCACGGCCGCCGCGAACATCCCCGCCTCGTACGAGCCGCCCTTCTGATGTGTGATCACGGCCAGCCGGTTGGCCGCGTTGATCATGGCGACCAGGCAGATCAGCGCGGCGACCTGGTCGTCGTCGTAGTGCTTGCGCACCAGCTCCCACGTCTCGTCGGACACGCCCTCGTGCGCGTCGGCGAGCCGGGTGCCCTCCTCGGCGAGGGCCAGCGCCGCCTGCTCGGCCTCGGTGAACACGGTGGACTCGCGCCAGGCGGCGACCAGGTGCAGCCGGACCGCGCTCTCCCCGGCGGCCGCGGCCTCCTTGACGTGCATGTCGATGCAGTGGCCGCAGCCGTTGATCTGGCTGGCCCGCAGGGACACCAGCTCCTGCGTGGCCTTCGGCAGCGGCGACTCGTGCAGCAGCATGCCGATGCCGGCGAACCGCTTCGTGAACCGACCGGCGAACTCGTTCTCGAACAGATTGAATCGAGTGTCCATGATCTCGTCCTCGCTGTGTCGATGCCTCGGTGACGAACACAAGACGCCGCCGCCCCGCACCCTGTGACAGGACGCGGACGTGACCCAGGACACCGCCGACGGGTGTCACGGAATCCCGGCGGCCGGTGTCCCGTGCACGAGACACCGCCGGAACCGAACGAACGGGAGAAGCTGGTGACCAGCGAGAACAGCGGCCGTGAACAGGACGGCGCCACGGAGGCCTTCGTCGCCCACCGCAACCTGCTCTTCACCGTCGCCTACGAGATGCTCGGCTCCGCCGCCGACGCGGAGGACGTCCTCCAGGAGACCTGGCTGAAGTGGGCGGGAGTCGACCTCGACACGGTGCGCGACCGGCGCGCGTACCTGGTCCGCATCACCACCCGCCAGGCCCTGAACCGGCTGCGTACGCTCGGCCGCCGCAAGGAGTCCTACGTCGGCTCCTGGCTGCCCGAGCCGCTGCTCACCACGCCCGACGTGGCTGAGGACGTCGAGCTGGCCGACAGCGTGTCGATGGCGATGATGCTGGTCATGGAGACACTCGCGCCGACCGAGCGGGCGGTGTTCGTGCTGCGCGAGGTGTTCGACCTCGGCTACGACGAGATCGCCGAGGCGGTGGAGAAGAGCCCCGCCGCCGTCCGGCAGATCGCGCACCGTGCCCGGGCACACGTCGCGGCCCGCCGGCCGCGCGGAGCGGTGTCGGCGACCGAGTCCCGCGAGGCGCTCGCCGCATTCCAGCGGGCCGTGGAGACGGGCGACCTGCAAGGGCTGCTCGACATCCTCTCCCCGGACGTCGTCCTGCTCGGCGACGGCGGCGGCATCAAGCAGGCGGTCCTGCGGCCCGTCGTCGGCGCCGACAAGGTGGCCCGCCTCATGCTGGGCGGCCTGCGCAAGCTGCCCGTCGTGATGACGATGGACCCGGCCCAGGTCAACGGGCACCCCGCCCTGGTCATCCGGCTCGACGGCGAACTCGACACCGTGGTCGCGGTGCGCTTCGACGAGGGCCGCATCACCGGGCTCTACGCGGTGCGCAACCCGGAGAAGCTGTCGTACATGCGCGAGGAGGCGACCCTGAGCCGGTGAGCGCCCGGCTCACCGCGGTTCCGGAAGCGTCTGACCGGTCTCCAGCAGCGTCTTGAGGCTGGACAGCAGGGCCGGCCAGCCGTGCTGGATCGTCTCGCGGACGGTACTGCCGGGCTCGAACCCGTCGTGGACGACGGTCAGCTTCACCGAGCCGCCGCCGCCGAGGTCCTCGATGTCGAAGGCGACCTTCGAGCGTCGATCGGCGGAGAGCCTGGCGAGGGTCTCGTCGTCGATCCCGTTGGCCGCCGCCCATTCCGGCGTGAAGGTGTGTCAGGTGTACGACATCCGACGGGGCGGATCGGACTCGAGGACGACCTGCTCGGGGTGGGCGGTCTCGGCCCCCCGCTCCGCCACACCACGGGCGACCCGGCCGCCCAGTCGGTACCGAACTCCCCCCAGTAGCGGCGGGTGAACTCCGGATCGGTCAGGCCCTGCCACGGCCGCTCGGGCGTGGTCCTGATGTAGGTCGTGTACACGAACGCGTTGCTGCCCATGGCGTTGCTCTCCAGCACGTGCTTGAGGTCGGCGAGTGCGTGTACCCGCTCCTGGTCGTAGCGGCTGATCCAGCGTTCGGCGATGGCGTTGATCGGCTCGGCGCTGAGGTAGTGCAACTTCTCCCGGCCCCGCCGCACGGTGGTGACCAGGTTGGCGCCCTCCAACACCGCCAGATGCTTGCTGACCGACTGCCGAGCCATGTCCAGGCCCACTTGAACGGCACGACTCCATACCGGGCCCCCCCGGGGGGATGCCTTTACTACCCGGGGCCCGCCTGTCAGGCCTCCCCGGCTGCCGTGGCGGTGGGCCGCCCGGCAGTTTCGGTTTCGATCATGGGGTGCCCGGGATGGGCCCGAAGTGAGACGGTTCGTCGTACTCTCGAAAGTCCTCGTGACGCTGTAGCGGACCACCCACGATGAAGCCACGCATAAGGCGGTCGCCCACCGCATGCACATGATTGGCGGGGTCAATGTCCAAACCACTGAGGTCGGCGATCTGCTGCTCTTCGCTGGGTGTCGCCGGTCGAATGGAGATCCCGCGGTTGATCGGCTCCAGCAAAAAGACGCGGACATCCTGGAAATACAGGTCGACCCTTGGATCGGTGGCGTCCGGCTTAGCGCGAAGTAGTAGCACGCTGCCATGTGCGGCGGTGTAGTGCCACAGAGTGAAGATCCGTTCAGACGTGTACGTGTAGCTCATGGTCGCCCATCTTTTCTGGACCGCGCGTCCCGGCCCCACCTCTCAGGACCGGGACGCGCGGCGGCACTACTTGGTGGCAGGCATGCGAAGGAACCCGGATGGTTCATCGTCAGCCATGCAGGCTTCCTGGTGCTCGAGCGGGCCACCAAGGATGAAGCCGGTCATCCGGTCCTCGCCGATGACATGGACCCGCTCTCCTCTCGCAAAGACTTGCGGCCCGACGATCGAAGCGATCAGTTCCATCTCGCTCTCTACACAGCCACGGATCACGAGCCCGTCATATGACGGCCGGACGAGCATGGCACTGACACTGCCTATGTGCAGGTCGATCCGTACGTCAGACAGCGTGCGGCGGGGGCTGCGCAACAAGATCCGACTGTGGTGGGCAATGGTGTACTGCCACACAGTGAAATGCCGGCTCGATGAATACTGGCTTGTCAATTACGTTCCTTTCCCGGCGGCAGCGGAGGGGCAATGGTGCCCTTCGGAAGCGCCTCCCCAGCGTCGTCGTAGAAGGTCACGTTGTCCCAGTCGAGATCTTCCGTCCGATAGTAGTATTCGAGGCGACCCATCTCCCACTCTGTAGATTTCCAGTTTGTGCCCTGCCCGTTCGTCACTGCGCGGTCGAACTTCTGCTGCCATGTGCCGCCTCTGGGGGCGAACCCCTTCAGGCTGACGGCAATCTTCTGATTTTTCCTCATGGCGGCATTCACCAGTGACATCCACTTGGTGAAAGGTACGTTGCCGGGAAGATACCCCTCGACAGTATTGAGTGAAGGATCCATGTGGTTGTAGCCATTGGGCACGTCCTTCGTCGCCTGCTCGATGTGCTCAGTGACTCCTAGGACGAGAACCCTGCACTCGCTGTTGTGGACCAGGAGGGGCGTGCGCCCAGCGAGTACGTAGAAGGAGTGTAGGTCTTCGACCGTCAGGCTGTAGGTGGTGACCGTGCGGTCGACGAGCCGGTTGCTGAGGACCGTGGCGACGGTGCCGTGGTCGGTGCGCAGCGTATCGCCGGGCAGCAGGCTGGCGGCGCTGACCCAGTTGCGGAGGTTGGTGCTCCAGAACGGGTGGTCTTCGGTGGCAGTGATCTCGGCCTTGTCACCGGTCGGCCCACGGATCGTCACCGCGGTGAGGTGCTTGTCGCCGTGGCTGATGATCTGGCGCGTGACCCTTCGCGGTCCGCTCTCGCCGGTGACCGGGTCCGTGGCGCGGACCATGTCGCCGGTCTTGGTCTTTTCGATCGGCTTGTGGCTGCCGTCGGCCATGAGGACCTGGGTACCGGGCAAGAAGCACTGGGTGCAGCCCCTGCTGAGTTGACGCAATGCCTGGTAGGCCACACTGAGCGCACGGAACTTGGACGCCAGCGTGACGTCCTTCTGCAGCTGCCAGCACGCCCAGAGGTCACCCTTACGTGCGCAGTTCTCCAGTTCGCCGAGGCCGGAGATGGTCTTCTCGAATTCCCACAGTTCCTTGCCGGCTGCTTCCAGACCGGGGCCCATGGACAGCACATCGCAGAACACTTCGTTGTGCTGGCACCAGCGGCCTGGGTTCTCCTGGGCCTCGCAACCGAGGATGCCGCAGCGGTATAGGTCGGCAGGAGACGTTCCCTGCTGTTCGGCGGCTTCCTTCTTGGCCACCGCCTCGCGGCGCCTCTGTTCCTCCTCCTCACGTTGCTTCTTCACCGCGGCCACAAAGGCGTCCGTGGCCGCGCCGAGGGCTTCGGACGCGCTCTTGCCGGCCCGCTCCGCCGAGACCTTGGCGCTGTTGGCGGATGCCCAGGCCATGCTGGCCGAGCCTTGGGCCAGTTCGGCCGACAGGGTCGCGTCGCTGGCTGAGACGGCGGCCTGGTGCGCCGAGTTGTTGGCTCGCTGCGCAGCAGCGCGTGCCGTGCTGGCGGACTGGGCTGCCTGCTTCGCGGAGGCTTCGGCGTCCTTGGCGTGCTGGTCGGCTTCCTTGGCGTACTTGTCGGCGTTGGCCGAGGAGGCCTTTGCTGCGGCGGCCCAGCGGGAGGCCTCGGCTGCAGCCTTGCGAGCGGTTGCGGCTGTGGACTGCGCGTACGCCGCGTCTTCCTGCGCTTCGGCCGCCACCCCGGCAGCCGCCGAGACCAGCTGTTGGACTTGCTGCTGGTGGGTCAAAGCCAGCAGGTCCTTGCGCTGGGCTGTGTACTGACCTGACTGGATGAAGCGGTGAAGCAGGTCGGCGGGCCCTTCCAAGGCGATGCGCGCGGCTGCCTTGACCTCGGGAGTTCCGCTGTCGATCAGCTGCGCGGCTCGGACCCGTTCATCCTGCTGCTGGGCCTCGGCGAGGGTGGAGGTGAGGAACGTGCGGTAGGCGTCGGTGGACGCTGCGTTCAGCGCCTGACGCGCCTTGTCCTTGACGATTGGACCACCCGCGTCGGCGGCCTGCGCCACCGCTACCCGGAAGGACTGTCGCCCCGCCTCGTACTGTCCCTTGAGGAGGAAAGCGCTGACCGTAGCGGCGTCGCCGTCGAGGGCTTGCTCGGCGGCGTCACGGACCGCCTTCACGGAGCTCTCTTCCGCGAGCCTCTCCACAGCCGCGCGATCATCCTGAGCTTGTGCCTCGGCGCGGCCCGTTCGCACGTACCTGACGACGTCAGCAGTCTCGCCACCGAGCGCCGTCTGAGCTCCGGCGCGAAGCCAGGATTCGCCGTACTTGGCATCGGTCAGGGCGAGTTGCCGACCGAGCTTGGCGATCTCCTCGTCACTCACCCCCTGCTGGGCCTTAAGTGCCAGGTCCTCAGCAGTTTGACGGGCTTGCGTCAACGCGTCGGCCTGAGTGGTGCGCTCGGTCTCCTGGGCCTGCTCCTCGGCTTTAAGGTCCTGAGCAGCGGCGATGCCTGCGTTGGTGCGAGTGAGGAGGTCCTCCGCCTCGATCTGACGTGCCAGCGAGTAGACGCTGCTGGCCTGCTCGGCGGCCTTCGAAGCGGTGTCGGCTGCCTCCGTGGCCGCATTGGCGTGGGCGGTGGACCGTTCGGCCGCCGCATTGGCCTCGCCGGCGTGAGCAGCGGCGTCGTCTGCAGCGTCTGCGGCCTTCAAGGCATGCGATGCAGCGGATCGGGCGGAGTCGCGGGCTTGTGTCGCTGCCGTGGCCGCCTTGGAGGCCAGTGACCCGGCGGCCTTGGCCGCTCGGTTGGCCTCTGCGGCCTGCCTGTGCGCCGATGCGGCAGCCGACCTGGCGAGCTCGGCCTCAGCGCTGCTCTGCCCGGCGTACTGACCAGCGACGACCGCGGCATCCGCGGCGGCAGCGGCATTGCTTCCCGCACTGGCGGCGGAGAGGGCGGCCGTGCCAGCGGCTGCGGCAGCCTTCACGGCCTGATCTGCCGCATCGGCCGCCTTGGTTGCTCCCTGCGCCGCATTGCGGGCTGTGACAGCGGCCTTCTTCGCAGCATCCGCCTTGCCGGCGTCCGTAGCCGCGTTCGCGGCGGCTTTGCGAGCGTCCGATGCCGCATCGGGCTGCCTGGATGGAGCGTCAGGGTGCAGCGGTTCCCGGCTGGGCCAGCGCTACCACGACCAGCTGGAACATCAGCCTCAGCACCTTCCTCCGCAGCACCAACTGACGCCGTTGCGTTCGTGCGCCACCTCTTCCCCTGCTTCGGCTGTCCGTTAGAGGCTCAACCTTGGCTACGGGCGCAGCCGCTCAGAGTTTGGTGGCACACGACGAAAGACCGACGTCGCATGTCCGGCGCCACTGAGCCTTGAGGGACTGTAAACCGATCGGCTCTGTCCCGTGCTCGTTTGACAGACTCGCTCTGGGCTTCAGCGGTTGGCCTCACAGCGGACGAAGAGAGCGAGCGCCTGTGGCTCGACAGCCCCGAGCGGCTGGTGCTGTAGCCGACTCGCGTTGGTGAGAATGCCCCGGGCGGCTTGTGCTATGCGGGGCTTCTTGTATGCCTCTTGTATGCCTATTTCAGGCCGCCGCCAGCTCGCACCACACGTACTTGCCCCGGTTGCCGTGCCTGGCCAGCGGATGCCACCCCCACACGTCCGCGCAGGCCCGCACCAGCGCCAGTCCGCGTCCTTCCTCCAGCTCCGCCACCCTCTCGAACCGCGCGGGCGGTTCCGGCGGTTCTGGGTCCGCGTCCCACGCCCCGATCCGCAGGGTCCCCGGCGGCGACCAGCGGATGCGGAGGGCGGCGGGGCCCTTGGTGTGCCGTACGGCGTTGGAGACCAGCTCCGTGGCGAGCAGTTCGGCGACGTCGACGAGGCGGATCAGGCCGTGCATGGTGAGGACCAGGCGGAGGGTGCGGCGGCTGATGGTGACGGCGCGCAGGTCGTTGGGGATGTAGAGGGAGTACTCCCACGGTTCGTTTTCGGGCATGCGGAACTCCTCGCAGAGGGCGGTGGGGTGAGAGGCGGGCCCGGTGTCTATGCCGCAGCCGTCATGGCAGGACGGGGCGGTGCGCTTCCGGTGACCCGGTGTCGCACGGTGTGCGTCGCGTCACCGACGGTAGATCTAAATTTAGGGACGCGGCAAGTCGATCCCGTAATCTGACGCCGAACGAGTTGCACCAACAGTCGTGTGAAGAGGGCCAGTCGATGGTGAAGAGGCGCGAACCAACGGCACGTCAGGTGCGACTGGCAACCGAACTGCGCAGACTCCGTGAAGCGGCGGGGCTCAACTCACGCCAGGCGGCGGAGCTGCTCGGTGTGGCGCCCGCTCAGATCACTCACATCGAGTCCGCCCTCGCGGGTGTCAGTGAGCAGCGAGTTCGCCGCTTGGCCTCTCACTACGCCTGTACGGATGAGGAGTTCATCGATGCGCTCGTCACTATGGCCACCGAGCGGTCGACCGGCTGGTGGGAGGAGTACCGAGGCTTGCTCCCCACGCCGTTCCTGGACCTGTCCGAGCTGGAACACCACGCCCGGTTGCTCCGCCACGTGGCCATCCTGTACGTGCCGGGGCTGCTCCAGACCGAGGACTATTCGCGCGCTGTCTTTTCGTCCAGGCTGCCAGCGCTGACCGCCGAGGAGTTGGAGGTGCGCATCCAGCACCGTAAGGCGCGCCAAGCGGTGGCCATCCCCTACGAGGCAGTGATCCATGAAGCCGCACTCCGGATCAGGGTCGGTGACCGTGACAAGTCAAGGGCGCAACTGGCGCGGCTCGCAGAACTCTCCGAGGCGGACCACATCACCGTGCGTGTCATTCCCTTCGACCTGGACAATTTCGCCAGAGCCTCCAGCACCATGACGTACGTGAGTGGTCCCTTGTCCAAGCTGGACACCGTCGTGCGGGACGCACCTCACGGTTCGGTCTTCATTGACTCCGAGGCTCAGCTCAACGCTTACCGAACGCGTTTCCGTATGGTGGAGGCAGCGTCTCTCGAACCCGGCAAGTCGCGTGATCTCATCCATCAGTTGGCGAAGGAGCTGTGAGGTACCGATGAGCACTCATGCCAACTGGCGGAAGTCCTCCTACTCGGGCGAGGGCGACGGCAACGAGTGTGTGGAAGTCGCGAACTCGCCGACCCATGTTGCCGTCCGCGACTCCAAGGCCCCTTCGTATGGAACGCTTACTGTCCCGACTGGGGCCTTCGCGGCATTCGTTGACGGGATCAAGGGGGTGGAGGGGAAGCTGTGAGCACCATGGGCAAGTGGCGCAAGTCGTCCTACTCCGGCGAAGGCGATGGCAACAGCTGCGTGGAGATAGCCACCTCGACCAGCCACGTCGCCGTCCGCGACAGCAAGGCCCCCGCCCGGGCCGCCCTCGGCTTCCCGGCGGAGGCGTTCGCCGCCTTCCTCGACGCCCTGAAGGCCCCCTCCGGGCGTACGGTCGGAGCCGAGGGATCCGTGATTGTCGGTCCCCTGTGTGAGAGTGCCTGGTAGCAGCCGTCCGCCGGTCGCCTGGCCGGACGGTACGGAGCAGGCCAACCGTCGGCGACTCACTGAGGTGTCACATGTCCGTTCCGTCCGGTTCCCGACCGACCCGCTCCGGCGGAGGCCTCCCCACGGGCCTTCCGGCGGAGAGACAGCCCGCGACGGGCGTCCGGGACCCCGGGGCGAGCGAGAAGCTGGCCCGCTTCCGCGACGCGGCGCTCGCGCAGGGTATTCCCGAGGGCGACGTGGAGCGTTGGCTGGGTCTGGCACGGCCCAGCCTGGTGCTGTCGTCGGACGGGGAGGGCCCGGTCGTGGGGCACTTCGGCACCCCGGTGACACTGCCGCCCGACGTGACCTTCCCGGTGTACGGCGACGATCCGGACGTGGGCCACCACGAGCACCTCGTCGCCACCCTGGACCTCGCGGCCCTGCCCGAGGGCGCGACGAACCTCTCGCTGCCCTCCGACGGCCATCTGCTCCTGTTCGCCTGGCCCGCACGGGAGATGAGCGAGTACCACGGCTCCTCGTGCGCCTACGCGGTGTACGTACCGGCCGGCGCCGAGGTCGGGGAGCGTGTGTGGCATCACGACTACGAGCCGGACCACGAGTTGGGCGACGTCGACTTCGACGGCGAACTCCGTGGGGAGATCCGTCTGGAGTACGACGTCTCCCTGCCCGACTACGAGAACTTCGAGGGCGACCCGCTCCTGAAGGACCATCCGCACGCCGAGGAACTGGGCGAGGTGTGGTCGAACATCCACTCCGAGGGCTACTGGCGCAAAGGCCCGCAACTCCAGCTCGGCGGCTACGCCCTGGACGCCCAGGGGTGGGGCGACCCTGTGGCGCAGTGCGCGTTCGACGACGGCGGGGACGCGGCGCGGCGCGGTGACTGGACGCTTCTGGCCCAGTGGCACCCCGGGATGTACGGCCTGGAGGGCATCACCGTGTACTGGGCGATCCCCGAGGAGGACCTCGTGGCCCACCGCTTTTCCCCGGCCCGGGGTGTGATGTACGCCGACTGACCACGATCCCCGCCGGCACCGGGGCGACCGCGGCAGCGCCCGGTGCCGGTCGCGGCCCGGGACGCACCCCCTGTCAGTCCCCACCGGTACCGTCGGATCATGCCCAACCAGCCCCCCGCGGCCACCGGCGAGCGGCGGCTCGCCACCCTCGAAGGCGTCCTGGAGCGCGTCACGTACGCCAACGAGGAGAACGGCTACACCGTCGCCCGCGTCGACACCGGCAGAGGCGCCGGCGACCTGCTGACCGTCGTCGGCGCGCTGCTCGGTGCGCAGGTGGGGGAGTCGCTGCGGATGGAGGGGCGCTGGGGGTCGCACCCCCAGTACGGCAAGCAGTTCCACGTGGAGAACTACACGACGCTGCTGCCCGCCACCGTGCAGGGCATCCGGCGTTATCTGGGGTCCGGGCTGGTCAAGGGGATCGGGCCGATCTTCGCCGACCGGATCACGCAGCACTTCGGGCTGGACACGCTCACCATCATCGAGGAGGAGCCCAAGCGGCTCATCGAGGTGCCCGGCCTCGGGCCCAAGCGGACCAAGAAGATCGCCGACGCCTGGGAGGAGCAGAAGGCGATCAAGGAGGTCATGCTCTTCCTTCAGACCGTCGAGGTGTCCACCTCCATCGCGGTGCGGATCTACAAGAAGTACGGGGACGCCTCCATCTCCGTCGTGAAGAACCAGCCCTACCGGCTCGCCGCCGACGTGTGGGGCATCGGCTTCCTCACCGCCGACAAGATCGCCCAGTCCGTCGGGATCCCGCACGACAGCCCGGAGCGGGTCAAGGCCGGGCTGCAGTACGCGCTGTCCCAGGCCACCGACCAGGGGCACTGCTACCTCCCCGAGGAGAAGCTGATCGCCGACGCGGTGAAGCTGCTCCAGGTGGACACCGGGCTCGTCATCGAGTGCCTGGGCGAGCTGGCCGCCGAGCCGGAGGAGCCGGACGAGGACCCCGGGGTCGTGCGGGAGAAGGTGCCGCATCCGGAGGGGGGTGAGCCGATCACCGCCGTCTATCTCGTGCCCTTCCACCGGGCCGAGCAGGCCCTCGCCGGGCAGTTGCGGCGTCTCCTCCACACCGACGACGACCGGATGCCCGGCTTCCAGGACGTGGCCTGGGACAAGGCGCTCGGGTGGCTGAAGCGGCGCACGGGCGCCGATCTCGCGCCCGAGCAGGAGGAGGCCGTCAAGCTCGCGCTCAGCGAGAAGGTCGCGGTGCTCACCGGCGGGCCCGGCTGCGGCAAGTCCTTCACCGTGCGGTCCATCGTGGAGCTGGCGCGGGCCAAGAAGGCGAAGGTCGTGCTGGCCGCGCCCACCGGGCGGGCCGCCAAGCGGCTCGCCGAGCTGACCGGCGCCGAGGCGTCCACCGTGCACCGGCTGCTGGAGCTGAAGCCCGGCGGCGACGCGGCGTACGACCGGGAGCGGCCGCTCGACGCCGACCTGGTGGTGGTGGACGAGGCGTCGATGCTGGACCTGCTCCTCGCCAACAAGCTCGCCAAGGCCGTACCGCCGGGGGCCCATCTGCTGCTCGTCGGGGACGTCGACCAGCTGCCCAGCGTCGGGGCCGGGGAAGTGCTCCGGGACCTGCTGGCGCCCGGCAGCCCGGTGCCCGCCGTCCGGCTCACGCGCGTCTTCCGGCAGGCCCAGCAGTCGGGTGTCGTCACCAACGCGCACCGGATCAACGCCGGGCAGCACCCCGTCACCGACGGCATGAAGGACTTCTTCCTCTTCGTCGAGGACGACACCGAGGAGGCGGGGCGGCTCACCGTCGACGTCGCCGCGCGGCGCATCCCCGCGAAGTTCGGGCTCGACCCGCGCCGGGACGTGCAGGTGCTGGCGCCCATGCACCGGGGACCCGCCGGGGCCGGGACGCTGAACGGGCTGCTCCAGCAGGCCGTCACCCCGGGGCGCCCGGACGTGCCGGAGAAGCGGTTCGGCGGCCGGGTCTTCCGGGTCGGCGACAAGGTCACCCAGATCCGCAACAATTACGAGAAGGGCGAGAACGGCGTCTTCAACGGCACCGTGGGCGTCGTCACCTCGCTCGACCCGGTCGACCAGCGCCTCACCGTGCTGACGGACGAGGACGAGGAGGTGCCGTACGACTTCGACGAACTCGACGAACTGGCCCACGCCTACGCGGTCACCATTCACCGGTCCCAGGGAAGCGAGTATCCGGCCGTGGTGATCCCCGTGACGACCGGGGCCTGGATGATGCTCCAGCGGAACCTGCTGTACACGGCGGTCACCCGGGCGAAACGGCTGGTCGTCCTCGTCGGGTCGCGCAAGGCGATCGGGCAGGCGGTGCGGACGGTGTCGGCCGGGAGGCGGTGTACGGCGCTCGACTTCCGGTTGGCGGGGCCCCGGACCTGAAACCTTCCGGTAAACCTCCCGGACCGTGTGAAATAAATGATCGATCAAACGAGTCGGAAAGGTCACACAGCACTTCCGGATGGGCCCCGGAGGGGGCAGGATGAGCAAGTTGGCGGCACTGAGTGCCGCCAATAGGCCCGATGGTCGACCCCGAGTGCACTCTCCTGAGCCAAGTGGGGGATGGTAGAGACAGTCAGGGCACCTCGAAGATGAGGCACTACGTCGGTGAGGGAAGACGTGAGCGAGCACACCAACAACTCGGTAGTACTGCGGTTCGGCGACGGCGAGTACACCTACCCGGTGATCGACAGCACCGTCGGTGACAAGGGCTTCGACATCGGGAAGCTCCGCGCCCAGACCGGTCTGGTGACGCTGGACAGCGGTTACGGCAACACCGCCGCCTACAAATCCGCCATCACCTATCTGGACGGCGAAGCCGGCATCCTCCGGTACCGCGGCTACCCGATCGAGCAGCTGGCCGAGCGCTCCTCCTTCGTGGAGGTGGCCTACCTGCTGATCAACGGCGAGCTGCCGACGGTCGACGAGCTGTCCGCGTTCAAGGGCGAGATCACGCAGCACACTCTGCTGCACGAGGACGTCAAGAACTTCTACAAGGGCTTCCCGCGCGACGCCCACCCGATGGCCATGCTGTCGTCGGTGGTCTCGGCGCTGTCCACCTTCTACCAGGACAGCCACAACCCGTTCGACGAGCGTCAGCGCAACCTCTCCACGATCCGGCTGCTCGCGAAGCTTCCGACGATCGCGGCGTACGCGTACAAGAAGTCGATCGGCCACCCGTTCGTCTACCCGGCCAACAACCTCGGCTACGTCGAGAACTTCCTGCGCATGACCTTCTCGGTCCCGGCGCAGGAGTACGAGCTGGACCCGACGGTCGTCGCGGCCCTCGACAAGCTGCTGATCCTGCACGCGGACCACGAGCAGAACTGCTCGACCTCCACGGTCCGCCTGGTCGGCTCCTCGCAGGCGAACATGTTCGCCTCGATCTCCGCCGGCATCAACGCCCTGTGGGGCCCGCTGCACGGCGGCGCCAACCAGTCGGTGCTGGAGATGCTGGAAGGCATCCGCGACGCGGGCGGCGACGTCGACTCCTTCATCCGCAAGGTGAAGAACAAGGAGGACGGCGTCCGCCTGATGGGCTTCGGCCACCGGGTCTACAAGAACTTCGACCCGCGCGCCAAGATCATCAAGGCCGCCGCGCACGACGTGCTCTCCGCGCTCGGCAAGTCCGACGAGCTGCTGGACATCGCCCTGAAGCTGGAGGAGCACGCGCTCTCCGACGACTACTTCGTCTCGCGCAGCCTCTACCCGAACGTCGACTTCTACACCGGTCTGATCTACCGGGCCATGGGCTTCCCGACCGAGATGTTCACGGTCCTGTTCGCCCTCGGCCGGCTGCCGGGCTGGATCGCCCAGTGGCACGAGATGATCAAGGAGCCGGGTTCCCGCATCGGCCGCCCGCGCCAGATCTACACGGGCGTCGTCGAGCGCGACTTCATCCCCGTCGAGGAGCGCTGAGCCGCACGGCACCCCCGCAGCGCGTCTGGTGAGTCCCGTACCGCCCCGAGTGGTACGGGACTTTTCCGTGCGGGGACATCCGTGCCGGGGCCTTCGTGTCCGGACAGCAGAAGGCGCCCTGGCGCCGGTCCCCCCACGGGCCGACGATCCAGGGCGCCTTCCCATGTCCCGGTGCGGATTCCCCCCACGGGATCCGGCCGGGCGTCTGTGAGGACAGCGCCTGAATTCGCTGTGTCGTGCTGGTCCTGCTGGTGGTGCCTGCCGCGCGGTCTGCCGGGACAGCGCACGCCCGGGAGGGCCGCTCAAAGCTTCCCGGTGTACGTGTCCCGGCAACGCAGCTCTGGGAAAGTCCCCCAAGACATCCCCAGATGCCAGGTGGCGCCCCCCAAGACGCTGCCTGACATCGCCAACTTAGACCTTCGAACCCCTTCGATGGTTACGTTCGCATCACTGTGATCTGCGTCTCTTGCATATGTCCGTTAGGTGCGCAAGAGCCCCGTACGACGCACGGGCCTCAAGCGTAAGGAAGATGCGCGAGCCTTGTGAAGAGCTTATGTGAGGTGCGTGCCGGACTCCAGAGGCGCAGCCCCTCGACCTGCATGAAATGCGGACCACTCGTCGCGGCTCGTCCGCCCCCGCCACAGCGCGGACATCGCCGAGATCGCCGCCACCGTCCTGGCCGAAGGCGGGCACACCGGCCGCACCTACGACCTGACCGGGCCCCGGCTGCTCACCTCGGCCCTTCACGGCCGGCGCGCGCAGCATGTGAGCAAAGGTGCGGCGGGCCCGGTCGGCGGGCGGTGCGTGGACCGGTGCGGGGCTATCGGAACGCGCGCAGCCGGAGGCTGTTGGTGACCACGAAGACCGAGGAGAAGGCCATCGCCGCCCCCGCGATCATCGGGTTCAGCAGCCCGGCGGCGGCCAGCGGCAGCGCGGCCACGTTGTAGCCGAAGGCCCACACGAGATTGCCCTTGATCGTGGCCAGGGTGCGCCGGGAGAGCCGGATCGCGTCCGCCGCCACCCTGAGGTCCCCGCGCACCAGCGTCAGGTCGCCCGCCTCGATCGCCGCGTCCGTACCCGTACCCATCGCCAGGCCCAGATCGGCGGCGGCGAGGGCGGCCGCGTCGTTGACGCCGTCGCCGACCATGGCGACCGTACGGCCCTCGGCCCGCAGCCGCTCCACCACCGCGACCTTGTCCTCGGGCAGCACCTCGGCGATCACCTCGTCGATGCCGACGGCCGCCGCGACCGACTCGGCCACCCGGCGGTTGTCGCCGGTCAGCAGGACCGGGGTCAGCCCCAGCCGGCGCAGTCCGGCCACCGCCTCGGCGCTGGTCTCCCTGACCGCGTCGGCCACGGCGAGGACTCCGCGCGCCGCACCGTCCCAGCCGACGACGACGGCCGTACGGCCCCGCTGCTCGGCCTCGTCCCTGGCCCGGGACACCTCGGGCGGCAGGGCGTCGTGGAGGCGACCCACGGTCACCTCGCGGCCCTCCACGCGCGCGCGTACGCCGCACCCGGGGACGTTCTCGAAGTCCTCGGCGCCCGGCAGCGTGCCGAGCCTCCCCCACTCTCGGCTTCGCTCGAGCGGGGGGACCCCCATCTCGGCGCCGGCGGCGATCGCGCGGGCCACCGGGTGCTCGGAGGCGTGCTCGACGGCGCCCGCGAGCCGCAGCAGCTCCTCCTCGTCGGTGCCCTCGGCGGCGTACACCTCGTGCAGGGTCATGCGGCCGGTGGTGACGGTGCCGGTCTTGTCCAGGACGACCGTGTCGACGCGCCGCGTGGACTCCAGCACCTCCGGGCCCTTGATGAGGATGCCGAGCTGGGCGCCGCGACCGGTGCCGACCAGCAGCGCCGTCGGGGTGGCCAGACCCAGCGCGCACGGGCAGGCGATGATCAGGACGGCGACGGCCGCGGTGAACGCGGCGACCGTGTCACCGGTGGCACCGAGCCAGCCGCCGAAGGTGGCGAACGCGATCAGCAGCACGACGGGGACGAAGATCCCCGAGATCCGGTCGGCGAGCCGCTGCACCTCGGCCTTGCCGCTCTGCGCGTCCTCCACCAGCTTCGCCATCCGCGCCAGCTGCGTGTCCGCGCCCACCCGGGTCGCCTCCACCACCAGCCGGCCCCCCGCGTTGACCGTGGCGCCGGTGACGGTGTCGCCGACGGTGACGTCCACCGGCACGGACTCGCCGGTCAGCAGCGAGGCGTCCACGGCCGAGGCGCCCTCGGCCACCGTGCCGTCGGTGGCGATCTTCTCGCCGGGGCGTACGACGAACCGGTCGCCCACGGCCAGCCGGGACACCGGTATCCGCACCTCGCGGCCCTCGCGCAGTACGGCCACGTCCTTGGCGCCCAGCTCCATGAGCGCCCGCAGCGCGGCCCCCGCGCGGCGCTTGGAGCGGGCCTCCAGCCAGCGGCCCAGGAGCAGGAAGGCAGTGACCCCGGCGGCGGCCTCCAGATAGATCGCGGAGGCGCCGTCGGTGCGGGAGACGGTGAGGTCGAAGCCGTGCCGCATGCCCGGCATGCCCGCGTCCCCGAAGAACAGCGCCCACAGGGACCAGCCGAACGCCGCCAGCGTGCCGAGCGAGACCAGCGTGTCCATGGTGGCCGCGCCGTGCCGCACGCCCGTCCAGGCGGCGCGGTGGAAGGGCAGCCCGCCCCAGACCACGACGGGCGCGGCCAGGGTGAGCGAGAGCCACTGCCAGTTGTCGAACTGGAGCGCCGGGACCATCGCGAGCAGCACGACGGGGGCGGCGAGGAGGACGCAGACCAGCAGGCGCTGACGCAGGGCCGACAGCTCCGGGTCGCCGTCGCCGTCGCCGTCCCCGCCCCCGGTGCCGCGCTCCCCGGCGTCGGCCTCGTCGGCGGGCTCCGGTGGCGGCGCGGGCTCCTCGGCCGTGTACCCGGTCTTCACGACGGTGGCGATCAGGTCGGCGACCGGGGTGGTCGCCGGGTGGCTCACCCGTGCCTTCTCCGTCGCGTAGTTCACCGTGGCGGTGACACCGTCCATGCGGTTGAGCTTCTTCTCGACGCGGGCCGCGCAGGAGGCGCAGGTCATCCCGCCGATGAGCAGCTCGACCTCGGCGAGACCGGGATCGGGCCCGGTGGCCGTCGTGGAGGTGCGCGTGTCCGCGGTGGTGCTGGTCATGGTCCGGACTCCAGAACGGGGTGGGTGCGCCGGGCTCAGACCCGGCCGACGAGCTCGAAGCCCGCCTCGTCCACGGCGGCGCGTACGGCGGCGTCGTCCAGGGGTGCCCCGGAGACGACGGTGACCTCGCCGGTGGAGGCGACGGCCTGCACGGAGGCGACGCCCGCGATCTCGGAGATCTCGCCGGAGACGGCGCCCTCGCAGTGGCCGCAGCTCATCCCGCTCACCTTGTAGACGGTGGTGACGGAGTCCTGGGTGGTGTCGGTCTGGGCGGTCATGTCGTTACTCCTCGTCGGGGGTGTGCACAGGGCGGGTACCCGTGGCCCGGTCCCGGACCACTCACCCCCACCTTACCCCTAGGGGGTATGAAGGCGAGGCTCACCCGTCACCTGCGTCGCGTCCGTGCGCGTCCGTGCGCGTCCGCGCCTCCCACTCGTGGTCGAGAACCGCCATCAGTACGTCGTCCACCCATACGCCGCCCCGCAGGGCGGCCTCCCGGCGCACCCCCTCCACCACGAAGCCGGCCTTCTCGTACACCCGCCGGGCCCGCGGGTTGTCGGCGTAGACCTCCAGCTGGACCCGGTGCAGGCCGACCCGTTCGAAGGCGTGCCCGACGATGAGCCGCGTAGCCTCGCTGCCCAGCCCGCGGCCGCGTCCCCGGGGCCCCACGAGGGTCCGGAAGGTGCAGCCGCGGGCCGCGGGGTCCCACTCGTACAGGACGACCTCGCCGACGAGTTCGCCGGTGGCGCGGTCGGTGACGGCGAGGTCGAGGCGGTCGGGATCGGCGGTGCGCACGCCGTACCAGGAGCGCAGTCTGTCGAGGGTGAGTTCGGTGGTGGGTTCGAAAGTGAAGCGGACCACCTCCGGGTCGTTGACGATCTCCCACATCACGTCGGCGTCCTCGGCGGTGAACGGCCGAAGGACGGTCTTGTCGCCGGTGAGCACGGGTTTCTCGGAGAAGTCCATGCACGGCACTGTGCCCCACCCGGCGGTGGGGCACAGAACGGTTTTCGCGCGGTCCCGCCGCTACCGGTTGCGGTTGCGGGGGCGGGACGCCACCCAGGCCCGGACCGTCTCCGCGTACCAGTACGGCTTTCCGCCCTCCACGTGGTCGGGCGGGGGCAGCAGCCCGTGCTTGCGGTACGACCGAACGGTGTCCGGCTGGACCTTGATGTGGGCCGCGATGTCCTTGTAGGACCAGAGCCTTCGGTCGGTCACTAGTCGCACCTCCCTGCGCGCGCCGCGGCGGCGACCGGGGACGGCCGCCGGGGGGAGCCGGGCGCTGCGCTGGCGATCACCAAGCCTGTTCCGGGTGAACGACGCGGGGTGACGGACGGTCAGGGCCCGTTCCCGGGTGTGACGGAAGACCCGCGTGCGCGTGACATGTGTGACGCGGAGGGCGCTTTTGTGACACGAGTGCCACACAGGCGTACGCCGTCGTTCAGGCGCGGCGCGTTGACTGCGGCGGACGGAGGTGTTCCGCCGTACGACCCTCGGCCGCGCCTCGGCCGCCACTCGGCCGCCACTCGGACTACGTCGTCCGAATGTCCGGACAAAACATTGACAGGCCGCACGCGCGGGGCTAGAAACCGGGGTGACGCAAGGGTGCGGGCAAGGAGGGAACGCGATGGCGCACGACCCGACGGCACACGGCCGGGGCGCCGGTTCCCCCACCGAACGCCTCCGGCGCGGGAAGGCGGCCTCGCCCTGGCAGGAGCGAGGCACGAGCGCCAACTCCCCGCTCGTACCGGCTCCGCGCCGGAGGTTCCCGCGTCGCGCCCCGGCGCGGGCCGCCCACACTGCCCCACGTGTCTACGCGGACACCCAAACCGCAGACACAGTGTCGGGCGCGCCCGCGGCGCCCGGCTGCTGGGATGGAGTCATGGCCGAGGCCGCGACCCGACCGTCCCCGGTCCCGGCCCGTGAGCAGCGCGAACAGCGTCTGCTGCACGAGCACGAATTGCGTCAGCTGCACCCACGGCACGTCTCGACCCGTCGCCGCCATCTGTGAAGGAGTTCTCGGTCATGACGAACATCGTCAACCACTGGATCGGCGGCAAGACCGCCGAAGGCGCCTCGGGCACGTACGGGCCGGTGACGGACCCGGCGACCGGCGAGGTCACCACCAAGGTCGCCTTCGCCTCCGTCGACGAGGTGGACGCCGCGGTCGCCGCCGCCAAGGAGGCGTACCTGACCTGGGGTCAGTCCTCGCTGGCGCAGCGGACCTCGATCCTCTTCCGCTTCCGGGCGCTGCTGGACGCGCACCGCGACGAGATCGCCGAGCTGATCACCGCCGAGCACGGCAAGGTGCACTCCGACGCGCTCGGCGAGGTGGCGCGCGGCCTGGAGATCGTGGACCTGGCCTGCGGCATCAACGTGCAGCTCAAGGGCGAGCTGTCGACGCAGGTCGCCACCCGCGTGGACGTGTCCTCGATCCGGCAGCCGCTCGGTGTGGTCGCGGGCATCACGCCGTTCAACTTCCCGGCGATGGTGCCGCTGTGGATGTTCCCGATCGCCATCGCCTGCGGCAACACCTTCGTGCTCAAGCCGAGCGAGAAGGACCCGTCGGCCGCCGTGAAGGTCGCCGAGCTGCTCTCCGAGGCGGGTCTGCCGGACGGCGTCTTCAACGTCGTGCACGGCGACAAGGTGGCCGTGGACCGCCTCCTGGAGCACCCGGACGTCAAGGCGGTCTCCTTCGTCGGGTCGACCCCGATCGCCCGCTACATCCACACCACCGCCTCCGCCCACGGCAAGCGCGTGCAGGCCCTCGGCGGCGCCAAGAACCACATGCTGGTGCTGCCTGACGCCGACCTCGACGCGGCGGCCGACGCGGCGGTCAGCGCGGCCTACGGCTCGGCCGGCGAGCGCTGCATGGCGATCTCCGCGGTTGTCGCGGTCGGTGCCGTCGGCGACGAACTGGTGCAGAAGATCCGCGAGCGCGCCGAGAAGATCAAGATCGGCCCCGGCACCGACCCGTCCTCCGAGATGGGCCCGCTGATCACCAAGGCGCACCGCGACAAGGTCGCCTCCTACGTCGAGGGCGCGGCGGCCGAGGGCTGCGAGGTCGTCCTGGACGGCACCGGCTACACGGTCGACGGCCACGAGGACGGGCACTGGATCGGCCTCTCGCTGCTCGACCGGGTGCCGACCACCGCCAAGGCGTACCAGGACGAGATCTTCGGCCCCGTCCTGTGCGTGCTGCGCGCCGACACGTACGAGGAGGGGGTGGCCCTCATCAACGCCTCGCCGTTCGGCAACGGCACCGCGATCTTCACCCGGGACGGCGGCGCGGCCCGCCGCTTCCAGCTGGAGATCGAGGCCGGCATGGTCGGCGTGAACGTCCCGATCCCGGTCCCTGTCGGCTACCACTCCTTCGGCGGCTGGAAGGACTCGCTCTTCGGCGACCACCACATCTACGGCAACGACGGCACGCACTTCTACACCCGCGGCAAGGTCGTCACCACCCGCTGGCCCGACCCGGCCGACGCCCCGGCGGGCGTGGACCTGGGCTTCCCGCGCAACCACTGAGGCCGCGCCGTCACTTGGGTCGCGCAACGACCAAGGCCGTGCAGACGCTCCCGGCCCGCCGAACGGTACGGCGGGCCGGGGGCGTCGGCGCGTCACCGGCGGGTCACTGGCCTATGGCCGCGTCCCGCTGCTTCCTGACCTGCTCGGTGAGGTCGCCGGTCTGGGCGGCGGGCGGAGCCGTGATCTTCTCGGTGGCACCGAACTTCACGAAGTCCATGTTCACGGTCATCCCGGCGCCGGTCTGCGAGATCCGCACCGGCAGGTCCTTGCCGTCGACCCAGATGTCGCAGGTCAGCTCGCCGCCGTTCGCCTCCAGGGCGGCGACGGCGGCCTTCTTCTCGGCCTCGGTGAGCTTGGACTTCTCGATGTGCTCCGCGCCGACGCTGCCCCGGTAGTGGGTGGTCTTCTTGCCGAGGACGGTCTCCTCGCCGAGGTCCTCCACCTCCGTGGAGGCCGTCATGTAGCGCAGCGTCGCCGTCGGGTCGGCGTTGGCCGCCATGTTGTCGGCGCCCGCCTCGCCCGTCACGGCGGCGACGTCGACGCGCATCCACTCCTTGCCCGCGATCGGGCCGCTCGGCTGGGGATCGACGTCGTAGTAATAGGCGCCGTCGACCATGATGACCCGCGTCGTCGGGTCGTCCTGGAGGGCGCTCATCTGCGCGGCGGCGGTGTCCATCTCGACGTCCATGGCCGCGCCGTCCCCCCAGGAGTACGTGCCGTCCATCGAGATCGGCTCGCCGCCGGTCGCCGACAGCTCGGTCGTCGTCCTGACCTCGGCGGAGCCCAGCTCCTCGGTCCGGTCGGTGGCCCGGGTGAGGGCCGACATGACCGCGGTCCCCTTCTCCCCGGCCTGGTCGCCCGTCCCCGTCGCCGTGGTCTCCGTCGCCGCCGTCTCCGTCGCCGTCGCCGCCGTCTCCGTCGCCGTCGTCTCCGTCTTCGCGTCGTCCGAGCCGCACGCGGTCGCCGCGACCATCGCGGCCGCCGTGAGCCCCACCCAGGCCGCCCCGTACTTCAGCTTCATGAGTCCCCACCCGTTGCTGAGATCCTGTGATTCAACTGTGCGAAGGACTCTACCGGCCCCCACCGACAGCGTCCGGATACCAAACGACGGCACGTTTTTTTGGCCCGTCCCCTACGGTTCCCGCACGGCTCAAACTCCCGTTGCGTCAAGGGTCATGTTGCTGTTTCCGGATGTACGGACGGCCTTGATCAACGGTTTCCGTAGGTAAACACCCATTGACGCGGCGGTTTTCGTCGGGATTCCATCTGGCGTCGGGAGCGGACCAGAACGACGTACGACCCAGCCTCCGGAGGCGATAGCGCTCCCTCGCGACCCACGCCGCACGAGTCGATCGGAACCGCTCCATGACCGACACGCTCCGCCCCGCAGAGACCGCCGCCGCGCCCTCGGACGCCGTCACGGCGCCTCCTCATTCCCGGACGCTCAAGCGCTCCATCGGGGTCGTCGGCGGCACTCTGCTGACGCTGTCGTGCGTGACCCCCGCCTCCACGCTGTTCGTGGTCGTCCCCGACCTCTTCGGCTCGCTCGGTACCGCCACCGCCCTGACCATCGCCATCGGCTCCCTGCTCTGTGTCGCCGTGGCGTTCTGCTACTCGGAGCTGGGCACCCTGGTCCCCAGCGCGGGCGGCGAGTACGCCATGGTGTCGACCATGGCCGGGCGCCTGGCGGGCTGGCTGGTCTTCGTGCTGTCCCTGCTGGTCGTCATGATCGTGCCCCCGGTGATCGCGATGGGCACGGCCGACTACCTCGAACCGGTCCTGCACCTCGACCCGTCCCTGGCGGGCGCCGGTGTCATGCTGCTCGCCACCCTCGCCGGGCTGCTCGACCTGCGTGCCAACGCCTGGATCACCGGCGTCTTCCTGGTCCTGGAGGTCATCGCCGCGGCCGTCGTCGCGGTGCTGGGCTTCGCCCACGCCGAGCGCGGACCCGGCAGCCTGGTGTCGATGGAGGTGGGCGGCACGGGCGGCGGCGCGGACCCCGTGACGGCCATGCTGGTCGTCTCCGGGCTCGCCATCGCCCTCTTCATCACGCAGGGCTTCTCCACCGCCGTCTACCTCTCCGAGGAGTTGGAGAACCCGCGCCGCAACGTGGCCCGCACGGTGCTGGCCACCCTCGCCATCTCCACGGTGATCATCCTGGTCCCGGTCGCCGCCATCACCCTCGGCGCCGCCGACCTGGCCGAACTGACCGGCGGCGACATCGGCGCCATGGTCACCGCCTGGTCCAACTCCGCGGTCGGCACCTTCGTGAGCCTGTGCGTGGCGCTCGCCATCGTCAACGCGGGCATCGTCATGGTCATCCAGAACTCGCGCGTGCTGTTCGCCTCCGCCCGTGACAAGGCCTGGCCCGCCCCGGTCAACGGACTCCTCGCCAGGCTCGGCCGGTTCGGCTCCCCGTGGGTCGCCACCCTCGCCGTCGGCGTGCCGGGCGCGGCGCTGTGCTACGTCAACCTCGACACCCTGTACGGCGTCACCGGCGTCTCGGTGACCGCGATGTACCTGCTGGTCGCGGTCGCCGCCCTGCTGTCCCGGCGCGGCGCACACCGGCACGCGCACGCGTGGCGCATGCCCCTGTGGCCGGTGGTGCCGGTCCTGCTGATCGCGGTCCTCGCCTACGTCCTGACCCAGCAGGAGGCGAGCCACCTGCTGCTGACCGGCTCCATCGCCGCCGTCGCCACCCTGTACTGGGCCCTGTACCTGCGCCCGCGCCGCGCCACCCGCTGGCTGGTCACCGTCCCGCAGGACGTCCACGAGCCCGCCGGGGCGTGACGGCCCGCGGGGCGCGACCGTCCGCGGGCGTGATGGTCCGCTGGCCGCCGACCCCCGGTCGCTGGCCGCCGACCCCCGGCCGCTGGCCGCTGGCCGCCGACCGCCGACCGTCGGACCACGACGCCGCCGGGCCGGGACCGCCCGCTGGGCGTGACGGCTCACCGGCCGGGACCGCTCACCGGCCGGGACGGCCCGCAGGGCCGTGACGGCAGCCCGGCAGCCCGGCAGCCCGGCAGCCCGGCAGCCCGGCAGCCCGGGTGCCCGGCAGTCCGCCGGACTCTGACCGGCCCGCCGGGCTCCGCCCGGCCTACCGCGCCCGTGGTACGCGGGAGCGGCCCCGTACTTCCGTGGGAGGGCCGCCGGTTCAGCCCCGGGGCGGCCCCCGTTGTCGGCGGCGGACCGTACCGTTGACCCATGGATCTTCGACTGCCCCGCGTGCGAGGGCTGCTACGGGGGCCGCGGCGGATGCTCTCCGCCGCGGCCGCCGTCGTCGTGCTCGCCGGCGCCGGGACGTGGACGGCCGTCGCCGGTGACGACCCGGCCCCGGTGCGCCGTGCCGACCGGGTCGTGGCGGTGGGCGACGGCGTGCGCCTGGACACCTCGTACTTCACGGCGGGCTCCGGCGGCCGCCGCCCGGCCGTCCTGCTCGCGCACGGCTTCGGCGGCAGCAAGGACGACGTACGGGAGCAGGCCGAGGACCTCGCCCGGGACGGGTACGCGGTCCTCACCTGGTCGGCGCGCGGCTTCGGCCGGTCCACCGGGAAGATCGGGCTGAACGCGCCGGACGGTGAGGTCGCCGACGTGTCCCGGCTGATCGACTGGCTCGCGGAGCAGCCCCAGGTCGAGCTGGACAAGGACGGCGACCCCCGCGTGGGCATCGCGGGCGGCTCCTACGGCGGCGCCGTCGCGCTGCTCGCCGCCGGGCACGACACCCGGGTGGACGCCGTCGCCCCCGCCATCACGTACTGGAACCTGGCGGACGCCCTGTTCCCGAACGGCGTCTTCAAGAAGCTGTGGGCCGGCATCTTCGTCAACTCCGGCGGCGGCTGCGACCGGTTCGAGGCGGACCTGTGCCGCATGTACCAGCGGGTCGCCGAGTCCGGCACGCCCGACGCCGAGGCGGTGAAGCTCCTCAAGGAGCGCAGCCCGCAGGCGGTGGGCGAGCGGATCAAGGTGCCCACCCTGCTCGTGCAGGGCCAGACCGACTCCCTCTTCCCGCTCGGCCAGGCCGACGCCGCGGCGAAGGCGATCCGGGCGAACGGCGCCCCCGTGGACGTCGACTGGATCGCGGGCGGCCACGACGGCGGCGACCTGGAGACCGACCGCGTCCAGGCCCGCATCGACGACTGGTTCGACCGTTACCTGAAGGACGACAAGGCCGCCGACACCGGTCCCGCCTTCCGCGTCACCCGCACCGGAGGCGTCGACTCCACCGACGGACAGGCCCAGTTGCGCGGCGCGAGCGCCGACCAGTACCCGGGCCTGACGAACGGACAGCGCTCCGTGCCCCTGCGCGGCCGGGAGCAGCGCGTCGACAACCCGGCCGGGGCCAACCCGCCCGCCGTCTCCGCCCTGCCCGGCATCGGCGGCGCCGGAGGTCTCTCCCAGCTCTCCTCGCTCGGCGTCGGCGTCTCCCTGGACTTCCCCGGCCAGTACGCCGCGTTCGAGTCCGCCCCGGTCGGCGACGACCTGCGGATCACCGGCTCGCCGACGGCCACCGTCCACGTCCGCTCCACCACCGAGGACGCCGTCCTGTTCGCCAAGGTGTACGACGTCGGCCCCGGCGGCACCGCACCCGTACTGCCCTCGCAGTTGGTGACCCCCGTGCGCGTCGAGGACGCCAAGGCGGGCAAGGACGTCACGCTCACCCTCCCGGCGATCGACCACGAGGTGGAGAAGGGCCACCGCCTGCGCCTGGTCCTCGCCTCCACCGACCTCGGCTACGCCTCCCCGGCCGCCCCGGCGACGTACACCGTCTCCCTCGACGGTGACCTGAAGGTGCCCACCGCCCCCGGCGTCACGACCGCCGCCGCCCCGCTGCCCGCCTGGGTGTGGTGGCTGCCCCTGGCCGGTGCCGCCGTGGCCCTGGTCCTGCTGTGGACGGGCCGCCGCCGTACCGCCGCGCCCGCCCCCGACCCGGCGCTGGCCGACGTGCCCCTGCAGATCACCGGCCTCGGCAAGCGCTACGCCGGGTCCGCCGAGCGGTACGCGGTGCGGGAGCTGTCCTTCCGCGTGGAGAAGGGGCAGGTGCTCGGCCTGCTCGGGCCCAACGGCGCGGGCAAGACGACCACTCTGCGGATGCTGATGGGCCTGATCAAGCCGGACGACGGCGAGATCCGGGTCTTCGGCCACGCCATCCGGCCCGGCGCCCCGGTGCTGTCCCGGGTCGGCGCCTTCGTCGAGGGCGCGGGCTTCCTGCCGCACCTGTCCGGCCGGGAGAACCTGGAGCTGTACTGGCGGGCGACCGGCCGCCCGCCCGAGGACGCCCACCTCGACGAGGCCCTGGAGATCGCCGGGCTCGGCGACGCGCTCGCCCGCGCGGTGCGCACCTACTCCCAGGGCATGCGCCAGCGGCTCGCCATCGCCCAGGCCATGCTCGGCCTGCCCGACCTGCTCATCCTCGACGAGCCGACCAACGGCCTGGACCCGCCGCAGATCCGCGAGATGCGCGAGGTGATGATCCGCTACGCGGCGGCCGGCCGCACCGTGATCGTCTCCAGCCACCTGCTGGCCGAGGTCGAGCAGTCCTGCACCCACCTCGTGGTCATGGACCGGGGCCGGCTGGTCCAGGCCGGCCCGGTCGCCGAGATCATCGGCTCCGGCGACACCCTCCTCGTCGGCACCGGCCTGCCCGTGGACGAGCCGCTGGTGGACAAGGTCGCCGCCCTGCCCGGCGTCGCCTCGGTCGTGCACACCGACGACGGGCTCCTGGTCCGCCTCGACCCCGGCGGCACCGCGCCCGTCCTGGTCGCCGAACTGGTCCGGCTGGAGATCCCGGTGGCGTCGGTCGGCCCGCACCGCCGCCTGGAGGACGCCTTCCTCACCCTGATCGGAGGTTCCGCATGAGCACGCCCACCAAGCCGGCCACGACCGGACCCGCGCCCGAACCGGCGCCGGCGTCCGACTCCGCGTACGGCTACCGGGCGGGCCGCACGCTGCCCCTGCGGGTGGAGCTGGTGCGCCAGCTCAAGCGGCGCCGCACCCTGGTCATGGGCGCGATCCTCGCCGTGCTGCCGTTCGTGCTCGTCGTCGCCTTCGCGATCGGCGGCGAGCCGGAGGGCCCGGGCGACCGCATCACCCTGATGGACACCGCCACCGCCTCCGGCGCCAACTTCGCCGCCGTCAACCTCTTCGTGTCGGCGGGCTTCCTGCTGGTCGTCCCGGTCGCCCTGTTCTGCGGGGACACCGTGGCCTCCGAGGCGAGCTGGTCCTCCCTGCGCTACCTGCTCGCCGCGCCGGTGCCGCGCGCCCGGCTGCTCGCGTCCAAGCTGGCCGTCGGGCTCGGGCTGAGCCTGGCCGCGATGGTGCTGCTGCCGCTGGTGGCGCTGGCCGTGGGCACGGTCGCCTACGGCTGGGGGCCGCTGGCCATCCCCACCGGCGGTTCGCTCGCCCCGGGCACGGCCGCCCAGCGCCTGGTGGTGGTCGTCGCGTACATCTTCGTGTCCCAACTGGTCACCGCCGCGCTCGCGTTCTGGCTGTCCACCCGGACCGACGCCCCGCTCGGCGCGGTCGGCGGCGCCGTCGGTCTCACCATCGTCGGCAACGTCCTGGACGCGGTGACCGCGCTCGGCCACTGGCGCGACTTCCTGCCCGCGCACTGGCAGTTCGCCTGGGCGGACGCCGTCCAGCCGAACCCCGAGTGGTCGGGCATGATCCAGGGTACGGCGGTCTCGGTCACGTACGCGCTGGTGCTGTTCGCCCTGGCCTTCCGCGGTTTCGCCCGCAAGGACATCGTGTCGTAGGTCAGTCGTAGGTCAGTCGTAGGTCAACGGAGGAGCACCCACCGGTCTCGGGAGCCCGCCCCGTGCCCGCTTCGAGACACAGCCGTAACACCCCGAGCCGCACGTTTCGCCCCGCCGCCCCGTCACAGTCACGTACACCGGCGCCGAACAAGCACAGGGGGACGGACGATGAACCGGTACGGGACCGACGGGAAGCGGGGGCGGCGCGGCGCGACCGCGCTGCTCGCGCTCACCCTGGCGGGCGGGCTGCTGCTCACCGGCTGCGGGGGGACGGACGACGCGTCGAACGGGGCGAAGGACACCGCGGCCGACTCGCGGGGCGGCTCGGGCCCGATGCCCGTACCCGACCGCCCGCGCGGCGAGGGCGAGCAGCGCTACGACGGCGGCACGAGCGCCGGCGAGGGGGAGAAGAACGGCGACTCCCGCGAGATCGCGCCCGACCCCGACTACCTCTCCACCTTCGCCCTCGACGTCGACACCGCCTCCTACGGCTACGCCCGCCGCACCCTGTCCGAGGGCCGGCTGCCCGACCCTTCCACGGTCCGCCCCGAGGAGTTCGTCAACAGCTTCCGCCAGGACTACGAGCGCCCGGACGGCGACGGCTTCTCGGTGACCGTGGACGGTGCCCGCACCGACGACGAGGACTGGTCGCTGGTCCGCGTCGGCCTCGCCACCCGCCCCGCCGAGCGGCAGAGCGAACGCCCGCCGGCCGCCCTGACCTTCGTCATCGACGTCTCCGGCTCCATGGGCGAACCCGGCCGCCTCGACCTCGCCCAGGAGGCCCTCGGCACCATGACCGACCGGCTGCGCGACGACGACTCGGTGGCGATCGTCACCTTCAGCGACGAGGCCGAGACCGTCCTGCCCATGACCCGGCTCGGCGACCACCGCGGCCGCGTGCACGACGCGATCGACGGCCTGGAGCCGACCGACTCCACCAACCTCGGCGCGGGCATGGAGACCGGCTACGAGACCGCCGTCGAGGGCCGCCGCGAGGGTGTCACCAACCGCGTCGTCCTCGTTTCCGACGCCCTCGCCAACACCGGCGACACCGACGCGGACACCATCCTCGAACGCATCGCCGCCGAGCGCCGCGAACACGGCATCACCCTCTTCGGCGTCGGCGTCGGCAGCGACTACGGCGACGCCCTGATGGAACGCCTCGCCGACAAGGGCGACGGCCACACCACGTACGTCTCCACCAGCGAGGACGCCCGTGAGGTCTTCAGCGAGCAGCTCCCGCGCCACATCGAGCTGACCGCGCGCGACGCCAAGGCCCAGGTGGCCTTCGACCCGGAGACCGTCGCCGAGTTCCGCCTGGTCGGCTACGACAACCGCCAGGTCGCCGACGAGGACTTCCGCGACGACCGCGTCGACGGCGGCGAGGTCGGCCCCGGCCACACGGTCACCGCGCTCTACGCCGTCCGCACCAGGCCCGGCGCCGACGGCCACCTCGCCACGGCCACCGTCCGCTGGCTCGACCCCGACAGCCGCACCCCGCACGAGGAGTCCGGCGACGTGGAGAGCGACGCCCTCGACGACTCCGTCTGGGAGTCGGACCGCGGGCTGCGGGTCACGGCGACCGCGGCCTACTTCGCCGACGCGCTCCGGTCCCCGGGCGGCGACGGCGGTTCCCTGCCGGGCGCACCGGGCCTGTCCGAACTCTCCGAGCGGGCCGACGGCCTGGCGGACCGCACGGAGAACGAGGATCTGCGCGAACTGGCCGAGGCGATCGAGGACGCCGACCGGCTGGCCTGACCCGCGGGGTGGGTGTGCCCATTGACGTTTCCTTACGCGTGAGTAAGTTTACTCCCAAGTAAGTTCGTAGGTGAGTTCGCAGCCGAGCACACGCGACAGCGCAGCAGTCCGACCGCGACCGGGAGCCGTCATGGGCGTACGCAGGGACCTGAAACGGGCGAGAGAGAGCGGCAACCTGGCGTCCCGCACCAGGACCGAGACCGTCAGGGACGCGGACGGCACCGTCCGCGAGGCCCGCACTGCCGCCCTCGCGTCCCGCCCCGCCACGGGCAGCACCGCCGACATCCCGTTCACCAACGCCGCCGAGGCCCCCGGCGCCGTCGTCCTGCGCCGCGAGGTGGACGGCGCCTGGCGGCCCGTCACCGCCGAGACGTTCGCCCGCGAGGTCACCGCCGTGGCCAAGGGGCTGATCGCCGCCGGCCTGGAACCGGGCGGCCGGGTCGCCGTCATGTCCCGCACCCGCTACGAGTGGACGGTCCTGGACTTCGCGATCTGGGCGGCCGGCGGCCAGACCGTCCCGGTGTACGCCACCTCCTCGGCCGACCAGGTCGAGTGGATCGTCCGCGACTCCGGCGCCCGGTACGCCGTCACCGAGACCGCCGCCAACACCGCCACCGTCCGGGCCGGTACCGCCGGCCACCCCGAGCGCCCGCGCCTCTGGGAACTCGACGCCGGCGCGCTCGCCGACCTCACCGCCCTCGGCCGGGGGGTGAGCGACGAAGAGGTCACCAAGCGCCGCACCGCCCTCACCCCGGACACGGTCGCCACCGTCTGCTACACCTCCGGCACCACCGGCCGCCCCAAGGGCTGCGTCCTCACCCACGCCAATCTGCACGCCGAGGCCGCCAACACCGTCGAGCTGCTGCACCCGATCTTCAAGGAGGTCACCGGCCAGAGGGCCTCGACCCTCCTCTTCCTCCCCCTCGCCCACATCCTGGGCCGCACCATCCAGATCTCCTGCCTGCTGGCCCGCATCGAGATCGGCCACTTCCCGAGCATCAGACCGGACGAACTGCGCCCCGCGCTCAAGTCGTTCCGCCCGACCTTCCTGGTCGGCGTCCCGTACCTGTTCGAGAAGATCCACGACACCGGCCGGGCGACCGCCGAGAGGATCGGCCGCGGCGCCTCCTTCGAACGCGCCCACCGCCTCGCCGTCCGCTTCGGCGCCGCCCACCTGGACCGCTTCCTCGGCCGCGGCAAGGGCCCCACCCCCGGCCTGTGGGCCGGCTGGGCGCTGTACGACCTGCTGGTCTACCGCCGGGTGCGCAGGGAACTGGGCGGCCGGATGCGCTACGCCATCAGCGGCGGCTCCCCGCTGGAGAGCGAACTCAACCTGTTCTTCTACGCCGCCGGAATCATGATCTACGAGGGCTACGGCCTGACCGAGACCACCGCGGCCGCCACCATCGTCCCGCCGCTGGGCCCCCGCCCCGGCACCGTCGGCCCGCCGGTCCCCGGCACCGCCGTGCGCCTCGCGGACGACGGCGAGGTGCTCGTCAAGGGCGGCATCGTCTTCGGCGCCTACCGGGGCAACCCCGAGGCCACCGACGCGGCCCTCACCGACGGCTGGTTCGCCACCGGCGACCTCGGCTCCCTCGACGCCGACGGCTACCTCACCATCACCGGCCGCAAGAAGGACCTCCTGGTCACCTCCGGCGGCAAGAACGTCTCCCCGGCCGTCCTGGAGGACCGCCTGCGCAGCCGCCCACCCGTCGCCCAGTGCCTGGTCGTCGGCGACAACCGGCCCTTCGTCGCCGCCCTGATCACCCTGGACCCGGACGCCGTCGCCCACTGGCTGGCGGTGCGCGGGCTGCCCGCGCAGACGCCGATGTCCGAGGTCGTACGGGACGAAAGGATGCGGGCGGACGTCCAGAAGGCCGTGGACCACGCCAACGCGGCCGTCTCCCGGGCCGAGTCGATCCGCGCCTTCCGGCTGGTCGAGGGCGAGTTCACCGAGGAGAACGGCCTGCTCACCCCGTCCCTGAAGGTGAAGCGGCACGCGGCCGTCGCGGCGTACGCGGACGACATCGAAGCGCTGTACGCCACGCCGGGCCGCTGACGCGCGTCCCGGCATCCCGGCGTCCCGGCGTCCCCGGGCATGCGGAAGGGCGGGCCGCCGATGTGCTCGGCGGCCCGCCCGGGGCGATGCCGGCCCTCGCCGTCAGCCCTCGCCGTTGGAGGACAGGATCGAGACGTCCTCCAGGAGGTGGGCCAGCGCACCGTCGCGCTTGGCCTGCGTCGAGTTCTCGGCGCACTGCTGGTTCATGTCGTCGCCCAGGACGTTGAGGTCCTGGATCGGCACGAGACCGATGACACTGACCGGGATGTCGCTGACCGCGATGCACGGCTTGTTGAACGAGCCCTGGATGAGCGCCATCTGCGGGCTCATGTTGCCCGTGGTCATCGAGTTGCCGAAGTACTGCGAGGCGCCGTTCCCGTTGGCCGAGACGGGCCCGCTGTCGTCGCCGATCGCCATCGCCTGCGGGGCCGCGGCAGCGGAGGCACCCATGACGGAGGCGGCGATCGCCGCGTAGGCAACTACCTTCTTGATCACTGGCCAGTCCTTTCTGAGGAAACCCCGTCCACCGGAGCTCACTGGTCAACTCCGTGGGTCCGGCCGGGTTTCTCCCGTTCACTCCGTCGGCGGACAACGGGAAATGTGTACGGGTCCGCGTTTCCCCCGGGATTCCGGGGATTTTTGCGGCGTTTTTGAGATCCCGTGCGGGCCAACCGGGTGAACGCCCGCAACCAATCATCGCCCACCGGGTTGATGAGGCCGTAGGACAGTGCGTCGCTACGACGAAAGGAACGCGAAGTGCTCAAGAAGGCAATGGTCGCCGCGGCGGCTGCCGCTTCTGTGATCGGCATGTCGGCTGCCGCCGCTCCCCAGGCCCTGGCCATCGGGGACGACAACGGGCCGGCCGTGGCCAACGGCAACGGCGCCACCTCGGCGTTCGGCAACTCGGCCACCGACGGCGACATGAGCCCCCAGCTCTCGCTGGTCGAGGGCACGCTGAACAAGCCGTGCCTCGGTGTCGAGGACGTCAACGTCGCCGTCATCAACCTCGTGCCGATCCAGGACATCAACGTCCTGGCGGACGACCTGAACCAGCAGTGCGCGGACAACTCCACGCAGGCCAAGCGTGACGGCGCCGTGTCGCACGTCCTGGAGGACCTGTCGGTGCTGTCGGCGAACGGCGAGGGCCGCTGAGCCCAGCCCAGCCCGGTACGGGCGGCCCGCTGACTTCCGCGTGGGCCGCCCGGCCGTGAACGGGACGGGATTTCGCCGGGGAGCGGATCGACGTCGTCGCTCTCCTGGGGGAACGGCCGGACCGGATCGTGAGGCATTTGAGTGAATTTCCGGGTGTCCCACGTTCGTCAGTTTCCCCGGCCGTCAATTCCTCGTTTGCAGGCTGCAGGTCATGGTGCGAGCCGTCAATGCTGTGCTCGCGCGGTTTCGGCCGTCATTCAGGCATGACCGCAGAGAAGGGAAAGTTCATGAAGAAGAGCGCTGCTGTCGTCGCGGGCGCGATCATGGCCCTCGGCATGGCCGCCCCGGCCTTCGCCGACGCCGGCGCCGAGGGTGCCGCCGTAGGCTCCCCGGGCGTCCTGTCCGGCAACGTCATCCAGGTTCCCGTGCACGTTCCCGTCAACGTGTGCGGCAACAGCATCAACGTGATCGGTCTGCTGAACCCCGCGTTCGGCAACACGTGCGTGAACGACTGACGTCGTTCCGTACCAGCCGACCGGCTGCGTCACGGCCGGCCTTGGCCAACTCGTTTGGTTCGGGGCCGGCTTTTCCCCTTTCTGCAGCCAGTCCCCCCGGAGCGTTCTCCGGTCATCTCTCATCTCTCATCTCTCCAAGCAGGAAGACAACCAGAGTGCGACAGACCCTGAGCAGGGGGATGGTCGCGGCTGCCGCCGCGACGGGCATCCTTTCCCTGTGCGGCAGCCCCGCCCTTGCCGACTCGCATGCGGACGGGGCCGCCACGAACTCCCCGGGCGCCGTGTCCGGCAACGCCCTCCAGCTCCCCGTCGACGTGCCCGTGAACGCCTGCGGCAACACCGTCGACGTGATCGCCGCCCTGAACCCGGCCTTCGGCAACGAGTGCGAGAACACCTCGGACGAGAAGACCGACGGCAACGGCGGCGGGTACGGCGAGGAAGCGTCGGACGCCTCGTCCTCGTCCTCTTCCTCTTCCTCCTCATCGTCCTCGACTTCGGCCTCGTCGTCCGGTTCCCACGCGGACGGCGCGACCGAGGGCTCGCCCGGCGTCGGCTCCGGCAACAACGCGCAGGTCCCGGTCGACGTACCGGTCAACCTCTGCGGCAACACCGTCGACGTCATCGCCGCGCTGAACCCGGTCTTCGGCAACAAGTGCGAGAACGACGCGGAGGAGCCCCCCGGCTACGGCGAGGAGGAGCCGCCGCCCCCCACCACGCCGCCCGGCTACGGCGAGGAGGAGCCCCCGCCGCCCACCCACGAGGAGCCGCCGCCGCCCTCGGGCGAAGAGGAGCCCCCGCCGCCGTCCGAGGAGGAGCACACCCCGCCGGCTCCCCAGACGGAGCAGCCGCCCGTCCTGGCCGAGACCGGCAGCGAGGGCACGCTGGGCGCCGCGGCCGCCGGTGCCGTGCTGATCGCGGGCGGAGCGATCCTGTACCGCAGGGGCCGGGCCCTCTCGGGCCGCTGAGCCCACCCCCGCTCGTCCCGTCGCCCCCGGCGGCCCTCCCACGGCCCGCCGGGGGCGATGTGCTGTCCGTCGTCGCGCCCGGGCACCTCAGTGGCGGCCGGCCCGGTCCTCCTCCGGGCGGTCGGAGACACCGGTGCGGTCCGCGGCGGGGGCGGAGCCCTGGCGTACGACGCGGGCGCGGGCCGGGGCCGCGGCGTCCGGCCGGGCAGCGCGCCCCCGAAGCGCGCGGTCCCGCAGCCGGGCGCTCACATGGCGGCCCCACAGGGCCCACAGCGCCCGGCCCGGCGCCCGGTCGTCCCGGGCGTGCCAGGCCAGCTCGCGCCCCCCGTGTCCCGCGCGGGCCGGACGCAGGGCGCTCAGCGGCGCGTAGTTCTCCACCACGAACGCCCGCCCCGGCCGCGGCGCCCCCTGCGGCAGCGGGCGGTGGGTCAGATCCAGGTGCAGGGCCCGTACGACGTCCAGTCCGGCGGTGTCGGCGAACAGCCGGAACTGGGCGCCGGGGCGCGGATTGAAGTCGAGCAGGTGATAGCGGCCCGTCGTGCCGCAGCGACGGAAGTCGAGGTCGAAGACGCCCCGGTAGCCCAGCTCCGCGGTGACCCGTTCGGCGAGCGCCTGGACCTGCGGGTTCGGCGTCCAGCGGCCCACCGCCGTCAGACCGGCGCCGCGCGGTCTGGCCCGCGTCTTGCGGCCGGGACCGCCCGCCCGGACCGCGCCCGAGCGGTCGGCGTAGCCGTGGAAGAACCAGTCCCGGTCGGCGCCCGGCGGCAGGAACGCCTGGAGCAGCAGCCGGCTGCCCGCCTCCTCGGCCCGCAGGTACAGCTCCCCGGCCTCCCGCGCCGAGCGCACCAGCACCGTGCTGCGCAGCCCGCCGCCCGGGGGCACCAGCCAGGGGCGGCTCCACTTCGCCACCACCGGCAGGCCCAGCCGCCACGCCGCCCGCGCCGCCTCCGCCGCGCCGTCCGGGACCAGCGTCTCGGGGTGCGGGACGTCCAGCGACGCGCACACACGGGCCAGTTCGGCCTTGTCGGCCACGCGTGCGGGCAGGTCCCCCGGCTGGTCCGGCAGCAGATACAAGGGGGCCAGCTCCGCCCGCGCCCGGGACACCGCGACGGCGCACGCGTCGTCCATCGGAATCAGCACGGCGGGGCGCGCGATCCGCGCGGCGACACGGCGCAGGGCCGCCGCGATCTCGGCGGGCGGCGCGCCGGGCGGCGGGGGAGTGTGCAGCCCGGTCACGTAGCGGGAGGCGCGGACGGGGCTGTCCGCGCAGTCGGCGACCACGTGCACGTCCACCCCCGCGCGGCCGAGCGAGCGCACGGCACCCAGCGTTCCGTGGTGAAAGGGATTCCGGTCGATCCGCAGCAGTACGGCGGGGACACGGGTGTCGAACAGCGACACGGGAGACTTCCTTCGTCTTCGGACCGGTTCTCGGACCGGTTCACCGGTGCGGGCGATCGGCGCACTCGAAAGCCGTAACGGCGGTGGCGTGATGGTGACTCATGTGACTGGGTGTCAGTAGGCAAGCGGAATTCACGGCGAGGAAAGGAGCCAGCATGCCCGTACGGCAGTCACGGAACCGGTCCAGGCGGCCGGCAGGCGTCGCGGCGGCGGTCGCGGCGGCGGCGCTGGTGGCCGCGGCGGGCTCCACGGCCGCCGCCGAACCGACCCCGCCGGCGCCCGCACCCGCGGCCCCGGCACACGGACCCGCGGCCCCGGCGCACGGAGCCCCGGCGAAGACACCCGCGTTCGGCGCCTACCTCGACTACGGCCCCCGCGGCGTGGCCCGGATGGCCGCGCTGAGTCACTGGCTGGGCGGCGCCGAACTCCGCGTCGGCCACACCTACCTGCCCGGCGACCGCTGGAGCAACATCGAGGGCGCCCCCGGCTTCCTCGACGTGTGGGCCGACTGGCGCACCCGCAAGGCCGACCGGATGCTCGTCCTCAACGTGCCCATGATGGAGCGCAACGAGGACCACGTCGACGACGACGAGGTGCGCGACCTGCTGCGCCAGGGCGCCGCCGGACGCTTCGACCACCACTTCCGCGCCCTCGCCGAACGCCTGGTCGCCCTCAAGGTGCCGGACACGGTCCTGGTGCTCGGCTGGGAGATGAACGGCACCACCTACACCCACCGCTGCGGACCGGACCCCGAGGCGTGGAAGACGTACTGGAACCGGATCGTCACCACCATGCGCGCGGTGCCCGGGCAGAAGTTCCGGTTCGACTTCGCGCCGAGCCGCGGCCGGGACGCCGTGCCCTGGACGCGGTGCTATCCCGGCGACGCCACCGTCGACATCATCGGCATGGACTCCTACGACCAGCCGCGCGGCATGTCCTTCGACGAACAGGTGAAGGAGCCGTACGGGCTCCAGGCGCACGTGGACTTCGCGAAGGCGCACGGCAAGCCCGTCTCCTACCCGGAATGGGGACTGTTCCGCAACGGCGACAACGCCGCCTACATGCGGCGCATGCTCGCCTGGATGGACGAGCACAAGCCCGTGTACAACACGGTCACCGACTACTGCCCGCACGGCGTGTGGCAGTGCGACGACAATCCCCGCTCCACGGCCGTCTACCGGTCCGTGCTCTTCGGCCGCAGCGACGAGGTCGAGCCGACGGCCCCGACACCCCCGGAGCCCACCACTCCCACCCCGCCCACCACTCCCACCGCGCCGCCCGTGCCCCCGGTGCCGTCCACCGTGCCCGAGCCCCCGGCCAGCTGCTCGCCGCTGGAGCTGGGCGACTGGGTCGAGTACTGGCTCGGCGGGAAGCTGTGCATGCGCCTGGACTGGTACGCGCGGGACAAGCAGCGGAACAAGTAGCGGCGGGCGGAGGGTGCCGCGGTGGCGGCCGGCCCGGTCAGCTGCCGCCACCGTCGCGCTCCCTCCGCTCGGCCCGCCGCCGCAGCAGCTCCTTGCCCCGCCGTCGGGCGGCGGCGTCGGCCAGCGCCGCCGCCAGCAGCGGGGCCGTGCGCCGGCGGGCCAGCAGCAGCCGCTGGTTCGGCACCGGCCGCGGGCGCCAGTGGTGCTTGTACGGCTCGTTGCCGCGCAGCAGGCTCAGCGTGGAGCGCCCCGGGGCACGGGCGTACTCGGCGCAGGTGTCCAGCAGCATCACCGCCACGTCCGCCTTCCGCTCCCGCAGCCGGGGATGCGCGCCGTACAGATAGCCCCCGGCCGACCGGTGGGCCAGCAGCGTCACGTCCACGGCCACCACCTCGTCGGCCATCCGGAACTCGGTGACCACCGCGTCCCCGGACCGCACCATCGGCCCCACCGCCCCCACCAGGTGCTCGCGGAAGCGGGTCCGCAGGTGCTCGCCGGTCACCTTGCGCCCCCGCCACTGCAACCGGTGCAGGTCGAGGAGCCGGTGCAGTGCCGCCTCCGTCTCGTCGGGCAGCACGGGACGGCCCTTGACGCCGAGCGCGTCCAGGCGGCGCAGCTGGGCGCGGACCCGCTGCCTGGCCTTGGCCGAGGGCAGCCGGGCGACCAGCTCGTCCATCGGGAGGGCGGGCAGCTCCAGGCAGAGCGAGTCCGCGAGCCGTTGCCGGGGCCCGTGCCAGTGCGCGTAGAGCCGTTCGGCGGCGGCACCCGGCCGTACCTCGCGCAGGTCGACCAGCGCGGTGCGGGCCGCCGCCGCGAGGCCCGCGGCGAGCGCGGCCACCGCCTGCGGGCCGCGCTCGTCGTCCAGCAGGACGTCCCCGTAGTCCGAGATCGCCCCGCCCAGCGGCACCAGCGCCGGAACCGGGCGCCGTACGAGCGTCAGTGGCGCCGCGCCGACCAGTTCGCCGCCCTCGCGGGCCAGCACCAGCCGCAGCCGCCCGGCCGAACCGTACGAACGCCACCAGGAGAGCAGCCAGGCGTGGCTCTGGAACGGGGTCGCGGCGGCGCACCGGCCGTACAGCCGCCGCCACTGCGTGGCCAGCTCGGCGAAGGCGCCCTCGTCGGTGACCAGTTCGAGGGTGTGACCGGGCGGGAGCGGGCCCGGGTGCGGCGGCCTGCGGTGCGTCACAGCTGTCCGCGGACGTCGGCCGCCGGCGCCGGTCCGGGTACGGGCGCCGCCGCGCGGCCGGGCCCCCGAGCGGCGCGGCGCGGCCGGACCAGCAGGGCCAGCCCGCCGAGGAGTCCGCCCGCGCTCGCGCCCACCAGGCCCGTCACGGCGGCGGACGCCGAGGACGGCTCGGTGGGCTCGGTGGCCCGGGCGAACTGCCGCAGCTCCACGTGGGTGTCGGCGGCGGAGTCCGCCGCGTGCCGGGTCAGGGCGCGGGCGACGGCGTTGGCCATGTCGGCGGCCTCCTCCGGGTCGGCGGAGGTGGCCGTCACCGAGACCATCGGCGCGTCCGGCGAGGTCGCGGTGCGCACGCTCCGCTCCAGGGTCGCCACCGGCACGTGGGCCCACATCTGGGCGTCCCCGAGCACCGCGAGCTGGGTGGCGACCCGGCCGTAGGCCTGCGCGAAGCCCAGCGCGGACGCCGGGTCGGACTGGTCGGCGGGGACGGCGACGACGTAACTCGTCGCCGTGTACCGCGGGGTGGCGACCAGGCCGTACCCGGCGCCGAGCAGCCCGCCGGCGAGGACGCCGGCCGCGAGCGGGGACCACGGCGGCAGGGAGCGCAGGCGGCGCGGGACCCGGCGCAGGGCGGCCCGGACACGGTGCGGGCGCGCGGGGGGTGCGGGCCCGTCGTCCGTCGCGGGTGCGGCCGGGGAGTGGGTGAGGGGCTCGGTCATGCGGAACTGACTCCCTGGGATGCCGGTGACGATGACGATGACGGTGACGGGGGCGGGGGCGGGGGCGGGGGCAGCGGTCGGGTGAGGGCGGTCGCGTACACGTCCATCAGCCGGGCGGCGCTGCGGGTGACGCAGTAGTGGCGGGCCGCCTCGGGCGCGGTGCGCATGCCGGGGACCGGACCGTGCAACGCGCGGGTCTCGGCCAGGGCGCGCGCGAACTCCGCGGCACCACCGGCGACCCGTCGTGCCGCGGGCGCCGCCTCGGGAGGCAGGTCCTCGATCGCCGGGCAGGAGGCGTACAGCACCGGCAGCCCCGACGCGAGCCCCTCCACGGCGGCCAGGCCGAAGGCCTCCTCCGGCGACGGCGACGCGAGGACGTCCATCGCGGCGGCGAGGGCGGGCAGGTCGGGGCCGGGGGAGCCGTCGGAGAGGCACGGGCGTTCGCCGGTGAGCAGGACACGGTCGGCGACCCCGGCCTCGCGGGCGGTGCGGCGCAGCAGGTGCTCCTGGGTGCCGCCGCCGACCAGCAGCAGCCAGCAGTCGGGCGGGAGCAGGGCCAGGGCGCGGACCAGGACGTCGAAGCGTTTGGCCGCCGCCAGCCGGCCGACGCCGCCGACGACGTACGCGCCCTCGGGCAGGCCGAGGCGGCGCCGGGTGCGCAGCCGCCGGACCGGGTCGAAGCGGAAGCGGGCCAGGTCGATGCCGTTGGGCACCACTTCGATGCGGGGCGCGGGCACCCCCCAGCGGCGCAGCCGGTCGGCGACGGTGGGGGAGACGGCGACCGTGGCGCTCCCCAGGCGCTCCCCGGCCAGGTACAGGGCGCGGACGCCCGGGGTGAGCGGGCGGCCCTCCATCTGGGAGTCGCCCAGGGAGTGTTCGGTGGCGACCACCGCCCGCACCCCGGCCAGCCGGGCGGCGATCCGGCCGTAGAGGCAGGCGCGGTAGAGGTGGGTGTGCACGAGGTCGTAGCCGCCGGTGCGGATGAGCCGGGCCAGGCGGGGCAGCGCGGCCAGGTCGCGGTTGCCGGTCATGCCGAGGTGGACGACGTGCACGCCGTCGGCCAGCAGCCCGTCGGCGACCGGGCCGGGGTTGGTGAGCGTCACCACGTCGCAGTCGACGGGCAGGTGACGCAGGAGCAGCCGCAGCTGCTGCTCGGCGCCGCCGACGCCGAGACCCGTGATGATGTGCAGGGCCTTCACGTCCGTCACCTCACACCCCCGCCGCGGCCCGGCGGCGCAGGCGGTGCAGCCGGGTCTTCAGCAACAGCCGTACGGGTGTGTCTCTCTGGCCCACGTGCACGCGCGGCAGGGCGTACGGGCCGGTCAGCGGGCCGGGGTCGATGGCGCAGGCGTAGGTGTAACCGGCGGCGCGCACGGCGTCGGCGGCGCGGGCGTCGACCGTGCCGTACGGATAGCAGAAGCCGGTGACCGGAGCGCCGGCCAGCTCCGAGAGCAGTGCTCTGCTCCCGGCGGTCTCGGCGCCCAGCACGGCGTCGTCCGCGGTGGTGAGGTCGACGTGCGTGAGGCCGTGCGAGCCGATCTCGACGCCCTCGGCGGCGGCCCGCCGGATGCCGTCGGCGGTCAGCAGTGGCTTGCGCGGGCCCAGCGGGTCCCAGGAGTTGACGCCGCCGAGCCGCCCCGGCAGCACGAAGAGGGTCGCCCCGCAGCCGTGGCGCCGCAGGCACGGCAGCGCGTGCTCGACGAAGTCGGCGTACCCGTCGTCGAAGGTCAGCCCCACCAGGTCCCGGCCGCCGCCCCGGGCGCGGGCGGCCAGCAGCTCGCCGACCGGCACGCCGCGCAGCCCGCGCCGCCGCAGCCAGCCCAGCTGCGCGTCCAGCCGGTCGGGCGTGACCGTGATGCGGTACGGGTCGTCCGAGCGGTCGCCGACGGAGTGGTACATCGCCACCCAGGGGACGGGGCCGGGGCGGGCGTCAACGGTCGGTGTCGCGGCAGGGGAACCGGAAGCGGAAACGGCCATGAGGGAGCCTTCGGGTTGGGAGCCTTCGGGTAGGGAGCCTTCGGGGAGGGAGCCTTCGGGTGACGGGGTGTAGGAGACGGGCGGGGCCCGGGTCCCGGACGCCCAGGGACAGGCAGAGGACGACGAAAACACCGGCGACGGTGGCGGCGCCGACGGCCAGCGGGAGGGCGGCCCGCGAAACGGCGGCACCGGCGTCGGTGACGCCCTCCGCCGCGAGCGCGCCCGCGCCGGTCGCCACGGCCGCCGCCAGCACGGGCCGGCCCAGGTCGCCCAGGACCCGCCGGACCCGCACCGGCACGCTGCGCGGGCCCATCCCGGCGAGCAGCAGGGCGGCGGTGACGGTGATGCCGGTGGCGTTGGCGGCGGCGATGCCGGTCACGCCCCACGGGCCGACCGCGGCGGCACCGACGGCGGCGGTGGCGGTGACACCGACGCCCATCGCGCCGAACGGGTACCAGGAGGCGCGGCCCGCGGAGAAGTAGGACCGGGCCAGCGCGCCCACCACGGTCTGGCCGAGCAGCCCGAGGGCGTACACGCGCATGACGCCCGCGGTCGCCGCCGTGTCCGCCGCCGTGAACGCGCCGCGCTGGAAGAGCAGTTGGACGATCTGCGGCGCGCAGGCCACGACGGTGGCCGCGCCGAGGAGCACCAGAGCGGCCGCCAGCGCCACGTCCCGCTCGACCCGGCCGCGGGCCCGTTCCGTGTCTCCGTCGGCCAGCGCGCGGGCGACCACCGGGAAGGTGACCGTGCACAGCATCAGCGACAGCGTCATGGGGATCTGGGCGACCTTCTGCGCGTAGTTCAGGTGCGAGATGGCGCCGGAGGGGAGCCCGGAGGCGAGGAAGCGCTCGATGAGCACCTGGGACTGGCGGCACAGAGCGAACAGCAGGACGGTGGCGAACAGGGCGAGGGCGAGGGGACGCGCGTCGTCACCGGTGCCCGGCGGCGGGCGCTCGCCGCCGCCCCGGCGGCGCAGTTGCCCGAGCAGCGACGGCACTTGCGCCACCACCATCAGGACACCGCCCACCGCGACCCCGACCGCCGCCGAGCGCACCCCCCAGCGCCCGCCCAGCACGAACATCGCCGTGACGATGCCGGTGTTGTAGGCGACGTAGATCGCCGCCGGTGCCAGGAACCGGCGGTGCGCCCGCAGCGCCGCGCTGCAGTACCCGGCGAGCCCGAAGCTGACGACGCAGGTGGCGGTGAGCCGGGTGCAGTCCACCGCGAGGGCCTGGTCGGGCAGCCCCGGTGCCAGGGCCCTGACCAGCACCGGCGCGGCCGCGGCGACCAGTGCGCCGGCGGCGGCGAAGGCCAGGGCCAGCCTGGGCAGCGTCGAGGCGACCAGCGCGCGGACCTGGTCGCCCGGGGCGCCCCGGGCGCGGCGGGCCAGCGCCAGGCTGAACATCGGGACCAGGGCGAAGGCCAGCCCGTCCTCGATGAGCAGCGTCGCCGCGAACTCCGGCACCGTCCACGCCACCAGGAAGGCGTCCGTCTCGCTGCCGGCCCCGAACAACCGGGCCAGCGCCTGGTCCCGCACCAGCCCGAGCACCGACCCGGCCACCGAGAGCACGGCCGTCACGAGGGCGGCGCGGGCGAGGAATCCCCCTGAGGACCGGCTCTCCTCGGCGGCGGCCCCGGTGTCGGGGGGCGGTGCGGTGGTGCGGGTGCGGGTGCGGGTGGCGGGGGTGGCGGTCCGGGCGACCGCCGGTGGCGTGTCGTCCCGGGCGCCGACGTGGGGTGGGTGGTCCGTGGTGGCTGCTGTGGCCGGGTTGCCTGCGGTGCCGGTGGCGGGCGCGGCGGTCCGGGCGACCGCCCGGGGCGCATCGTCCCGGGCGCCGACGTGCGGTGCGTGGTCCGCGGTGGCTGCTGTGGCTGTAGTGCCTGCGGTGTCCGAGGTGGCGGCTGTGGTGGCGATCCCCACTGCGGCGGCTGTGCCCGCTGTGCCCGCTGTGCCCACTGTGGCGGCTGTGGCCGCGGTGCTCACCGTGCCTGCGGTGCCTGCGGTGCCTGCGGTGCCCGCAGTGCTCACCGTGCTCACCGTGCCCACGGTGCCCGCCGTGCCCGCCGTGCCCGCCGTGCCCGCCGTGCCCACGGTGCCCGCCGTGCCCGCCGTGCCCACGGTGCCCGCCGTGCCCGCCGTGCCCACGGTGCCCGCCGTGCCCGCCGTGCCCGCCGTGCCCGCCGTGCCCGCGTCCGGGGCCGAGGTGCGGGTCGGTGGGACCGTGTTCCCGGCCGTACCGTCCGCGCCGCCCGTCCCTCTCGCCCCGTGCGCCGTCACCGCTCCGCCAGCTCCTGGGTCTGGAGGCCGAGCGCCCAGCAGGCAGCCAGCCCGAAGCAGACCGCCGTCAGTACGGTCGACGGCCCGCCGATGTCGGCGTACGCGAAGTCGGTCAGCTGCCACACCAGCAGCCCGCAGGCGACGAACGCGCAGTCCGGCACCGCCCCGTGTTCCCGGCGTGCGGCGCGCAGTCGGCGCAGGCCCAGCACGAGCAGCGCCAGCCAGCTCCCGGCGAGCGCCAGCAGCCCGGTCAGCCCCTGCTCGGCCAGCACCAGCAGATACATGTTGTGCGGGGACAGCAGCGGCTGCCTGCGGTACCCGGCACCCGCGCCGTCCGTCTCGCTGCCCGAGGACAGCGCCAGCGAGGCGTGCGCGTCGCGGTGTTCGGGGAAGCCCTTCAGCCCCACGCCGGTCAGCGGCCGTTCCCGCCACATCCCGGCCGCCGCCGCCCACATCGTGTACCGGTCGGTCACCGACTGGTCGGGGGCGTCCGTGACCCGCGTGATGCTGCCGACCCGTTCCTGGAGCATCGCCGTACCGACCCCGAAGCCGCCCACCAGCACCACCGCCGCCGCGACCGCGGCCGCCCCCACCGCCAGCGCCCTGCGCACCCCCGCGAGCAGCAGCTGCACCGCGCAGGTCACCGCCGTCGCGATCCACGCCCCGCGGCTGAACGACAGGGCGAGCGGCAGCAGCAGGACGAGCGCGCACCCGGCGGCGAACAGCCGTTGCCGCACCGGCGTCCGGCCCAGCGCAAGACCCACCGCGCAGACCATCCCCAGGGAGACCACGGTCGCCATCCCCATCACGTCCTGCGGCCCGAAGGTGCCCACGGCCCGGATCCGCTCGCCCTGGTAGGACGCGCCGGTCCCGGTCGCGTACTGGTGCACCCCGACCGCCCCCTGCCACAGGGCCAGCCCCACCATCGACCAGGTGAGCAGCCGTACGTCGGCCCGGTCGCGGACGAGCAGCAGGACGGCGGCCGGGACCAGGACGAAGACCTGGAGGTAGCGGCCGAGGCCCGCGAGTCCGGCCCCCGGCGACACGGCGCCCGCCGCGGCGACCGCGAGGCCGAGCACGGGCAGCCCGAGCACCACGGCCGCCGTACGGGACAGGGGGCGCCGCCGGTCCCGCACCAGCCGCAGCGCGCAGTACAGCACCGCCAGCGCGGAGACCGCGTCGGCCGGGTGCGCGCCGCCCCCGTCGTCCGGGGCGAGCGGCAGCGCGAGCAGCGCGACGACCGCGACCACGGCCAGCACGGGCGGCAGCCGCCGTACGCGCGCCGTCGGCGGCAGGGGCAGGGGCAGGGCGTGGGCCACCTGGGTCAGCTCCCCGTGGGACGTACGAGCGCGGCGGCCGTGCGCAGCAGGATGCAGACGTCCCGCCACAGCGACCAGTCGTCGATGTAGGCGTTGTCGAAGCGGGCCCGGTCCTCGATGGAGGTGTCGCCGCGCAGCCCGTTGATCTGGGCCAGGCCCGTGATCCCGGCCGGCACCCGGTGGCGGGCCGCGTAACCGGGGTGGGTCTGGCTGAACCGGGCCACGAAGTACGGGCGTTCGGGACGCGGGCCGACCAGGCTCATGTCGCCCCGGAAGACGTTCCACAGCTGCAGCAGCTCGTCCAGCGAGGTGCGCCGCAGGAAGCGGCAGAACCACGGCATCCGGCGTTCGTCCGCCACGCTCCACCGGGTCGCCGACTCGTGCTCGTCGGCCGGGCGGTGGGTGCGGAACTTCAGCAGCGTGAACGGCCTGCCGCCCTCCCCGACCCGCTCCTGGCGGAACAGCACCCCGGGACCGCCCACCACCCGCAGCACCGCCGCGCAGGTCAGCAGCAGGGGGCTCAGCAGCAGCAACAGCACCCCCGAGACCGTGACGTCCAGCATCCGCTTGCCCGCGCCGCCGGGGCGCCGTGCCGCCGGTTCCAGGCGCCGGCAGGCGAACCCGGCGATGCGGTCCCCGGCCGGGCGGGTGGGGGCGTCGGCGTGTTCGGGCGCCTCGGCGTCCAACTCCCACACCCTGCACCCCGACTCGGCCAGCGTCCGCAGCAGCGCCGCCTGCCGGGGCCGTGCCGAGGGGTTCACCGGGGAGCCGGCGACCACGACGTCCCGTACGCCGTTCTGGACGACCGCCCGCCGCACCTCCTCGTCCGTGGACAGCACCGGCAGGCCCGCGGTGCCGCCCGGCCCGCCGGTGACGATCCCGACCGGGCGCAGCCCGCAGCGCGGGTGGCGCAGCAGCGCCGAGGCCACGCGCCGCGCGGTCGCGGCGGGACCGACGACCAGGGCGGCGCGGGGGCGGTTCAGGAGCGCCGTACGGTGTCTGCGGTGCACCGCGCCCCGGCCGGCGCAGCCCGTCACCGCGTGCAGCAGGAAACCGGCACACAGGGTGCGCGCGGACAGCGCGTGCGTGGGCGCGTACGCCGCGAGGAGCGCCGCGAGCACCAGCCACACCACCGCGATCCGGCCGCACAGGGCGGGCAGGTCGTCCAGCGCGCCGGAGGACCGCCGGGCCGGGCGCGGGCGCAGCAGGAGCGAGGCGGCGACCAGCAGGGCCGCGAGCAGGGGTTGGTGCGGGGTACCGGTGAGGACCAGCGAGCCCGGCAGGGCCGCCGCGCCGTCCGCGACGAGCAGCGGCAGCGGGAAGTCCTGCCGTGGTGCGGGGCGCCGGTCGGGCAGCCGCGGGCCCGCGGTGCCGTCGCGCGGCGGCAGCACCGAGACGGGGGAGGAGCCGAGGTCGCGCGACCGGCCGGCGGGGGAGGGAACGGTGCTTTCCGCGCTCACGGGTAGGTGGACTCCCTGCACTCGATGGGCACGACGGCCGACCGCCGCACGGCCGCGGGCCTGTCGCCGATGTCGCCGCTGCTGTCGTCGCCGTCGGTGTGCGCCGCGGGCGCGGGACGTACGCCGTCCAGGAGGCCGCCGTACAAGAGGTCGCCGTACAGGGCCGCCACCGCCCCGGCCGTGTGCCGTACGTCGTGCGCGGACCGCACGTGCGCCCGCCCCCGGCGGCCGAGCGACGCCCGCAGCGGCGCGTCGAGCAGCAGGGCTGCGGCGACGTCGGCCAGCGCCGCCGGATCCTCGGGCGGCACCACACAGTGCGGTACGAGAGCGGGCGGCAGGCCCTCGCGGGCACCGTCCACGTCGGTCACCACCACGGGCCGCCCGCAGGCCATCGCCTCCAGCGGGGCCAGGGCCATGCCCTCCCAGCGCGACGGCAGGACCACCAGGTCGGCGGCCCGGTACCAAGGGGCCGCGTCGGCGACGGTCCCCGTGAACAGCACGGACGCCGGGGCCCGCGCGGTCAGCCGGGCGCGGTCCGGGCCGTCGCCCACGAGGACCAGCCGGGCGCCCGGCACCCGCGCGAGGACGGACTCCCAGGCGCTCAGCAGGACGTCCTGGCCCTTCTGCCGGCACAGCCGGCCCACGCAGACCACCAACGGCGCGTGGGGGCCGACGCCGTGGAGCCGCCGCACACCGGCCGCGTCGGCGGAGGCGTCGGCGGGGGTCTTGCCGGGGGCGTCGGCGGACGGGCCGGCGAGGTCGACGCCGTTCGGGATCACCGTCCAGGGCCCGCGCAGCCCGGCCCGCGTCCCCCGCAGCCGTTCCGCCTCGCTCACGCACACCGTCCGCGCCGTCCAGCGCGCCGCCCACCGCTCCCAGCCGAGCGCGAGGAGCGCGGCGGGCCCGCCGACCGCCTCGAACGACCAGGCGTGCGGCTGGAACACGGTCGGGATCCGGCCCCGCACGGCCAGCCGCCCGGCCAGACCGGCCTTGGCGCTGTGCGCGTGCACCAGGTCGGGCCGTACGTCCTCGACCACGCGCACGAGCCGCCGTACCTCCCCCACCAGCGCCGGGCCGGGCGAGCGGGTCGACGGCCAGTGCCGCACATCGGCGCCCAGCGCACGCAGCCGGTCGGCGAGGTCCCCGGCGGGGCAGGCGACCGCGACGCGCAGTCCGGCGGCGAGCTGAGCCCGCGTCAGGTCCGCCACCACCCGTGCGACCCCGCCGTCCACCGGTTGGGTGAGGTGCAGAACCCGTGGCCGCAAGCCGGTCGGTGGCAGGTGCATGCGCGTTTCCTCGCCATACGGGTGCGTCGAACGGGATACGTCGAACGGGTGCGTCGAATGGGTGCGTCGAATGGGTGCGTCGAATGGTGTGGGACTCTAGCTGCTATCCGTACTAATACGGCGAAATCGGGTAAGTGTGTTGGATTTGTGAACGCCGGTATTTCGCGAGATCACCCCTTTGGCGGCACAACTCGCGCCCGTGCCACGCGTTGACACTGCGCCGGGCAGCCGCCCGGATGTGTGTACAACCCCAAGGAGCACTTCTCCATGTCGCGTATCGCGAAGGGCCTGGCCCTGACCTCCGTCGCCGCCGCCGCGGTGGCGGGCACCGCCGGTGTCGCCGCCGCCGACAGCGGCGCGCAGGCCGCCGCCGCCCACTCCCCGGGCGTCCTGTCCGGCAACGTGGTGCAGGTCCCGGTCCACATCCCGGTCAACGTCTGTGGAAACACCATCGACGTCATCGGCCTGCTGAACCCGGCGTTCGGCAACGAGTGCGAGAACGACTGACGTCGGCTCACCACTTGCCGCACCGGCCGTCCGTACCGCGGTTCCTCCGCGAGCGGGCGGCCGGTTCGCGTTGCCGGGCGGACGGCGCTGTGCTGCCCCGAATGGGGGGACCGGGCCGCGACACGGCGCACGGACCTTGACAGGGCGTCTCACCAGGTAAGACGCGACCCCTGAGAAGGGCGGGCGGGCGCCCCGGGCCGCCGCCTGCGTTGCAGAGCGCCGAGGGCGCTTCCACGGTGGGCACAACATCCGACGCACCACCGAAAGGAACCCCCATGCGTCTGCCCGCACGGCGAATCGCCACCTCCGCTCTCTGCGCCGGCCTGCTGATCGGTATCTCCGGTCCGGCGGTGATGGCGGCCGACGGCGACTCGGTCCGGGAACGCACCCACGCGGCGTCCCGCGCACCCCTCCCCGACGCCGAGGAACTGCAGAGCCAGGTCGGCAGCCTGGCCGCTCTGGGCGGCGTGCTCACGCCCGTCACCGACATGCTCACCGCCGTCCTCAAGGCCGACGACGGCCAGCTCTCCGCCACGGACGCCGACAAGCTCTCCGCCGCCGTCAAGGACGCCCTCGCCAAGGCGGACGCGGCGGACACGGACGCCGACGACGCGGCGACCACCCCCGGCACGGCCACCCCGGCCCAGCCGCCGGCCGTGACCGCGCCGGAGGCCGGGACCGACACCCCGGTCACGCTGCCGGCGCCCGTCACGGCGCCCGTCTCGGCGCCGGGCGACGACGGGACGGCGGCGGCCTCCGACCTGACCGCGAGCGCGAACGCCGCGCTGCAGAAGCAGATCGACGCCCTGGTCAAGGCCACCACCTCCGGCACCGCCGAGCAGGTGACCCCGGCCGTCAATGACCTGATGACCGGCATCGTCAACGTCGTCGCCGCCACCATGGTCGGCAACGGGCTGCCCGCCGCGGACCTGGCCGGCCTGCCCGGCGTACCGACCGCGCCCGAGGCCACGACGCCGGAGGCGGCCGCTCCGGAGGCCGCCGCACCGGCGAACCCCTCCTGACGCCCCCACGGCGTCCCGGGCCGTCGCGCCTCCCCCATTCGGAGGCGCGGCGGCCCTTTCCGTGCCCGGAGATCTCATATGTCTTCCGGACGGCGGAGTTTCCGGGCCCGGCGCAGGTCGTTAGGGAGGGCGTCAGCACACCCTCCGGTGACACGGGTCGCCGAAGAAAGGAACACGATGAAGTCGAAGTCCCTCAAGGCCGCCGCCGTCGTCGCCGGTTCCCTGGCCGCCGCCGGTTCCGCCGTGCCCGCGTTCGCCTACGACGCCTCCGACGCCGCCGCGCTCACGCCCACCAGCCTCAACGGCGCCGTGAACGCGCTGACCGCGGAGCCCATCGACGTCATGCCGATCAAGCACCAGTCGGAAGCGCGGTCCGACGCGCTGGACACCGAGAACAAGGACTCCGTCCTGCACACCGTGAAGGGCGCCACCACGAAGCTGAACTCCGCGAACGGCCTGCTGGGCGGCCTTCCGCTGGGCGGCTGAACCACCCCGCCCCCGCTCCCGCTCCCGTCCTGCCTCCGCCTTCCCGAAGCCGTACCTCCCGCCCTCCCGAAGCCGAACCTCCCGCCTTCTCGAAAGGGACCGTGCCTGTCATGAAGCCGACCACCAGACGAACCCTGGCCGCCGTGGTCACCGGTGTGGCCGCCGCCGTCGGCGTAGCCGCGACCCCCGCCGCCGCGGCCCGCGCGGTTCCCGTGCCGGTGCCGCTGGGCGGCGCGGAGACGGCCCTCGGCATGGAGTTGCCCGAGGTGGCCGGCGAGCTGCCGGTGCCTACGGCGGGCGCGCCCAAGGGCCCGCGGTACGTCGAGGGCCGGCTGCTGCCGGAGCGGACGCTGCCGCAACTGCCGGTGCGCGGCGGGCTGCCCGGCGTCGACGTGCGCCAGCCGCTGCCGCACGTCCTCGGCGACGACTTCGACCACGCCGGTGTCGACGCCCCCGCCGCCGGGCTGCGCACCCTGGCGCCGGGACTGTCCCTGGACGCCCCGCTCACCGCGCCGAACCCCGAGGCCCTCGGCCTGCCGGCGCCCAAGCTTCCCGAGGTCGGCGTGCTCGCCCCGGTGGTCCAGACGGTTCCGGTGGCCGACCTGGGCGTCGGACCGGGTCTGTAGCCCCCCGACGGCCTCGCTCCCGGAGAGGTCGTGCTCCGAGTGGCCCTGCGGGCGGTGACCGCGGGGCCCGCCGTTCGGTTAGCGGTGCGGACCAACCGAACCGGAAGAGGAGTGAGCCATGGTCGGCAACGCGGGCGCGACGGCGAACGGCGCCGAGCGGGAGTACACGGCGGAGGACGCGGCGAGAGGCGGGCCGGGGTCCGGGACCCGACGGCAGGTGATGCGGGGGCTGCTCGCCCCGGCCCTCGCCGTCGGTCTGGCGCCCCTGATCGCCGCCTCACGACCCTCCGGGGCCGCGGAGGCCGCCACCACCGGACGGCGTTCCGCCCACCCCGGGCCGCACGCCGCCGAGTCCGCCGAGTCCGCCGAGTCCGTTGAAGGGGCAGCCGAGGGGGCCGAGGGCGGCGCCTTCGACGAGACCTACCGCGGGCGGCGCATCCGGGGTATCCGCTCGGCCGCGGGGCGGGCGGTGGGCGCCGGTAGCTGGCAGGTCACCGTGGACGGCCGGCCGCTGCACCTGATGCGCCGCGCGGACGGCAGCTGGCTGAGCATGGTCGACCACTACCGGTCGTACCCCACCCCGCTCGCCGCGGCCCGCGGCGCCGTCGACGAACTCGGCCCCGGCGAGCACCTGCGCGACACCCCGTCCACGGACCACGGCCGGCACTCCGGGGGGCGGCATGGCGTACACGCGTAAGGACGTCAGCACGCTGACCCGCACCGAGAAGCGGCGGTTCGTCGACGCGCTGCTGGAGATCAAGCGACGCGGGGAGTACGACGAGTTCGTGCGCACCCACATCGAGTACTACGTCTCCGACGGCGAGAACGGCCTGCGTACGGCGCACATGGCGCCGTCCTTCCTGCCCTGGCACCGCCGGTTCCTGCTGGACCTGGAGGAGGCGCTGCGCCGGGTCGACCCGTCGGTCACGGTGCCGTACTGGGACTGGACCAAGGACCGCAGCGCCAAGTCGGCGCCCTGGACCGCCGACCTCCTCGGCGGCACCGGGCGGCGGTCCGACCACCGGGTGACCACCGGCCCCTTCGCCCACGCCGGGGGCAACTGGACCATCAGGGAGAACGTCACCGACACCGAGTACCTCACCCGGGACCTCGGACGCTCCGCCGACCCCCTCGGCCTGCCCTCCAGGAGCGACCTGGAGTGGGCGCTGGACGATGCGAAGTACGACACCTCGCCCTACGACTCCACGGTCCGCGAGGGGTTCCGCAACAAGCTGGAGGGGTGGGGGGCGGGCCGCGGCAGCGTGTCCTGGCGCAACCACAACCGGGTCCACCGCTGGGTCGGCGGGGCCATGGTCGGCGGCGCCTCCGTCAACGACCCGGTGTTCTGGCTGCACCACGCCTTCATCGACCTCCAGTGGTCCCGCTGGCAGGCCCGCCACCGCGGCGCCCGCTACCTGCCCGCCGAGCCGCCCGGCCGGGGCAGCGCACAGCGCGGGCGGATCGTCGCACGGCACGAGAAGCTGCCGCCGTGGGACGTGACACCGGACGAACTGGAGGACGTCGGCCGGATCTACCGCTACGCCTAGGCCAATACGGGAGGAGCCCCGGCCGGGAAGGCCGGGGCTCCTCGGGCGTCTTGCGGACTCAGCCGCCGTAGCCGCCGCTCTTGTCGTCGTCGTCGCCGTTTTCGCAGGCGTTGCCGAAGGCCGGGTTCAGCAGGCCGATCACGTCGATGGTGTTGCCGCAGACGTTGACCGGCACGTGCACCGGGATCTGGACGACGTTGCCGGACAGGACACCGGGCGAGCCGACGGCCGCGCCCGCCGCGCCCGCGTCCGCCATGGCCATGCCGGTGCCGCTGAGCACCACGGCTCCGGCGCCCAGGGCGACACCGGCGGCCTTCGCGATGCGAGACATCACGTTCTCCTTCTGACTCGGGGAGCGCGGCGGCAGGACGCGCCGCCGCACTGCCGGTTCAACGCATCCGGCCGCAGCGGGTCACGGGGGGAATGTGTGGATCACCCTTTTTGAACACGCGGTCCATGCGAGGTCCACGCGAGGTCCACACGTGGTCCACGCGTGGACCGGAGCGGCGGCTCCGGCGGAAAACCGTTCCCGTGCGCACCGGTGTGTCCACTAGCCTCCCGGCATGCCGAACGACCGAGCCGACTCGTCCACCGAGGCCGCCGAAACCTCGCGGTCTTCGTCCATGCCGTCCGCCCTGGCGGCACTGCCCGCCCTGTTCGCCGAGGAGAGCCGGGTGCGGGCCTTCGCGGCCGTGGCGCTGGGCGCGGGCGACGCCGCGCAGGTGGCCGGGGCGGCCGGCCTCTCCGCGAAGGAGACGGCCGGCGCGCTGCGCCGACTGCGGGAGCAGGGCGTGGTGACGTCCGGGGACGACGGCGGACTCGTCGTCGCCCACGGCCGTTTCCGGGAGCTGGCCCGCGTCGGCCGTGCGGAGTCGCGGGCGCCCCGGGACACCGCCGCGGCGGGCGGCGACGGACCGGGCGACATGATCGTGCGGACCTTCGTCAGGAACGGCCGGCTGGTGCGTCTCCCCGCACGCTGGACGCGCAAGAAGGTGGTGCTGCGGCACATCGCCGAGCAGACCTTCGCACCCGGCGTGGAGTACCCGGAGCGCACCGTCGACGAGAAGCTGCGCGCGTGGTGCGAGGACGGCGAGGTCGACCATGTGACGCTCCGGCGCCACCTGGTGGACTTCGGTCACCTGCGTCGGAGCGACGGCGTCTACGTGCGCCCGGCGGACTCCGCCCGGACGGGCACCGCCTGAGCCCGCCTGAGCCCGCCTACGCCCGGTTCGGGACCGGCGGCGGGGACCCGACGGGCAGCCGCCGTACGGGGGAGCCCGCGAGGTAGGCCCCGATCGCCTCGACGGCCTGGCCGTAGTACGTGGCGTAGTTGGCGCGCGAGACATAGCCCAGGTGGGGTGTCGCGAGCAGCCGCGGGGCCGTGCGCATCGGGTGGCCGGCGGGCAGCGGCTCGGTGTCGAAGACGTCCACGCCCGCACCCGCGATGCGGCCCTCGTGCAGCGCGGCGAGCAGCGCCTCCTGGTCGACGATCGCCGCGCGCGAGGTGTTGACCAGGTAGGCGGTCGGTTTGAGCAGGGCCAGTTCGGCGGGGCCGAGCAGGCCGCGGGTGCGCTCGCCCAGCGCCAGGTGGACGGAGACGAAGTCGGCGGTCCGCAGCAACTCCTCCTTGGAGGAGGCCAGTTCGACGCCGACCTCGTCGGTGCGTTCCCGGGTCAGGTTCTGGCTCCAGGCGCTCACCCGCATGCCGAAGGCCAGGCCGATCCGGGCCACCCGCCCGCCGATCTTGCCCAGGCCCAGCAGCCCGAGCCGGCGGCCGTGCAGGTCGGCGCCCACCGTCTGCTGCCAGGGGCCGCCCTCGCGCAGTCCGTTGCCCTCCTGGACGATGCCGCGGGCGAGGCCCAGCAGCAGGGCCCAGGTCAGCTCGACGGGCGGGGTCGAGGAGGAGGCCGTACCGCAGACGGTCACGCCGTGCGCGTCGGCGGCGGCGTAGTCGATCACGCTGTTGCGCATGCCGGAGGCGACCAGCAGCTTCAGCCGCGGCAGCCGGGCGATCAACGAGCCGGGGAACGGCACGCGTTCGCGCAGCGTGACCACGATGTCGGCGTCCGCGAGCGCCGCGGCGAGGGCGTCCTCGTCCGGGAAGTGGGTGCCGTGGGACACGACCTCCACCCGGTCGGCGACCGGCGACCAGTCGGCCGCCTCGGTCGCCACCCCCTGATAGTCGTCGAGTACGGCGCAGCGCAGTCGCACGGTGGGTGGTCCCTCTCGCCGAAGGGGCAGTGGCGGCCGCCGAGTCTACCGAGGCCTCAGGCGGAGGCGGAGGCGGAGGCCGAGGGGGAGGCGGAGGCCGAGGCGGTCCCGGCGGCCGGTGCCGCCAGGCGCAGCCCGACGCCGATGGCCGCCAGGTCCTCCTCGTACGCGCTGTGACGGCGGGCGCACCTGGCCAGGTCGCGGTCGTGCCGGAAGGCGCCACCGCGGGTGATGTGGGGGTCGAAGGCCCAGTCCTCGACCAGGGGGACGCCGGTGGGGGCGCCGGGGTACGGGGCGTACAGCGTGGAGGTCCACTCGTCCACGTTGCCCGCCATGTCCAGCACGCCGAACGGGCCCGCCCCGTCCGGGAACGAGCCGACCGGGGTGGTCGTGCCGATACCGAGGTCCACCAGGTTGGCCAGGCCCGTGCGGTACTCGTCGCCCCACGGGAACTCCCGGCCGTCGTCGCCGCGGGCCGCGCGCTCCCACTCGTCCTCGGTGGGGAGCCTGACGCCCGCATCGCCGCTCCGTTCGCCGAGCCACCGGCAGTAGGCCGACGCCGCCTCCCAGCTGACGCCGGTGACCGGATGGTCGTACGGAGCCGTTGGCGCCGGCCGGCCGGTGGCCGCGGCGAAGACGGACCACTGGCCGACCGTGACCGGGGTGCGGGCGAGCCGGAAGGCCGGAAGGCGGATCTCCGTGCTCGGCGCCTCCTTGAGGTACCACTCGACCGGCACCCCGGTGTCGGCGTAACGCTCGGCCACCAGCGGAATGTCGTCCGCCGGGGTGCCCCGGCGCACCACCCCCGCCGGGATCTCCACCCAGTCCACCGGTTCGATCCGCATCGCTCCTCCTCGGCCCGTCCAACCGTCCAACCGTCCAGCCGTCCAACGCCCAAAGTCCAAGCGTCCAAACGCCCAACCGTCCTGCGCGACCATCATGATCCACCCTGTCCGCCGGGGGCGGACCCGGCCGTGGACGGAGACCGACCGGGACTTCGGCACTAGGACCCCGCCCCCGCGTGGGCGAGGAGCGCCGCCCCGTAGGCCCGCAGGACCCGGTGCTCCCGCACGTGGACGACGGGGACGCGGCCGCCGCCCGGACCCGCCGGGTCGCATTCGGTCACCACCGCGGCATGGCGCAGCAGCACATAGCCGTCGGACGCCGCGGCGTGGAAGGCCGACGGATTCCCGCGCGCCAACTCGGCCCACTCCTGGTGCCCTTCGCCCAGCGCCGCGCGGGACGCCTCCAGCAGGCCCGGCTCGCACAGACCCGGCCGCAGTGCGTCCACGGCGATGCCGTCCACCGTGGTGGCGAGGTCGACGCAGACCGGACCGTCGCCCAGCCGGTGTTCCCCGAGCGCGCGCAGAGCGGTCTCGGCGGCCCAGTCCTGCTCCGTGCCCCGACGGGGCAGCAGGAGCGCGAAGACGGGCTCGCAGGCCGGCCGCGGGCCGGCCGGCCTGCTCACCCGCCAGATCGCGCAGATCCGGCAGGAGCCCCCGAGAGCTACGGCGTTGATGTGCAGCCCCGTGATCAAGGGTGGTGACATGCCCTCGGCTCCCGGTCGGCGGCGGTGCTCAGTGACTCAGCACGTGACCGTCGCCGGGGCGATGGTCACGCGAGCGTCGCAGGTCGGCCACCGCGAAGGTGCGCAGCAGCCAGCGGTCGCCCCCGTCGTAGCGTGGCCGGAAGGCCGTCCTGCCGTGCGTGGTCACCCGGTTGTCCACGATGGCGAGGTCTCCCGGCGTCAGCCGCACCGTGTGGGACGCGGTGTCGACGGCCGCCTCCAACTCGACGAGCGCCCGGCGCGCCTCGGGCGTCACAGCCGTGGTGGCGGAGAAGTCCACCCGCAGGTCCGGGTCCTCCGGGTCGCCGGTCAGCACCGGGCGTGGCGGCGTGGTCCCGGCCGCCGTCCCGAAGGAGGGCGGCGGCTGGGTGCTGAACTCCGGGCGGAACAGCGCCTCCCGGGTCCGCTCCGACAGCACGGGCAGCGCCTGGCGTATCGAACCGGTGCGCAGTCCCGCCGCCCCGTCGTGGTCGGCGCGCAGGCACAGCAGCATCACGAAGTCCGGGCGGTGCACGTGGAAGGCGTTCTCCACGTGGAAGGAGAGCAGCGTGGAGCCCGCGTTGCCCTCGAAGTCCTCCTTGCCCGGCACCGGCACCACGTCCTGCACCAGCGCGCCGGACTTCTCCGGGGCGTAGGCGGCCGGGTCGCCCAGACCACCGGCCGCGGTCATCAGCAGGGTGGCGGCCGGCACCGTCGCCTCCCGGCGGACGGAGCCGTCCGCCGTCGGGGTGGGCGGAAGCAGCGCCTCGTCCACCGGAAGGCCGGTGACCAGCGTCACCCCGCACTCGCCCGAGTTCCTGCGGAAGGCACGGACGGCCGCTCGTAGGCGGGCCGGCAGCTCCTCCCACCCTTCGCGGGCCGCGGCGGTCGTCTCCGGGTCGTCGAGGCCGCCGCCCGCGGCGCGGCACACGCGCTCCGCGACATGCCGTACCACCGCCGTCTCGGCCTCGATCAGGGCGAGCGACGCGGGGGTGCCGACCGGCAGGCTCAGGGAAGGGCTCAGGGAGGTCATCGGGAACCCTCCCGGACCCGCCAGTCCGTGGCGGGCTCGGCCGGGGCCGGCGGCCGGGCGGGGTCGGCGTCCGGCGTCCAGGTGAACACCTTGCTGTCCCAGGAGGCGGTGACCGCGTCGTCGCCGAGCCAGCAGACCGCGCTCACCGCGCTGCCGTGTCCCTCCAGCACGTGCTGGTGGAGCGGGGCCAGCGTCTTCGGGTCGAGGACCCACAACCGGCCGGTGAAGTCGTAGGAGCCCGTGACGAGCAGGGGCTCGCCGCCCGGGTGCCAGGCCGCGCACTTGGCCGACTCGTCATGGCCGACCAGCACCTGGAGCAGTTCCCCGCTCTCCAGGTCGTAGATGCGGCTGGTGCGGTCGCGGGAGACCGTGGCGAGCAGCGCCCTGCCCGCCACGGTGGTCACGGACCCGCCGTTGATCAGCTCGCCGTGGCCGCCGAAGGAGCGGATCAGTGTGCCCTCGGTGGTGATGAGGTGGGCCCGGCGGTCGGTCGAGTAGGTGACCAGCCGGTCCGCGTCCACCCAGGAGACGTCCTTGATGGCGCCGTCGTGGCCCGCGTAGTGCACTCCGGGAACCAGCTCGCGCCCCGTCCAGGCGTACAGGTCGAGCCCGCCCTCGTAGTCGGCGACCGCCAGCCGCTTCCCGTCCGGCGACCACGCGGCCCGGTTCACCGGGTGCTCGCGCTGGACGGCGGCGACGTCGCGGCCGGTCACGGCATCGGCCACGCCCACCCGCCCGGAGAACGATCCGTAGGCGACGAGCCCCGGCAGCTCGGCCGAGACGGCGACCGTGTTGACCAGGCTGCCGTTGCCCACCGGTACCTCGGTCGCGGTGGCGCCGCGGTGGCTCCAGACGCGGATCGTGCCGTTGTCGCCGCCCGCCGCCAGCACCTCGCCGGCGGCCGAGACGTGATTGACGCCGTGCGTGGGCACCGACGCCTCCAGCGTGATCTCCCGCACCTCGTCGGGCAGGGCGTCCGCGGGGATCTCGGGCACGTCGATCACCGCGGGCCGGGCCGAGAAGGTGCCCGCGACCACGGTCCTGCCGTCCGCGGACCAGTCCACCGCGCGGGGCCACAGGTGCGCGCCGTACCAGCGCACCAGCGGGCGGCAGTCGGCGATGTCCCAGAGGGTGATCGTGCTGTCGTAGGCGCCGATGACGATCCGCGAGCCGTCCTGGGACCAGGCGACCGACTTCACGGCGGCGGTGTACGGGCCGACCTTGGTGACCAGCTCGCCGTCGGTGCGCACGATGTGCACGAAGCCGTCGTCGCAGCTGGCGGCGAGCAGGGTTCCGTCGGGGGACCAGCGGCACATCTCCGCGTGACCGGCCTGGGGCAGGTCGCGCAGCAGGGAGCCGTCGGTGTCCCAGAGGCGGATGGTGGCGTCCTCGCCGCAGCTGGCCAGGACACCCGTGGGCGCGGCGTCGACCGACATGCAGTGGTCGGCGTGGAAGATGACGCCCTCCTGGAGCACACCGGTCCGGATGTCCCAGATCCGGCCCGTACCGTCCTGCGAGACGGTGACCAGGCGGTTCTCGTCCAGCCAGGCCAGTGCGTTCAGGTCGTCGGGCTGCCGGGCGAGCAGCTGGACCTGACGGCCCGTGGCCACCTCCCAGACACGGCAGGTCTTGTCGGCCGACCCGCTGGCGAGCAGCCGGCCCGAGGGGGAGAACCGCACCCCGTTGACCAGCCGTGAGTGACGGCCGACCCAGCGGGGGGACGTACCGGAGCGGTCCCACAGGACCACCCGGCCGTCGTACCCCGCACTGGCGTAGTGGGCGCCGTCGGGGCTGAACGCCACGGTGGTCTGGGGAGAGGCGTGGACGGCCGCGCTGTTGCTCGCGGCCTGCGGGTGGAACACGTCGACTGTCCGCATGGTCTTCTCGAACTCCTGACAGAGCAGTTGGAAGGAACAGAAGGAACAGAAGGAACAGAGAGAGCAGAGAGAGCAGAGAGAGCAGAGAGAGGGGGCGGGAGGGGCGGGGTGTGCCGCCGTGTCAGGCGCGGGTGGCCGCGGCCAGTTCCGCTCCCGCGCGCAGGCCCTCCTCGGTCAGCCTGCGCAGCGGCTCCATGACCCGGTGCAGCAGAGGAAGCCCCACGACCTGGGCCAGACCGCCCAGCGGGATGGTCTCCACGGCCCGCGCGCGGACCGCGGGGTCCGGGCCCCGGGAAGCGGCGCCCGTGGGGGCGGGAAGGCGTTCCAGGGTGATGCCGTACAGGACGGCCGCCGTCCACGCCGCGGTCGCGTGGTGGATGTGCAGCCCGGCGCCCGCGAGGTCGCGCAGCAGCGCCGCGGGCGTCGGTTCGCGCCGGGCCGCCTCCCGGACCAGGACCGGATCGACGCCCGTCCGTTGGACGGTCTCGTCCCAGTAGGCCTTGGTGTGGCCGCCGCCGGGGCCCGTCGGGACGATTCCGTAGACGTGCCCCTTGAAGAAGTGGGGGTAGAAGTCCAGCGCCTGGAGGGTGGACGAACCCGTGTGGCCCCCGGGCGCGTCGTCCGCGAAGCACGGCGAGAACCTGGGCCCCTGCACGTCGTTGCCCACGAGGCTGTCACCGCCCCGGTGCTCCACCAGGTTGGGGACGGCGATGAAGAGCGCTCGGCCGCGTTCCCGCAGGAACGCGCTCAGGGCCTCGTCGTCCGGGGGCGTGCCGTGCGCGAGCAGCCGCCGTGCGTGGTCGGCGAAGCCGGCGGCCAGGGCGCGGGGGAGGACCACGGCCAGCGAGGGCGCGTACTCGTCCGGGATGGCCCGGGCCCAGCCGGCGCCACTGAGTGCGGCGAGCCGTACGGCGGAGCCGTTCCAGTGGTTCCAGTTGCTGTAGAAGGCGATCGGATCGTCCGGGCGGCCGCGGACGGCCTCCGCCACCAGGTCCAGGAAGTTCTCGGCGGGCACCACGTCGTCCTGGAGCACGAGCCGGTGACGCGCCTCGCCGTACGGGCCGGCCCACGCGGCGGCCGCGGTGCGCAGGGGGCTCGGCGGCCCCTCCGGGTCCGGGTCGAGGACGAGCGCGCGGTCGTCGCCGTGCAGTCGGGCGAGCAGGGCCTCCGCCTGGTCCCGTCGCCGGGGGTGGGCCATGACCCTGATGCCGGGGAGGCGGGGGGTGGTACGGGCGGGAGCGGGGGAGAGGCCGTGGGTACCGGCCGAGGTCTGCGTCATGTCACATCCTTGGTGGACACGGGGCGGGTGCTCTGGCCCGGCCCCAGGTCGAGGGACGCCGCTTCGTCACTCGGGTGGTCCGGCGGGGGAGCCCCGGTCTTCGCTCCCCGGGGAGTGGGGCCGGGCCGGTCGGCGGGCGCGATCCGGTACGCGGTGGCCTGGATGCCGATCGCCGCGAGCAGGGCGATCCCACCGAACGCGGCGCACACCCACAGCGCCCCGCGGTCCAGCACGAACCCGGCGAGCAGCGGGATGAAGAGGCCGGAGACTGCCCAGGAGAGCTGGAAGAGCGACATGTAACGGCCGCGGATCGCCGCCGGAGCGCTGCTCGCCACCAGCGCGTTGGCCGCGGGCAGGCTGATCATCTCGCCCAGCGTGAAGGTCAGCATCACGGGGACGAGCACCACGATCGCCGTGGTGGCGGGCACCTTGGTCACCAGATAGAGGCCGGTGAAGACCACGACGAAGATCAGCCCGGCGCGCACGATCAGCCGCTGCCGCGGAACGTGGGACACCCTCGCCGTCACCGGCATCTGCGCCAGCATGATGGCGACGCTGTTGATCCCGAGGAAGAGGGCCGGTGTCCAGTCGGGCAGCTCCATGATCTCCACGGCGTAGGCCGGCAGGATCGTCGAGGGCAGGGCCCAGGCGAAGGTGAGGAGCATGAAGAAGAAGCAGAACCCGGTGAACGCGTGATCCGTGAAGGCGTCCCGCCAGCCGGGGGCCGGCCGGCCGGGGTTCTCCTCCTGCTCCTCTTCCTCCGTGGCCCCGGGCTTCTGGCCCGGCCGGGTCGCCGGGATCCGGACTCCGGCCAGCAGCACCGCGGCGACGAGTGACGTGACCACGTTCAGGGCCAGCACCAGGTCGGCCGCCCCGTGGCCGAAGACGACGGTCAGTCCCGAGCTGGCCAGGGCTCCGGTGGCCACGGTGAAGTTCTTGATGGTCCCGACCGCGGCATAGGTGGCGTCGAGCTTGCGGCCCGAGGCCAGATCCACCACGATCACCGGCCAACTCGCCCAGTACAGACGGTCACCGGCCATGACCAGGAACGTCGCCACCGCGATCAGCGTCCACTCGGAGGCGAACGGGTACAGGCCGTAGCCCAGCGCCGTGACCAGGTTGCTGGAGACCAGCACGGCCTTCGGGGAGAACCGGTCGACCAGCCAGCCGGCCAGCAGGGCCGTCGGCAGGGCGGCGAGTGTGCCGGCGCTGACCGCCGAACCGATGGCCGAGAAGGACAGCCCGGTGTTGTAGGAGAAGTAGAGGAACGCCAGCGGAGCGAACAGGCCCCAGCCGAAGGTGTCGATGAAGACGGAGGAGAAGATGCGGCCGCGCTGCGGGATGCGGGGCAGGCCCAGACTGATCACGTCGTGCCCTCCCCGGTCTCGGGCCGCACCTTGTGCCAGGTGTCGCGGCCGGTCGCCAGCTCCCAGACCGCGCGCCAGGCCGACGTCGACTCCAGGAGCTCGAACGGCAGCAGCAGGGCCCAGCCCGAGCCGATCCGCAGCACCTCCCACACCGGGTCGCGCGAGACGCTGCGGACGCGCAGTGCCTCGCCGAGGAGCAGTGCGGCGGCGGGCAGGCGCAGCGCGCGGTAGCGCACGGCCGCGGCCGTCACCGGCAGCACGCCGAGCTGGCCGAGCAGGCTGAGGGTCATCAGCGCCACGGCGGTCCGCGGCCGGGCCGGCAGTGGCCTTCCGCGCAGGAAGCGGGCCCCGATGTCCAGTTGGCCGCGGATCCATCGGGTGCGCTGCCGCAGCGCGGGCCCGACCACCGAGGTGCGGGTCCCGTACGAGAAGGAGACGATGCGCCCCATGCGCACTCCGGCGGCGGCGGCCCGCACCGCCCACTCGTACAGCTCCTCGACGCCGTCCTCGCTCAGCGGCCCGACCTCGCTCAGGGCCGTACGGCGGAAGTAGATCGAACTGCCGAGAAGCATGTGCATGCCGGTTCGGCGATTGACGTACTCCATGGCGCCGAAGAACGCCGCCGACTGCGCGAGCGTGATCCGGTTGACCAGGTCACCGCCCGCCTCGGGCAGCTCGATGGCGTCGACGACGTCCAGGCCGCGGGCGTCGAGCGCGGCCACGGCCTGCCGCAGCTGGCGCGGGTCCGGGACCGTGTCCGCGTCGTACAGGGCGACGAACGGGTCGTCGACCGAACGCAGCGCGTGGTTCAGGGCCTTGGCCTTCGGCGTCATCGAGGGCACCGGCACGACCCGCAGCCCGCCGCCGAAGTCCGCCCGCGCCGACGCGGCGACGCTCTCGGCGGCCGCCACGTCCTCGGGGTACCGGGCGTCGACGAGCCAGCACACGGACAGCCTGTCGTGCGGGTAGTCCAGCGACCGGAGCATGTCGGCGGAGCGCCGCAGGATCGCGGGGGTCTCCCGGTAGAAGGGGACGAGGACCGTGACCGGGGGGAGCGCCGACGTGGCGGCCCCTGGGTGTTCCCGGGGTGTGAGACGGGCGTTGGGGAGGAGAAATCCGGTCACTGTGTCCCTCCGGTCACTGTGTCACTCCGGTCCTGGCGGGAGGCCGTAGTTCGACCCGCAGGTCGGGTCCGATCCGGTCCACCGAGGCGATGCGGAACCGGTGTGCCTCGCGGATCGACCCGATCCCCAGCGGTCCGGTGGCGCTGACTCCCTCGGAGCCCAGGAGGAGGGGCGCGACATAGGCGACGACACGGTCGACGAGCCCGGCGCGGACGAAGGAGGCGGCGAGCGCGGGGCCCCCTTCGACCAGCACGGACCGCACTCCCCGGCCGTCCAGCGCGGCGAGCAGGTCGAGAGGCGGGAAGTGCCCGCGCGCGTCGGTCTTCAGACGCAATACGTCGGTGCCGCTGGTGCTGGTGCTGGTGCTCGTGCTGGTGCTGTTGTCGCGGTCGCGGTCGCTGTCGCTGTCGTTTTCGCCGTGGTCGGCGGTTCCGGTGGCCGGATCGGTCACCACGAGCGTCGGGGCCGCACCGTCCAGCAGCCGGGAGTCCGGCGGCAGCTCACCGCGGGCGTCCAGCGCGATCCGCAGGGGAGGGTGTCCCACGACGCCGTGACGCAGGTCGAGCCGGGGATCGTCGTACCGCCAGGTTCCCGAGCCGACGAGGACCGCGTCGTGCCGGGCGCGCAGTTCGTGGGCGTCCGCCCGGGACTCGGCCGAGCTGATCCAGCGGGCGGAGCCGTCGGCGGCGGCGCTGCGGCCGTCCAGGGTCGCGGCGAACTTCCAGGTGACGAAGGGCCGTCCGGCGCGTACGGCGGTGAGCCACATCTCCAGTACGGCCTCGGCCTCGGCCCGGAGGACCCCGCCGACGACCTCGACCCCGGCGTCGGCCAGCCGTCTCGCGCCGCCGGCCGCGACCCGGTTCGGGTCCGCCACCGCGAACAGGACGCGGCGGACCCCTGCCTCGATCAAGGCCCTGGAGCAGGGGCCGGTGCGGCCCTGGTGGTCGCAGGGTTCGAGGGTGACCACGGCGGTGGTCCCGCGTTGCCGCCCCTGTGCCCGCCGCAGCGCGTCGACCTCCGCGTGCGGGGTGCCCGGCCCCCGGTGGACACCGGTCGCGACCGTCGTGCCCTGCGCGTCGAGCAGTACGCAGCCGACCGCGGGATTGGAACCGGTCGATCCCACCTCGGCCCCGGCCAGCTCCAGCGCACGGCGCATGGCGGCCAGTTCCCGCGGGGTGACCGGGGTCGGCTCCTCGGGCCGGCCGCGTCCCTCAGACCTCGAGTGCATGACCGGCTCGTTCGCGCTTGGCCGTCAGGTAGGCCTGATTGTTCTCATTGACAAAGGTCCCCGTCGTGACGACGTCCGATATGACAACGCCGTGCGAACGCAGCTGGTTTCCCTTCTCCGGGTTGTTGGACAGCAGGCGGATTCTGGGCACGCCCAGGGCGCTCAGCATCTCGGCCGCCACCCGGTAGTCCCGCAGATCATGGCCGAAATTGAGCACTGCATTCGCTTCGAAGGTGTCCAGACCCCCGTCCTGCAGCAGGTAGGCGTCAAACTTGTTGTACAGCCCGATACCGCGCCCCTCCTGTCGCAGATACAGGATGATGCCGCCTTCGTGGGAGCACATGGCGAGTGCCTCGTGAAGTTGTGGACCGCAGTCGCAGCGCTGAGATCCGAAGACGTCACCGGTGAGGCATTCGGAATGTACCCGCACCAGCGGATCGCTCTTCCTTTCCCAGCCCGGCATAAGGAGCGCGACGTGTTCGCGGCCGTCGTGCAGCCCGTCGAAACTGACCATGGTGCTCGCCCGGCGTCCCAGGCCGGGGACATCGATGGGAACCTCCACCCGGGCCCTCACCTGCACGGCGGGGGAGGGGGCGACGATCACGTCTTCGTTCTCTTCGGTGCGCATGGTCATCCCCACTGCGAGTCGTCCGTCGAGTCGGTGAAGGCAGAGATATCGAACTGCGATTCGTGCTGCGCTGTGTCAGAAAATGCGGCGAACGCTCCCAGAGAAAGGAACGCGGAAAGGGTGAACGCGGCGATCGCCGTGCGTAAAGGCGCGGTCTTGAACATACAGCTGCCCCCTGTTTTCGCCCGCCGTCAATGCCGGGTCGAGTTGCCGTGATGTCTGCTGGAGATCTTGCGTCCCGCTCCGGCCTTGTGCCAAGAGGAAAATGTGGCATGATCATGCATTGCCGGAATCTGAAGGATGTACAGATGTGTGTGAAACTGGACATACCGAACAATATTCAGGTGCTTGAGATCTGCCAGAAGGGGTTGAACTTCTATGCGCGAATTTTGAAAGGACGCTCAATAAATCAGGAAATCCCGGAGTGCTTGACGAGTCTGGGTCTTCTGCGGCGGGCGCCCGACGGCGGGATGGTCGCCGTTCCGCCGGGGCTGGCCGCCGGCGGCATCGTACGGCCCCTGGAGGCGGCCATCGGCCGTCAGCAGCACGCGCTCGACGCGGTCCACGCGTCGATCCACCGCGCCGAGCAGGTCTACCGCGACAGCTACCGCGAGGACGGGGTGCAGGCCGCGCGGGTCATCAGCGGAGCGGACGTCATCAGCACCACCCTCGCCTCCGCCGTGGACTCCTGCCAGGAGGAACTCCTCACCGCCCAGCCCGGCGGCGGCCGGCCGCAGGAACTCCTGGCCAAAGCCCTCGCCAGCGACCTGCCGGCGCTCCGGCGCGGGGTGCGGCAGCGCACGATCTACCAGCACACCATCCGCACCCACAATCCCACCCTCTTCTACGTCGAGCAGATCTCCGCCGCCGGGGCGGAAGTCCGTACGCTGGACGAGGTCTTCGACCGGATCATCGTCTGCGACCAGCGCATCGCCTTCGTCCCCGACCCTGGTGAACGGCGGAGCCAGACCGCCCTGGCGATAGAGCACCCGGGTCTCATCCGCTACCTCGTCGGCATGTTCGAGCACGCCTGGGAGCGGGCTACCCCGCTCCGGTACTCCCCCGGAGCGCACCGCCCGCCCCTGCTGGCCGACGAGACTCGCCGGTCCGTCCTGCAGCTGATGGTGAACGGCTACACCGACGAGGCCATCGCCGGGCGGCTCGGTATGAGCGTGAGGACCGTGGCCACCCATGTGCGCAAGGCGTCGGAGGCCTTCGGCAGTCGCAGCCGCGCGCAGTTGGCCTTCCTCATCGCCAAGACCGGCGTGCTCGACGAAGGGCCCGTGCGGCCGGGTGACGACCCGTCGGCCCTCGCGGCCGACTGACCCGCGCCGATGGAGCGAGGCGCAGTCCGCGCCGGAGGAGGTGCCCTCCTGGAGGGAGGGGTGTCCCGGCGCCCCCGGCAGGACTCGAACCTGCGGCCAAGCGCTTAGAAGGCGCCTGCTCTATCCACTGAGCTACGGGGGCCTGGTGTGGCGGCCTCGGTCGTGCGTGCCCGGGTGTGGGCCGGTCCGTGACCTCGCCGGGGACAAGGATAGGGCTCCCGGCTCCATGTCCCGGACGCTTCCCCTCCGTGGCTCGATGTGGAGGTTCGGTGAAGCGATCCCGATAATCGCAGGCAGTTACGAATCGTGCATCGCTTTTGGCGTCTCGCGCATCGGGTGTTGTCCACTCGTTATGCCTGGACTGTCCTCGCGTCCCAGTAGTCCCTTCCGTCCGGAGTGTCCGGTCGGCGCGCAGACATGCTCATCATGCTCATATGCTTCAGAATTCCCTCAAAATTGGGCATTCTTCCCATGTGGTGACCTTGGACGTACGGCCTCAGCTGCTCGACGCACTCTCCGCCCTGCGCGACCGTGTCGCGGCCGCACGCTTCCCGCTGCCCCTCGCGGGGGCCCCACGCGCGCGTGCCAACCGTGACGAACTGCTCGCACAGCTCGACGACTACCTGGTGCCCCGCCTGAAGGAGCCCGAAGCGCCGTTGCTGGCCGTGGTGGGCGGATCCACCGGCGCCGGAAAGTCGACCCTGGTGAACTCCCTGGTGGGACGCCGGGTCAGCGAGGCGGGTGTGCTGCGGCCCACGACCCGCACGCCGGTCCTGGTCTGCCACCCGGAGGACCACCACTGGTTCAGCGGCATGCGGGTGCTGCCCGACCTCACGCGCGTGTGGGTGCCGCACCGGGACCCGGACGACGACCTGCTGCTGCCCGGCGAGAACCCCGCGCGTGTGCTGCGGGTAGAGACCGCCGACACCCTGCCGCCCGGCATCGCCCTCCTGGACGCGCCCGACGTCGACTCCCTCGTCGCCGACAACCGCGTCCTGGCGGCCGAACTGATCTGCGCCGCCGACATCTGGGTGATGGTCACCACGGCCGCGCGGTACGCCGACGCGGTGCCCTGGCACCTGCTGCGCACCGCCAAGGAGTACGACGCCACCCTGGTCACCGTGCTCGACCGGGTGCCCCACCAGGTGGTGTCCGAGGTGTCGCGGCAGTACGGGGCCCTGCTCACCAAGGCAGGCCTCGGCGACGTCCCCCGCTTCACGGTCCCGGAACTGCCCGAGTCGGCCTGGGGCGGCGGCCTGCTGCCGGCCAGCGCCGTGGCACCGCTGCGGTCCTGGCTCGTCCACCGGGCGCAGGAACTCGACGCCCGGCACCACGCCATGGCCCGCACGGCGCACGGCATCCTGGACTCGCTCAGGTCCCGGATGCCCGAGCTGGCCGGTGCCACCGCCGCGCAGTACGCCGCCGCGCTGCGGCTCACCGCCGCCGTCGAGGGCGCCTACGACGGTGAGCACGCGCGCGTGCGGGGCCGGTTGCAGGCGGGCGCCGTACTCGCCGGGGACGCGCTGAAACGCTGGCGGGCCTTCCCCCTCGACTGCTCGCCGGACGAGCTCCTCGACTCGCTGGTGGAGAGCCTGAGCGCCCTGCTGCTGTGCGCCGTCACGGCCGCCGACGAGAGCGTCGACGAGGTCTGGCGGCACGAACCGGCCGCGGGCGCCCCCGAACTCGCGGACCACTTTCCCGCGCCGGAGAGCGCCGAGCAACGCATCGGGGTGGCCGTACGGCGCTGGCGGCGCGAGCTGGAGGAGTACGCCGAGGACGAGGTGCGCGAGCTGGACCGGAACCTGGCCCCGGACCCCGGGGTGGTGGCCGGCCTGGTCGCCACCGTGCTGCTCGGCGGGCGGCGCGCACGCGTCGCCGGGGAACGGCTCGCCGAGCGGATCGGCGCCCACGGCGCGCTGCGGCTGCGCGACCGGGGCGGGCGGCTGATCGAGGAACACGTCGACCGGGTCATGCACGTCGAGCGCGAGCGCAGGCTGGCGCCGCTCGACGGTCTCGAGGTGCACCCCGAGCCGCAGGCAGAGCTCATCGCCGCGCTGTCCGTACTGCAGAAGGAGAGGTGACCGGTGACCGCCGTCACTGACCAGGACCCCACCGAGCACACGACGAAGGAGCCGGCGCGGGCGGACCGTACCGGCGACTCGGAACCCCGGAACGACTGGGACGACCGGGACGACCGGGACGACCGGGATCGCGGGGATCGCGGGGGCGACCGGGATGAACAGAGCGGCCGGGGCGACCGGGGCGACGGGGACGACCCGGACGATCGGGGCCGCCGGGGCGACCGGGATGACTGGGACGTGGGGGACGACCGGGGCGATGGGCATGACCGGCGCGGTCGGGGCCGTCGAGGCCGCCGGGGAAGCCGGGAAGAGCGGGAGGCCCAGAAGGAGCAGGGCGACCGGGAGGGACGGGGCTCGCAGGGTAGTACCGACCAGCGCGACCCACGAGATGACCGGGGCCGCCGAGGCAGCCGGGACCGCCGAGACGGGCGGGACGGCCGGGGCGGTCAGGACAGTCGGGACAGTCGGGACCGCGGGGATGGTCAGGGCAGCCGGGATGACCGGGACCTCCGGGACCGCCGAGCCGAACGGGATGACCGGGACCTCCGGGACCGCCGAGCCGAACGGGATGACCGGGACCGCCGAGAGCGCCGGGACGGTCGGGACGGTCGGGGCGAGGAGGGTCTCGCCGAGAAGGCGGTGCTCCGCGAGCGTGCCGGGTGGAAACGCGTCGGCCGGGAGCACGCGACCGGAGACGTCCCGGATGCCGGGGACGCCGGGCGTGGGGCGCGTCCGCGGGATCGCGGGAGCGAGCGCTCCGGCGACGGCTCCCACGCGCGCGTGCCGGACGACCTCACCGGGGCGCACCGCCGCGCGGAACGCGCGGAACGCGCCGATGCCCCGGCCGGCGGTTCGGCCGGCGGTTCGGCCGCTTCCGGCGACGGGGGCGGGGGCGGGGGCGGGGAGGAAGCCTGGGGCGACGGGCTGATCGCACGGCGGGTGGACGAGAACGGCGGGGCCGAGCAGTTCGCCGTCCTGCCGAGCAGGCCCGCCTCCTCGGCCGCCCTGATGCCGCTCGCCTACGACGGCAACCTCAGGTCGCGCCTGGACGCGCTGCGCGAACTGGTGGGCCTCTCCCGGACCCGGCTCGACAGCGGAACCCTGGCCGAGGCGGGCCGGGTCCTGGACGAGGCCGCCGCGCGGCGCAGGCTCTCCGGGCAGCACACCGTCGTCGCCATCGCCGGCGCGACCGGCAGCGGCAAGTCGCAGCTGTTCAACACCCTCGCCGGGGTGACGATCTCCGAGACCGGTGTCCGCCGCCCGACCACCGCCGCGCCCATCGCGTGCAGTTGGAGCGACGGCGCGGCCAGCCTCCTCGACCGGCTCGGCATCCCCGGCCGGCTGCGCCGCCGTCCGCTCCAGCACCCGGACTCCGAGTCACCGCTGCGCGGACTGGTCCTGATCGACCTGCCCGACCACGACTCGGCCGCCGTGCAGCACCGCGAACAGGTGGACCGCATCCTGGCGCTGGTCGACGCCGTCATCTGGGTCGTCGACCCGGAGAAGTACGCCGACGCCGTACTCCACGAGCGCTATCTGCGGCCGATGGCCGGCCACGCGGAGGTCACCCTCGTCGTCCTCAACCAGGTCGACCGGCTGCCCGGGGAGGCCGCCGAGCAGGTCCTCGACGACCTGCGGCGCCTGCTCGACGAGGACGGCATCGCGCTGGGCGAGTACGGCGAACCCGGCGCGGCCGTGCTCGGCCTGTCCGCGCTCACCGGGGAGGGCGTCGGTGAACTGCGCGAGACGCTCGGCCAGTTCGTCGCCGAGCGGCAGGCCCCGGCCCGCCGCATCGCGGCCGACGTGGACGCCGCCGCCCGGCACCTGCGCCCCGTGTACGTCACGGGTCGCCGCACCGGGCTCAGCGAGGAGGCCCGCGAGGAGTTCGCGGACCGGCTGGCCGACGCGGTGGGCGCCACCGCGGCGGGCGAGGCCGCCGAACGCGCCTGGCTGCGCAATGCCAACCGCGCCTGCGGGACACCCTGGCTGCGGCTGTGGCGCTGGTACCACGACCGGCGCGATCCCGTCACGGGACGGCTGTCGACGCGCTCCCAGACGGACGAGGAGGCCACGGCGCGTCAGCGCGTCGAACAGGCGGTGCGCACGGTCTCGGACCGGGCGTCGGCCGGACTGCCGGCACCGTGGGCGCTGGCGATGCGCGAGGCGGCCGTCCGCGGCGCCCAGGGGCTGCCCGAGGCCCTCGACGAGCTGGCGGTGCGCGCGGGGCTGCCGCCGGGGCGTCCGCCGCGGCCCGGATGGTGGCCGGTGGCGGTCCTCGCCCAGGCGACCATGACCCTGCTCCAGGTGGTGGGCGGCCTGTGGCTGCTGGGCCAGATCATCGGCGTCGTGCCGCCGAACCTGGGTGTGCCCGTGCTGCTGATGGTGGCCGGCATCGTCGGCGGTCCCCTCATCGAGTGGAGCTGCCGCCTGGCGGCCCGCGGCCCCGCCCGGCGCTACGGCCATGAGGCGGAACGCCTGTTGCGGGAGGCGGCCGCGGGGTGCGGCCGGGCCAGGGTGCTGGATCCGCTCGCGGCGGAACTGCTGCGGTACCGCGAGGTGCGGGAACAGTACGCGCGGGTCACGGGAGCGGGCCTGGGGACAGGGACAGGGGCAGGGGCAGGGGCGGGGACGGCGACGAGGTAGCGGCGCGCGTTGACGACTGCCACCGTGTGGCTCGACGGGCGCCACCGTGTGGCTCGACGGCTGCCACCCGTGCGGGTGGCGGAGTTCTCCACAGGCGCCGGGCCGGTCCACAGCCCCCGGCGGACCGGCCCGGCCGCGGGCAATCTGGCCTCCACGGCGATCGCGACGGACGCGGTCGCTCCGGCCGCCGTACGGGACGGACCCGTGCGGGAGGGAGGACTCGCGATGAACGAGACGATGATCTGCGCGGTGGGGAACGTGGCCACCACACCGGTCTTCCGCGACCTGGCGAACGGACCGTCGGTGCGCTTCCGGCTCGCGGTCACCGCGCGCTACTGGGACCGCGAGAAGAGCGCCTGGACGGACGGGCACACCAACTTCTTCACGGTGTGGGCCAACCGGCAGCTCGCCACCAACGCCTCCGGGTCACTGGCGGTCGGCGACCCCGTCGTCGTGCAGGGCAGGCTGAAGGTGCGCACCGATGTGCGCGAGGGGCAGAACTGGACCTCGGCGGACATCGACGCGGTGGCGATCGGCCACGACCTCGCCCGCGGTACGGCGGCGTTCCGGCGCACCGGCAGGACGGAGGCGTCGAACTCCCCGCCCCAGCCGGAGCCAAACTGGGAGGTGCCGGCCGGGGGCACGCCGGGGGAACCGGTCCCCGAACAGCGGCCGGACCCCGTCCCGGTGGGATGAGGCGAACCCGGGCGGGACGGGCGGGATGGATTTGTCGATAATCCCTGTTCGAAAACGCTCTCGGCGATAACGATTCCGATTCGGATCACCGCGCGGACGACGATCACCGGCAAGCCCGGTCCCTCACGTCCTTAGGATGCCGAACGAGCCTTGTGGGGCTGCTGATTCTGCTGGTGGGACCGTTCCCCCCACGCCAACGGGTCCTGCTCGAAGGGGAATTTGGTGTTTTCTTCGCACGCTGCGCCGTCTCTGCCCGGTCGAGGGGCGGCGCGTCTCGCCGCCGGAGCGCTGGCGTCCGCGCTCGCGGTCGCCGGTGTGGTGACCGGTGCGGCTCCGGCCGCCGCCCAGGACGGGGCGGCGCGGGGCCAGGGCGGGGCGACGGCCACCATAGGCGGCCTCAAGACGCACGGCACCGCGGTGATCCACGGTCAGGACGGCGACCAGCAGGTGCCGGCCGGCCTGTTCGAGATGTCCGTCGAGGGCGGCGGCATGCTGCAGACGTACTGCGTCGACATCCAGAACCCGACGCAGAAGGACGCCAAGTACCAGGAGACCCCCTGGAGCGGGACGTCGCTGGGCACCAACAAGGACGCCGGCCGCGTCCGCTGGATCCTGCAGAACAGCTACCCGCAGGTCAACGACCTCGCCGCGCTCGCGAAGAAGGCGGGTGTCGACGGCGGGCTCACCGAAGAGGACGCGGCGGCCGGTACCCAGGTCGCCATCTGGCGCTACTCGGACGACACGGACGTCGAGGCCGTCGATCCGCAGGCCGAGCGGCTCGCCGACTACCTGGAGGACAACGCCCGCGACCTCGCCGAGCCCGCGGCGTCCCTCGCCCTGGACCCGCCGGCCGTCTCGGGCCGCCCCGGCGAGCGGCTCGGCCCGGTGACGGTCCACACCAACGCGGGCGGCGCGACGGTGACGCCGCCGGTGGACGCCACGAGCGAGGAAGCGGTACGGATCGTCGACAAGAAGGGCGAGCCCGTCACCAAGGTCACCGACGGTGCCCAGATCTTCTTCGACGTGCCCGAGAACGCGGCGGCCGGTACCGCCCAGCTGTCCGTCCAGGCCTCGACGACCGTGCCGGTCGGCCGCGCCTTCGCCTCCGAGAGCCGGAGCCAGACGCAGATCCTGGCCGGGTCGAGCGAGTCGACGGTCGCGGCGACGGCGACCGCCACCTGGGCCGCCGACGGCGCGATACCCGCCCTGTCCGCCGAGAAGAACTGCGCCGAGGGCACCCTGGACATCACCGCGCTCAACAAGGGCGACGAGCCCTTCACCTTCGAGCTGCTGGACACCGAGTACACCATCGCGCCGGGCGAGACCCGGACGGTACCGGTACCGGTACCCGAGGACCGCGCCTACGACTTCACCATCCGCGGCCCGGCCGGCTTCGAACAGCGCTTCACCGGCGTCCTCGACTGCCGCACCCAGAGCGCCACCCTGTCCGACACCACCCACACCCTCAGTGAACCGGCCCCCGCCACGGTCGTCACGCCCTCCCCCGACGCCAACCCCAACCTCGCCGAAACCGGCAGCTCCGACGCGACCCCGCTGATCGGCGGCGCGGCCATCGGCCTCGTGGTCCTCGGCGGCGCGGTCCTGCTGTTCGTCCGCAGGAAGAACGATCAGTGACGAAAGCGCGGGCCGGTGAGCGACTGGCCCCGGCCCCGGTCCCGGCCGACGGCGCAGACCGGGGCTAACGGCGCTTCCGGCGCGTGACTTGGCGCGCCCCCGCCTTGCGGGCGGAGAGTATCTTCTGCGCTTCGTGCCGCTTGCCCACGGCAGTCAACTCGTTGGCGAGCGCCTCGGTCACGTCCTTGGTGAGCTGGTGGTCCTCACCGAGAGTCCGGCGGCTTCGAGCGCGCGTGTCCTTGAGCAGATGCACCGCTGTCGCATGCTCCCGCAGGGCGCTCAGGGTGACTGCGAGGCTGTAGGCGGACTGGAGGGTGCGGAGGTGGTCCTCGCCGAGGATGCGACGACGGCTGTCGAGGGCGTGCTCGTCCATGCGGCGGGCCTCGGCGTACTGCCCGAGGTTGTGCAGGCTGGCGGCGAGGCTGTGGGCGGAGTCGAGCGTGTCGGGGTGGTTCTCGCCAAGGGTGCGGCGGCGCCGGTCGAGGGTGTCCTCGTCCATGCGGCGGGCGTCCTCGTCCTGACCGAGAGCGGCGAGGGCGACCGCCAGGCTGTGGGCGGAGTCGAGCGTGTCGGGGTGGTCGTCGCCGAGGGCGCGGCGGCGCCGTTCGAGGGTGTCCTCGTGCATGCGGTGAGCGTCCGTGGGCTGTCCGAGAGCGTGCAGGGTCACCGCCAGGCTGTGGGCGGAGGCGAGGGTGTGGGGGTGGTCGTCGCCGAGGATGCGACGTCGGCGTTCGAGGGTGTCCTCGTGCATGCGGTGAGCGTCCGTGGGCTGTCCGAGAGCGTGCAGGGTCACCGCCAGGCTGTGGGCGGAGGCGAGGGTGTG
>NZ_JBHWKU010000002.1:445170-526279 GCF_042730645.1 Streptomyces sp. NPDC059906
GTGGGGGTGGTCGTCGCCGAGGATGCGACGTCGGCGTTCGAGGGTGTCCTCGTCCATGCGGCGGGCCTCGGCGTACTGCCCGAGGTTGTGCAGGCTGGCGGCGAGGTCGTGGGTGTAGGAGAGGGTGTGGGGGTGGTCTTCGCCGAGGGTGCGGCGGCGGCGTTCGAGGGTGTCCTCGTCCATGCCGCGGGCCTCGGCGTACTGTCCGAGGTCGTGCAGGCTGCCGGCGAGGCTGTGGGCGGAGCCGAGGGTGTGGGGGTCGTCGTCGCCGAGGGTGCGGCGGCGGCGTTCGAGGGTGTCCTCGTGTATCCGGCGGGCCTCGCCGTACTGCCCGAAGTAGCTGATGACGTGGCCGAGGTAGTGGGCGGAGTCGAGGGTGTCGGGGTGATCCTCGCCGAGGACGCCGGTCCAGTCCTCGTGGAGGGCGGAGATGAGGTCGCGGGCGGTGCGTTCCTGGCCGCTCTTGATCAGGTAACGCGCTGCCCGAACGAGCGCCCGGCGCAGCTCCGGGCGACTGGTCGCGGTGTCCTTCCGCGCGGCGAGGTGGGTCGTGCAGGCGGCCCACCGGGGCCAGGCGGCGGGCGTGTCGGGGTCGCCGGGGGCCACGGTGGTCAGGATCGTGGCGACATCGTCTTGCGACCTGTCGGTGTCGGCCTGACCGGACCGGTCGCGGAGGATGGCCTGGGTGAGCCGGTGGATCTGGAAGGTCTCGTGGTCGACGCGGGCGAGACCGTAACGGGCCAGGGGCCGCAGGGCGGTCTGCGGCCACATGATGTCGTCCGGGCCGACGGCGATGGTGCTCAGCCGGTCGCGGACGGCTTCCAGCCAGGCGGTGGGGATCGGTTCGGGGCCGAGGAAGGCGCCGAGGCGGAGCAGGTCGGCGGCGTCCGGGTGGTCGCCCGTCAGACGGTTGGTGGCGATGTCCACGGCGGCGGCCAACGGAGCGGGGTAGCCGGGCGGACCGCCGTTGGCCATGAGCGCGGCGGTCTTCTCGGTGAGCAGATGGCGATAGCGATCCAGGGTCATGCCGCTGGTGATGACACCGACCGCCTGGGCCAGGGCGAGGGGCAGGTCGCCGAGGTCGTCCGCGAGGCCGCCGGCCTGGTCGGGTGTGATGCCGGGCATGCGGGCGGTGAGGTAGGCCAGGGAGTCGCTGCGGGCGAAGACACCCAGGTTCAGGCTGTGGACCCGGTCGTTCCAGCCCGGGTTGCGTGACGTGATCAGGACGTGGCCGGGCCCGGTGGGGATCAGGCTTTCGAAGTCGTGGGGATCGTCGGCGTTGTCCAGGATGATCAGCCAGCGATCCTGGGTGTGCAGATGTTCCAGCAGCGTGCGGGCGTTGTGCTCGGCGCCGGCCTCCGGTTTGGCGATGCCCAGCCGGGCGGCCAGTTCGGTGTAGCGGACGAGAATCTGGTCGGCCTGCGCGGCGTCGATCCACCAGACCGTGTCGTACTGGCTTGCGAAGCGGTGGGCGTACTCCAGGGCGATCTGCGTCTTGCCGATGCCGCCCAGGCCGTGCAGGGCCTGGACCACGGCCTGCCGGCCGCCGAGCAGGCCCTCGCGAATCCGGGAGATCAGAGCCTCCCGCCCGGTGAAGTGAGGATTGCGGTCTCGCACGTTCCACACCCGCGGCAGGCCCGCGCCGCTGGGCAGCCGGGGACGCTGCCCCGGTGCGCTCCCGGCCGGAGCGGCGTGCACCGGTGCGGGCGCGCCGGGGAAACTGGGTGCCGTGCGCGGGCCGGTGGGGCCGCTGACGGCCTCCAGCAGCGCCGTGATGGCGGCCTGCTCGTCCAGGCTGTGCAGGTCTTTGCGGATGACGGCGGTCAGGATGTCCGGGATGTCCGACGCCGTGAGGGGTTCGACGGTCACCGGGACGATGCGCTCACGGCGCGCGACGACGGAGGTCCACTCCTCCCGGGTCCACCGCGCGGGATCGAAGTAGTTGTTGGAGAACAGCGCCACCACCGTCGTGGCACGCCGCATCGCGTCGTTCATCCGCTCGATGAAGTTGTCGCCGATCCGCCAGTCCCAGACGTCCAGCTCCACGGCATGGCCCACCTCCCGCAGGTGCCATGCCGCCCACTCCGCCCAGGCCCGGTCCGGCCCTGCATAACTGACGAAGACCGACTCCACCGCTGCTGGCACTCTTCCCCATCCCCCTCGCTGCGCCCCCGTCACGACGTCGCACCCAATGATTCCCCGCGGACGGTGTCCGCAGGGCGCGAATCGGCGACGTCGGCGAAGCAAAGAAGGCGCTCCACGGCACCGGTCACGGGGGCACGATGGCGCAGCGCTTGCCCTTCTCGGGGGCCGGGATGATGCCGGCGGAGGCGAGAGCGGGCTTCCAGGACTGGTCGTTGAACGCCTGGCTCCAGATGGCTGCGCCGATACCGCTGGTGAAAAGGAGCCGGTGAGTGACCTCGGGACCGGTCGGAGTCAGCCAGGGCAGGGTGACGGCCAAGGGCGGGAAGACCGCCATGTGCTCGCGGAGCGCGGTCGCGAGGCCCACGCGGGTATCCTGCTGCGGGAGTTGCGGGTGACGGGTACGAGCGGACGCAGTTTCAGTCGGGGGCAACGTGGTGCGCGTGCTTAAGGCGGTAGTCCCGGTCCTCGCCCTGGTGGCGGTGACGGCCGGGTGTTCCTCGTCCGAGGGCGGGGACGAGGAGCGGCTGACCGCGCAGCGGGAGAACTACTGCACGCAGCTGGGGGCGTGGCAGAAGGCGCGGAACGCGGCGGGCACGGACACGCCGGAGCCGTCGGAGTACGACGAGGTCGGGGCCGTCGCTCAGGACGCCTTCCTCGCGATGCGACCACTCCGGGATGAGACCGTTGACGGAGGCCGCACCTTGGCGGAGGCGACGGTGGCAGCGATGAACAACAGTGACTCCGAGGCGGAGGGGCTCGTTGTGCAGTACTGCGACGATGTCGGCTTCGAGACGCTGACCCGCTAGCTGGGTTTGGATCACGACGATCACGTATGAGTGGCGGGGCGACGTCGACAACTCGGCTCTCAACAAGCTGCATGCCGAAGGGTTCGATCATCCGGTCGGACCCTCACGCGGGGGCGGTAGATCGAGCCTGAGGTGTGCTCATCTCGGCACGACGGCATCGAGCCATGCGGCGAGCACGCCAAAGTCGGTGCCACCGAGGCCCTTGGTCGGCTCGATCCGGTGCAGCAGTGAAGGCCCAGGGTGGCCGGCGTGGACCCAGAGGCGATCTATCGCGCTGATCTCGTCGTCGACCCAGACGAAGGGTCGGCCGGCGGCCCACTCGACCATGGGGCGAGTCTTCCAGTGCAGACCTCGCGGGGCTCCTCCTGCGTCGGTGTCCGGCCACTCCAGCACCGGCAGCCTCGGCAGGCCGATGCGCGGGGCGACGGCTTCGTTCGCCTCTTCCATCCAGGTCGTCGCCCAGACGAGCCGGCAGCCCAGAGCAATGAGGCGCGCCCCGATCCCGGGGTCGAGTCGGGCCAGCAGCGGGTTCCCCTGATCGACGGTCGTCGAGGAGGCGGTAGCGACCTCCGAATGGCCGGCCGACGACCCGAACGGGATCAGTGGGCCGTCCACGTCGAGGAAGAGGAGAGGGCGCTCCGACGAGCCGGTCACGGCAGCACCGTAGCGCCGCGTGGCGGGGGAGCGGCACCCTCCGGCTGGGCCGTCCCTGGGCCGTGCGAGGGTGCCCGAGGCCGATCGATGGCGACCGGCAGTGACAGGTGAGGCTCCGGCGGCATCCAGGAAAGGCCAGGTCAGAGGCCCCGCCGGGAACGCGTTTCCGCGCAGGGGTGGCGGTGCGGCAAGATGGGGTGTATCTGCCCACTGCCTGATCAAGCTGCCGGACGGTTTCTCTTGGCTGAGTACATTTACACCATGCGCAAGGCGCGCAAGGCGCACGGCGACAAGGTGATCCTTGATGACGTCACCCTGAGCTTCCTGCCCGGCGCGAAGATCGGTGTGGTCGGACCGAACGGGGCCGGCAAGTCGACCGTTCTGAAGATCATGGCGGGGCTGGAGCAGCCGTCGAACGGGGACGCCTTCCTGTCCCCGGGCTACACCGTCGGCATCCTGCTCCAGGAGCCCCCGCTCAACGAGGAGAAGACCGTCCTGGAGAACGTCCAGGAGGGTGTCGCCGAGGTCAAGGGCAAGCTCGACCGGTTCAACGAGATCGCCGAGCAGATGGCGACCGACTACTCGGACGCGCTGCTGGAAGAGATGGGCAAGCTCCAGGAGGAGCTGGACCACGCCAACGCGTGGGACCTCGACGCCCAGCTGGAGCAGGCCATGGACGCGCTGGGGTGCCCGCCCGGCGACTGGCCCGTCGTGAACCTCTCCGGTGGTGAGAAGCGGCGTGTGGCGCTGTGCAAGCTGCTGCTGGAGGCGCCCGACCTGCTGCTCCTCGACGAGCCCACCAACCACCTCGACGCCGAGTCCGTCAACTGGCTGGAGCAGCACCTCGCCAAGTACGAGGGCACCGTCGTGGCCGTCACCCACGACCGGTACTTCCTGGACAACGTCGCCGGCTGGATCTGCGAGGTCGACCGCGGCCGCCTGCACGGCTACGAGGGCAACTACTCCAAGTACCTGGAGACCAAGGCCACCCGCCTCAAGGTCGAGGGCCAGAAGGACGCCAAGCGGCAGAAGCGCCTCAAGGACGAGCTGGACTGGGTGCGCTCCAACGCCAAGGGGCGCCAGGCCAAGTCCAAGGCCCGCCTCGCGCGGTACGAGGAGATGGCCGCCGAGGCCGACAAGATGCGGAAGCTGGACTTCGAGGAGATCCAGATCCCGCCGGGCCCGCGCCTGGGCAACGTCGTCGTCGAGGTGAACAACCTCAGCAAGGCCTTCGGCGAGAAGGTCCTCATCGACGACCTCTCCTTCACGCTGCCGCGCAACGGGATCGTCGGGGTCATCGGGCCCAACGGCGCCGGCAAGACCACGCTGTTCAAGATGATCCAGGGCTTCGAGGAGCCGGACTCCGGCACCATCAAGGTCGGCGACACCGTCAAGATCTCCTACGTCGACCAGAGCCGCGAGCACATCGACCCGAAGAAGACCCTGTGGGCCGTCGTCTCCGACGAGCTGGACTACATCAACGTGGGCCAGGTGGAGATGCCGTCGCGCGCGTACGTCTCCGCCTTCGGGTTCAAGGGGCCGGACCAGCAGAAGGCGGCCGGGGTCCTCTCCGGCGGCGAGCGCAACCGGCTGAACCTGGCGCTCACCCTCAAGCAGGGCGGCAACCTGCTCCTCCTCGACGAGCCGACCAACGACCTCGACGTGGAGACGCTCTCCAGCCTCGAGAACGCGCTGCTCGAGTTCCCCGGGTGTGCCGTGGTGGTCTCCCACGACCGGTGGTTCCTGGACCGGGTGGCCACCCACATCCTCGCCTACGAGGGCGAGTCCAAGTGGTTCTGGTTCGAGGGCAACTTCGAGTCGTACGAGAAGAACAAGGTCGAGCGGCTCGGCGCCGACGCCGCCCGTCCGCACCGCGCCACCTACAAGAAGCTGACCCGGGGCTGATCTTGCGGCACATCTACCGCTGCCCACTGCGCTGGGCGGACATGGACGCGTACGGCCACGTCAACAACGTGGTCTTCCTCCGCTACCTGGAGGAGGCCCGTATCGACTTCCTGTTCCGCCCGGAGAAGGACTTCAAGCAGGGGTCGGTGGTGGCACGCCATGAGATCGACTACAAGCGGCAGCTCGTCCACCGGCACCACCCGGTCGACATCGAGCTGTGGGTCACGGAGATCAGGGCCGCCTCCTTCACCCTCACTTACGAGGTCAAGGACGGGGACGTGGTCTACGTCCGCGCCTCCACGGTGATCGTGCCGTTCGACTTCGAGGCGCAGCGGCCCCGGCGGCTCACCGCCGAGGAGCGGGAGTTCCTCCAGGAGTACACGGACGCCAAGGAGGAGGCCGTCGCCGCATGACGGTGCTCCACCTCGCCGACGAGGGGGAGGCCGCGGACCTCGCGGCCTTCCTCTCCCGGCTGCTCCACTACGACCGTTCGGCCGCGGTGCGCCTCCAGGCGGCCGGCACGGCCCTCGCCGTCTTCGGCCGGCCGCCCTCCTTCGAGGTGCTGGCGGTGCGCGCGGTCCGGCTGGCCAAGCCGTACGAGAACGGGCTCGACGACACGCTCGACGTGACCGTCTCCGCCGGTGAGCTGCTCGAGTCCGTGGACGAGCAGGCGGCCACCTCCGGTGTGCCGGGCGCGGTGACCGGGCCGCCCTGGGCCGGGGTGCTGCCCCCGCGCGGGGGCTGGCGGACCGAGGCGGGGCTGCCCGGCCCGGACGCCCTGCGCGCGCTGGTCGCCGCCGCGGTGGCGGAGTTCCGTACCCGCATGGAGGAGCTGGCCCCCGAGGACCGGACGCGGGCCGAGCTGGACCGGGTCGGGCGGGAGATCTGGTCCCGGACCGTCGGGGAGACCGGGCTGCCGGTGCGGGCCGTGCACGCGGCCCAGTCGCTCGGGTTCCTGCGGACGCGCGGAGCGCCCGGCCCCGGTCAGGGCTCCGGCCCCGGTCAGGGCTCCGGCCCCGGTCAGGGCGCACGCTCCGGCTCCGGATCGGACGAGGGCGCGCCGAAGCTGCTGTCCTCCGGCGCGTGGCTGCGGCTGCGTACGCCCTTCGGGTCCGTCGCGCTGCGGCGGGCGGGGACCGGGGCCCTGGGCATCAGCGTGCGCTGAGGCCGCCCGGGCCGCCGCCCCCGGCGCTCAGTGCTGGGGTTCGCTGTCGTCCGGGCGTACGGCGATGTGGTCGCTCTCCAGCTCCAGGGCGACGCGGTCGCGCATGCCGAGGGCCGCGGTGTAGTCGGCGGGCAGCTGAAGCCGGCCGGCGCGGTCGAGCATGGCGTACTCGCGGGCCACCACCGTCTCGTGGCCGGTCTCGGCGTCCACCTCGCTGCGGCGCAGGACCTCCGTGGAGGTGCGGCCGTCGCGGATGGCGACGGTGCGGCGGACCTCGCCGGCCACCGCCTGGTCGTGGGTGACGATGACGACCGTGGTGCCCAGGTGTTCGTTGGCCGTGCGGAACGCGGCGAAGATCTGTTCCGCGGTGTGGGAGTCCAGCTCGCCCGTCGGCTCGTCCGCCAGCAGCACGGACGGGTTGCCCGCGAGGGCCACGGCGATGGCGACCCGCTGCTGCTGCCCGCCGGACATCTGCTGCGGGCGCCGGTCGCGGCAGTCCGCGATGCCCATCAGGTCCAGGAGCTCCAGCGCGCGTTCGGTGCGCGCCGCCCGGCGTCCACCGGTGCCGGACAGCTGCATGGGCAGGGCCACGTTCTGCGCGGCCGTCAGGTAGGGCATGAGGTTGCGGGACGTCTGCTGCCACACGAAGCCGACCACCGTACGGCGGTAGGCGAGGCGGTCCTTCGCCGTCATCGCGAGCAGGTCGCGCCCCGCGACCCGGGCCGCCCCGGCGGTGGGCGTGTCCAGACCGGCCAGGATGTTCATCAACGTGGACTTGCCGCTGCCCGAGGCGCCCACCAGGGCCATCAGCTCGCCCTCCCGGACCAGGAGGTCGAGTCCCTGCAGGGCCTGCACCTCCACCCCGTCCGCGCTGAAGATCCGGACCAGGCGGTCGCAGGTGATCAGGGCGTCGTGCCCGTAGGCGGGCCGGTCCCGGGACGCCGTGGCGCGGTCGGCCAGCTCCGCGAGGGTGGGGTCGGTCGTCATCGGGTCTCCTCCGTGTCCGCGTCCGCGGTCCGCCGTGTCTGCGTTCGCGCCCTCACCGCGCGTCGCCCGCCCTGAGTTCGGCCACCGCTCCGCGCCGGCCCGACCACCACGCCTGGACGGCCGCCACCCCCACCGCCAGGACCAGCACCGCCACCGCCGGGACGGCCAGCGACCACGGGTCGGCGCTCAGTTCCGCGCGCCCCGCCGGGGATGTCGACGCCGGCACCGCGAGGGTGGTCAGGTCGATGCCGGGGGAGAGGAGACGTACGGCGGCCCAGCCGGTCAGGATGCCGCCCAGAGCCGCGGGCAGCGCCTGCGGGAGGGACTCCAGGACCAGCAGGCGGCGGCCCTGGGCGCGGGTGAGGCCCATGGTGCGCAGCCGGGCCAGGAGCGCGGCGCGTTCGGGGGCGGCGCTCGCGAGGGACAGCAGCAGGGCCAGGGCGGCGTAGCCGGCGGCGGCGGCCACGGCGGCCGTGTAGATGCGCTCCCCGCCGGACTGCAGCGGGGAGTCCACGTAGGTGCCGCGCTCCTCGGACCGCAGGTGGACGGTGCCGGCGTCGTCCGCCGCCCGGTGCACCGCGCCCGCGTCCAGGTCGCCGCCGGTCAGCAGCGCCACGTTCGGCCGGGTGGCCGCGGCCGGCAGTCCCGCCCGGTCCACGAGGAGGAAGTCTTCGCCGTTCACGGCCGGGGTGCGGTCGCGGACCAGCACGATCCGCAGGGTGGCGAGGGTGCCGTCGGCCAGGCGCACCCGGAAGGGGCCGCTGCCCAGCCGTTCGGCGACCGCGGGGGAGGCCAGCGCCGGCCGGACGGCGTCCTCGGAGCCGCCCTCGGCGCCGTCGGGCCGCCCCAGCTCGCCCGCGGGGAAGGCGCCGAGGCCCGTCCGCCCGGCCAGTGCCGCGTAGTCGGCCGGGTCCACCGTCGTGAGCGGCAGCGACTGGCGGCCGTTCTGGATCTCGGCCTGGTAGTCGATGCCGACCTCGGTGACCTCCCGCACCCCGGGCACCTGCCCGAGACGGCCGGTCAGCCCGGCGGGCAGCGCGGCCTCCGCCTCCACCCGGGCGTCGGCGCCGACCGACAGGAGTGCCGCCCGGTCGCGGGCGTCGGCCACGCCGTTGAGGACCGACCCGCCGAACGCCGCCACGGTGAACGCGGTCAGCAGGGCGAGCAGGGGCAGCACGGCGGAGGCGGAGGTACGGCCCGCCCGGGCCAGCGCGAGTGGCCCGACGGCGCCCCGCAGCCGCCCGGCCGGGCGGGCCAGCCCGCGCAGCGGCAGCGGGTACAGGCGCACCAGCACCAGCGCGGCGATCACTCCGACCAGGACCGGGGCCATCGCCACCAGGTCACCGGCGCCGTCCGTCGCCCCGCGCCGGCGCAGCATCTCGACCGCGCCGAGCGCGAGGACCACGACGGTCAGTTCGGCGACGGTACGGCGCCGGGACGCCCGCACGGACGCCACGTCGCGCCGGCCGTCGTGGATCCGTACGGCGTGGTGGGCGGCGGCGGCCCGCAGCGGCAGCGCGAGAGTGGCCACGGCGGTGACCGCGGCGGCGGCCCAGAGTGCGGGGAGCAGCCGGGCGCCGGGCAGCGCCAGCAGGGCCGCGCCGAACCCGAGGGCACCCGCGGGCACGGCCACGACGGCCGTCTCGGCGAGCAGCCGCCCCACCATGCCCCGTACGGAGGCGCCGCGGGCGCGCAGCAGGGCCAGCTCGGCGCGGCGCCGCTCACCGGCCAGGCCGCCCGCCATCAGCAGGACCACGGCGGCGACCGTGCCCGCGCCCGACGCGGCGACGACGACCAGCGGGCCGATGTCGCCGCGGAGTTCCTCGTACGCGGTGAAGGCGGCGTCGAGTCCCGTCGTGACGTCGGTGAGCGGGTTGATCGTCGCGTGCAGCCGCTCCAGGCCGGGACCGGACTCCAGGGAGGCCACCGCGGAGGCGAGCCCGTCGAGGTCGCGGCTGTGCAGGGCGTCCGGGGAGGGGGTCAGGTGCCAGTAGCGGACGGTGGAGGTCGCGCCCAGCACCGCGGGGGCCGCCTCGGGGGCGAGCAGCAGACCGCCGACCCAGTAGGAGGGGTTGGAGGCCCCCATCGGCCCCGGCACGCGCCGCAGGGAAGGGGCGCGCAGCAGGGGGTCGACGGACCAGTAGGGGCTGTCGGCGTCCTCGGGCGTGACGATGCCGGTGACGCGGACGGTGAGGTCCTGGTGGGCCGACACGTGGATGACCGAGCCCACCTCGACGTGCAGCGTGCGGGCCGTCTCCTCGGTCACCGCGGCCTGCACCTCGGTGGTCTCGATGCTCGTCTCCCCGCCGGGGACCTCGGGCAGCCGGCCGGAGCTCAGCCGGGTGTGGTCGGCGAGACCGTGCGGGGCGGCGAGGAGCATCTCCGCGGGGAGGCCGTCGGGCCGGGGCAGCCACTCGTCCGGCGAGGGCAGGGTGTCGGTGGTGCGGACGCCGTAGGAGGACCGCTTCGCGTCGATGACCAGCGGCCGTTCGACCGTGTCGAGGGTGGACCTGTACAGCTCGGTGAGGCGTTCGGGCCGGACGCTCTCCTCCGTGTGGGCCAGCCCTCCGTCGAGGTCGGGCCCCGCGGTCACCAGGATGCTGCTCTCGTCGACCGGGGTGCGCTCCACGGCCTGGCGCAGACCGGCGTCCGTGTACCGGTCCAGTGCCCGGGGGAACGCGGCGGCCAGGCACGCGGTCAGCGCCACCAGCACCGCCAGCGCGACGGCGGCGCCGGGGGCGGCCCGCAGCCGGGTGCGCACCCAGGGGGCGGTCACGCGGTTCACCGTCCGGTACCTCCCTGTCCTTCGGGGGCCGCCGCCGTGCGGCTGCGACGCGGCGCCCGTGCGGCGGTGGCCGCCGGTGCGGCGTCGGTCACCGGCATGGTGGTGGTCACCGGTGCGGCGTCGGTCACCGGCATGGTGGTGGTCACCGGTGCGGCGTCGGTCACCGGCATGGTGGCGGTCACCGGTACGGCGCCCGTCACCGGCATGGTGGCGGTCACCGGCACGGTGCCGGTCACCGGCACGGTGGTGGCCTTCCCAGCCGGTGGTGGGGCGGTCACGGGGCTCACCGGCCGGTACCTCCGTGGTCCTTGAGGGTCACCGTCGTGTCGGTGCGGCGCAGGGCCAGTGCCGCGGTGACCAGGAGCGGGACGACGGCCATGCCGGCCAGCAGCAGGGCGATGCGGTCACCCGGCAGGGCCACGTGCACGTCCGGCACGGGCCGGGTGGCCTGCGGGGTCAGTACGGTCAGCGGGATCACCGCCCGGGTCAGGACCGCGCCCAGGGCGGCGCCGGTCAGCAGCGCGAGGCCGGTCAGCACGCCCTGCTCGGCGGCGACCGTGCGGGCCAGCCGGCGGCGCGAGGCGCCCAGGGCACGCAGTACGGAGAACTCGGTGCCCCGCTCGCGCAGCGACCCGGCCGCGCTCACCGCGAAGCCGACCGCCGCGAGCGCCGCCGCCACCAGGGTCGCCGCGGCGAACGCGGCTCCGGGACCGGCGCCGAATGGGTCGTCCCGCAGCCGCTCGGCGACCTCGTCGCGTACCAGTACCTGGGCCGGTGCGGTGTCCGGGAAGGCCCGCAGGCCCGCCGCCGCCTCGTCGGTCCTGCCCGGCCCGGTCCGCAGCCACCACTCGGTGGGCGCGACGGAGGCGCCGTACTTGGCCTGCAGGTGCCGGTTGACCGCGGGCAGGTCGACCAGCAGGGCGCCGCCGAACTGCGCCGAGGGGGTCTCGGGCCCGGTGCCCGGCAGCTCGCGCACGGAGCGCACGATCCGCACCGGGACGTCGTGGCCGCCGATCAGCACCGTGACCCGCTGCCCGGTGCTCGCCCCCGAGGAGTCGAGGAAGCGGTCGGTGGCCACGGCGGTCACCTCGGCCGGTTTCGGCTGCGCGACCCGCAGCCGCACGGTCAGCGTGGTGATCTTCCAGCCGCCGGCCTCCGAGTAGCCCGTGGAGTACTCGACGGCGAGCGGCCCCGGCTTCAGCAGGCGCGGAGTGGACGGAGCGCCCGGCGCGTTCGGCGCGGCCGACGGGGGCGCCAGCTCCGACCCGGCCGTCCAGGCGTCCGGCAGCGGCACCGGCCGGGTGGTTCCGTCGGCGGCCGTGGCCGTCATCTGCCGTACGGTCAGGCGGTGTTCCTCGCTCTCGCCGCCGGGCTGGACCACCGTGAACTCGATGCCGGTCAGTGTGAGCGGTCCCGCGGAGACGTCCATGTCGAGGGTGTGCTCCCGGCCGTCGCCGGTCAGGGAACCGGCCGCCAGCCGGTACGGGCTGCCCCAGCGGTCCTCGACGGTGACCGTCACGTCCGCCGAGCGGGAGCCGGCGTGGGCCGGGTCGAGGCCCGGGACGGCAAGGGTCGCCGCCAGTGTGAGCCGGGCCGTGCCCGCCGGGATCGTCGCGCCCTTCGACGGCTGTTGCGGCGCCATGCCGGACAGCAGCCCGCGCGGCGACTCGTCGGCCAGGTCGGGGCGCATCAGCAGCAGGTCCGCCGCGCGCGAGGTGTCCAGCGCGAGCACCGTCGCCGTCCGGTCGCCCGACAGGGAGACCTCGGACCGGGCCGCGGGGGCGACCTCCGCCACCCCCGGGACGCCCGCGACCTGGTCGGTGCGGCCCGGGCCCAGCGTGCCCGAGGCCTGCACCCGGATCGGCGCCCCGGTGCGGAAGTCGGCCTGGTCGTCCTGCGACCGGGACCACGAGGCGCCCTGCCCGATCGCCACCGTGCCCAGCGCCACGGCGAGCACCAGCAGCAGCACCGGACCCGCCCCGCGCATCGGACGGCGGCTCAGCTGCCAGCCCGCCAGCGCCGCCGCGAGGCCGCGCCCGCTCGCCGCCCGGCGCTCCGCGAGCCGCGCCACCAGCGGCAGCAGCCTGAGCGCCAGCACCGTCCCGGCCAGCAGCGCCAGCGTCGGCGTCGCCACGAACAGCGGATCGACCCCCAGGGTGCCCGGGGCGTCGGTGTCGCCCGTCCCGGCGGCGGAGGTCTGCTGGTCCAGCTGCCAGTAGGCGATACCGGCGATCACCAGCAGACCCACGTCCGCACCGGCCCGCAGCCAGCCCGGCAGCGTCCGGGGCCGTCCGCCGCCGGCCTCCGGCGCGAGGGTCAGCGCCGGCAGCGTCACGGCCAGCGTGCACCCGAGCGCCGCGACCGCCGCCACCAGCCACACGGTGCCGCTGCCGCCCGCCGTCGGCTCCCAGCCCAGCCCGATCCGGGCCGGCGCCCCCTGCCCGACCAGCAGACCGACCAGCGGTCCGGCCAGCAGCGGCGCGCAGACCAGCGCGGGCACGGCCAGCATCAGCGCCTCCAGCGCCGATCCGGCCGCCAGCCGGGCCCGGGAGGCGCCGCGCGCCCGCAGCAGCCGCAGCTCGCCCGCCCGCTCGACGCTCAGCAGCCGCGCCACCAGCAGCAGGGCGCCGCCCGCGAGCAGCACCAGCTGCGAGGCGATGACCAGGAGGGTGGAACGGGACACCTCCAGCGAACGGTCCAGCCGCTCCAGGATCGCGGCCAGATCGGTGGTCGCCGCGGTGGTGCCGCTGAGCACCTGCTGCTCGCGCAGCCACGCCAGGCCGTCCCGGGCCGCGTCCCCGAGGGCCGCGGTCCGCCCGGTCGTCAGCGACGAGTAGTCCGCCGTCACCAGCCATCCGGACGACCCCGCGCTGACCCGGCCGCCGCTCAGCGCACCGGGCGGGGCGAGCAGCGGCCCGTACGTCGTGAAGCCGCCCTGCTGGAGGCCGCGCCCGGCCAGGTCGTCGAGGCGCCAGTACGGCGACCCGGCGTCGACCGGCCGGTACACGCCGCTCACCACGATGTCGACGGCCGGGCCGTCGAGCCGGTCGGTGAGGGTGAGCCGGTCGCCGGTACGGACACCGATGCGCTCCGCGGCGGCCACCGGCACCGCCACCTCGACCGCGCCGTCGGAGCCGGAGTCCCCGCCGCCGTCCTCGTTCGCGTCCCCGTCCCCGTCCTTGGGCAGCCGTCCCTCGTCGACGCGGACCTGCGTCGGGTCGAGCGCCGCGAAGAAGGTCAGATCGGGGTCGCCGGACCGCTCGGTCGGGGGCCGCAGGGAGCCGGGCAGCGCGTACGGGCCCGAGCGCACCAGGGTCCGTACCGTCCGCGGCAGCCCGTCGAAGGTCTTCGCGGCGCCCTCGCGCACGGTGGCGTCCGCCGCCGACCGCTGTGCCGCCGGTACGTCCGCCTTCACGATCAGCGCGGCGTCGGCCCCGGTGCGCGAGTCCGCGAGGGAGTGCCGCAGGGCCGCGTCGCCGATGGCGCCCGAGTAGGCGGTCAGGGTGGCCAGCACCGTGGTGGTCAGCAGGACGGTGAGCAGGGCCGCGGCCAGCAGCAGGCGGTGCGCACGCGCCCGCAGCAGCACGAACCCCATGAGCCCCCCGTACCCCGCCACCCGGCCCCCCGCCGCTGTTGTCCAGACCTCTCCGGGATGTTGTCAGAGGTGGAGGTACGGAAGTAACCGCCTGGGACTTGGACTTGACCGGATTGTGACCGGAATCCGGCGTCGGCTGACCGGAATGCGCCCGTCAGTCAGGGATTCGACGACGCAATCGGACGGCGGAATCGGACGGCGGGACCGGACGACGGGACCGGTCAGCCCGGGGTGTTGATCATCGAGGCCGCCGCGTACGTCAGGTACTTCCACAGCGTCTGCTCGTGCTCCTCGGACAGGCCCAGCTCGTCGAGCGCGACCCGCATGTGCTTCAGCCAGGCGTCGTGCGCGGCCCGGTCGACGGCGAAGGGGGCGTGCCGCATCCGCAGCCGCGGGTGGCCGCGGTTGTCGCTGTACGTCGTGGGGCCTCCCCAGTACTGCATGAGGAACAGCGCGAAGCGGTCCTCGGCCGGACCCAGGTCCTCCTCGGGGTACATCGGCCGCAGGATCGGGTCCTCGGCGACCCCCTCGTAGAAGCGGTGGACGAGTCGGCGGAAGGTCTCCTCCCCGCCGACCTGCTCGTAGAAGGTCTGCTCCTGAAGCGTGCCGCGCCGAATCTCATTCACGCCGTCCATGGTCTCAGACCCGGGGGCATAGGACTCAAGACCTAGGACCCCGCCAGGGCCCCTGCCCGCGGCCCGCCCGGCCCGTACTGTGGAGGCATGGGCGGGTACGAGGACCTGGACAGCCTCGCCGCCTCCGCGCGGGCGGAGCTGGTGCGGGAGATCGAGCTGAGCGGCGCCTGGACGGCCGACCCGGTGTGGCGGGAGGCGTTCTGGGAGGTCCCGCGCCACCTCTTCGTGCCCTACTACTACGTCGGCGTCCGGGGCGGCTACGAACGCCGGTGGGGCGAGGACCCCGACCCGGCCGCCCGCGAGCGCTGGGTGCGCGGCGCGTACGCCGACGCCCCGCTGGCGACGCGGATGCGCGACGGCGAACTGCTCTCCTCCAGCAGCCAGCCCTCGCTGATGGCGATGATGCTGGTGGAGCTGGACGTGCGGGACGGCGACCGGGTCCTGGAGATCGGCGCCGGGACCGGCTACAACGCGGCCCTGCTCGCCCACCGGCTCGGCGCGGACGACCTGGTCACCACCGTCGACCTGGACCCCGAGATCACCGAGTCGGCCCGCCGGCACCTGGACGCCGCCGGGTACCACCCGGCCGTCGTCACGGGCGACGGCGCCCGCGGCGTCCCGGAACACGCCCCCTACGACCGGATCCTCGCCACCTGCACGCTGCCCTCGGTGCCGCGCGCCTGGCCGGCCCAGTGCCGTCCCGGCGGCCGGATCCTCACCCCGCTGGCCACCGGCCTCGTCGTGCTCACCGTCCGCGACGCCGAGCACGCCGAGGGGCGCTTCCTGCACACGCCCGCGTACTTCGTGCCGCTGCGCGGCGCGGACCGCGCCGCGCCCGAGACGCCGGGCCTGGGCGGTGTACCGCGCCGGGCCCGGGAGGACGACCTGTTCCGCTTCCTGCTGTCGCTGAGCCGGGGCGGGCTCGATCCGCAGGAGGCGTACGCGCTGTGGGACCGCGAGGACGCCCCGCGCCGCGAGCGCTACGGCATCACCGTCAGCGGCGAACGGGCCTGGGCGTGGCTGGACGACCCCGACGGGCCGTACGCCTGGCCGTTCGCCTGACGGAGACCGCCTCCCGCGCTATCCCCGGCGGACCGTGATCGTCGTCCAGGCGCCCACGTGCACCCGGTCGCCGTCCTGGAGCGGCACCGGCACGAAGGGCTGGATCGGCTCCTCGCCGCCGTTGACCGTCGTACCGTTCGTCGAGTTCTGGTCGACGACCGCCCAGCTGCCGTCCGGCTGCTGCACCAGCACCGCGTGCTGGTGCGAGACACCCGGGTCCTCCGGCGGCACGGCCAGATCGATGTCAGGGACGTCGCCGGTGGAGTGCCTGCGGCGGCCGATGGTGATCTGGTTGCCGGTGAGCGTGCGCTGCTGCTCGGGCGAGTACGCGGGCAGGTTCAGGCCCGCGGCCTCGGGGCCGGAGCGCTGCATCATCGCCATGAAGTACTCGCGGTCCGGGCCGATCGTCGCCGACCAGGTGGTCGGCTGCTGGGGCCGCTGCGGGAAGCCCTGGCCGGGCGGGGGCGGGGGTGCCTGGGTGGCGCCGGGCTGCGGGTAGCCGTAGCCGCCGCCCTGGGCCTGGCCCGGGCCCTGGCCGGGGCCCCCGGGAGCGCCGGACGTCGGCGGGGAGAGCACCCAGTCGTCCCCGCCGAAGGACGGGCCGCCCTGCTGCGGGCGGTTGGCCTCCTGCGGGAAGGCGGGCGGGGCCGGCGGACCGGCCTGGTACCCCTGCGGTGCGCCACCGGGACCGCCGGGCCCACCAGGCGCTCCGGCGCCACCGGGCGGGGACGGGACGGGGCCGGGCGGAGGCGGGACCGGACGCGAGGGATCGCTGCCGAAACCGGGCGGGGCCGGAGGACCGGAGGGACCGTTCGGCCCGCCTGGACCCCCCGGGCCGTTGAAGCCACCGGGACCAGCGGGGCTGTTGGGGTCATCGGGACCACCGGGACCGTTAGGACCACCGGGGCTGTTGGGACCGCCAGGCCCACCGAAATCGCTGGAGCCGCCGGGGCCGTTGGGACCACCGGGGCCGCCAGGCCCGCCGAAACCGCCGGGACCGTTAGGACCGCCGGGACCGTTAGGACCACCGGGGCCGTTGGGGCCACCGGGGCTGTTGGGACCGCCAGGCCCACCGAAATCGCTGGAGCCGCCGGGGCCACCGGGGCCGCCAGGCCCGCCGAAACCGCCGGGACCGTTAGGACCACCGGGGCCGTTGGGGCCACCGGGGCTGTTGGGACCGCCAGGCCTGCCGAATTCGCTGGGGCCGCCGGGACCACCGGGGCCGTTGGGCCCACCGAAACCACCGGGACCGTTAGGACCACCGGGTCCGCCCGGACCGTTGGGCCCACCCGGGCCACCGGGGCCGCCAGGCCCACCGAAACCGCCGGGCCCGCCCGGACCGTTGGGGCCACCCGGACCACCGGGGCCGCCAGGCCCACCGAAACCGCCGGCACCGTTGGGGCCGCCGGAACCGCCGGGCCCGTCAGGGCTGCCCGGGCCGCCGAAACCGCCGGGACGGTTGGGCCCGTCGGGGCTGCCGAAACCACCAGGCCCACCAGGCCCGCCAGACCCACCAGGCCCACCGGGCGCGACAGGCCCACCGGAGCCGCCGGGCCTGTCGGAACCCCCGGGCCCGCCAGGGCCGAAGGGTCCGCCGGGGTCGCCCGGGCCACCGGGGCCGCCGCGGCCCGACGGGTCGGAGCCGAAGGGCGGCGGGCCCGGGGGGATCGGTTCTGCGGGGCGGTTCATCTGGGACGGGCGGGAGCCCTGGTAGTCGTACGAGTCACCGCCGCCGTACGACGGACCCGCGGGCGGCTGCCCGAACTGCGGCGCCGGGCCACCGGACGCCGGCGGACGCGGGGCGGCCGGGGTGTACGAGGTGGCGGTGTTGGTCAGGAAGTTCCACCGGCACTCCTCGCAGAACGGCGCACCGCCCTCACGCGGCGTGCGGCACTGCGGGCACAACTGCGGCTCGCCGCCGGGACCGCCCGGACCGCCACCGGGACCACCGCCCGGCCCGCCGGGTCCACCCGGGCCGGCTGGTGGCGGGAAGCCGTAGCCGCCGCCCGGAGGCGGTGGCGGCGGAGGGGGCGGCACGGCACCGGCCATGCGGTGACCGCAGACCTCGCACCAGTCGTCGGAACCCGACTGGTGTCCGTTCGGGCAGGTCGGCATGTCGGAGCTTCCCTCTCTTGCGGGAGTGTCGCGCGGTTGTTGAGCGTCACTTCTTCACACGAACGGTCTTGGTCGACCGGGTCTCGAGAGTCATCTCGTCGGCCTCCTCCACCTTCGCTTTCAGTCGCACAGTACCTGCCGCCGCGTCCACCACGTCCACCACCTTCGCAAGCAGTTTCGCCGTATCCGCGTTTCCGGAGACTCCCGCGAGCTGAACCGCGCGACCCAGTTTGGCCGTTGCTCCGTCGATGTCTCCCGCTTTGCGTAGATCGAGCCCTTGCTGGATGGCTTGTGCCAGTTCGGCCTGCCCGGTGTAGTGGGCGACTTGGGGGTTGATCGACGTGGAGGCGGTCATGTCGTCGGTCCACACGGCCCGTACGAGACCCTGCGCGCCGAGGTTCTGGACACTTCCGTCGGGCTCCGGGATGACCAGGGAGACGCGGGCGGCCAGCATCTCCCGGCCGAGGTCCGCGGCCGGTACCTCGACGCAGACGTGGTAGTCACGGGACTCGTCGCCCCAGGAACCGGTGGGGTAGTCACCGGCCCGCGGCCCCGCCTCGGTGCGGCGGGCGGTCAGCTCCTCGACGGTCGGGGCGACCTGCTTGACGAACTTCACCGTGGTGCCGACCGGGGTCCACAGCCGCAGCGCGACGTCCGCGACCTCCTTGCCCATGGCCGTCTCCATCATCCGCGTGAAGTCGGCGGCCAGGCCCGCCGGATCGGCGACGATGTCGGCGGTGCCGAGCAGGGCGGAGGCGATCCCTGTGACTTCTTTCACCTCCCAGTCGGTGCCCACGCCCCGGGCGTCGCACGTGAAACGCCCGGCGCAGGCGTCGAGCGCGGCCCTGAGGTCCTCCGGCGACTCGTGCTCGTTGCGGCCGTCGGTGAGCAGGATGCCGTGCCGGATGGCGACGTCCGCGGTGGACAGCAGCCGGTCGGCCAGCCGCAGCCAGGTGCCGATGGCGGTGCCGCCGCCCGCGCTCAGCCGGCGCAGCGCCTGCTTGGCCTGCTCCCGGGTGGCGGCGTCCGCGACCGCGAGCCGGCCGCCGCCCGGGTAGACCTCCTTGGCCACGTGGGTGCCGCCGACCACGGCGAAGTGCACCCCGTCGCGCAGGGTGTCGATCGCGGCGGACGTGGCGTCGCGGGCGTTGCGCATCTTGGTCGGCGGGTAGTCCATGGAGCCCGAGCAGTCGACCATCAACGCCACGGCGGCGGACGGCCCCTGGCCGGGCGAGTAAAGGTGGGGCGCGGCGACCGCGCTCCCGACCGTGCCGCCGCCGGTCGCGGTGACCGTGACGATGGCGTTGACCTCACGGCCGCCCTCGGGCAGGTACTCGTTCTGGTAGACGTCCACCGCGAACTGCGGCACGTTCGACTTCGAGAAATTGGCCATGCCGGATCGCATCCCCCTCTACGTCCCCACAGCGGTGGGGGTCTTGGCTTGCTGGCGCGGACCGCCCCCTGCGGTCCGCGAGGCCGCCCCTCCACCCGTGGCCGTGCGGCGGCCTCAGGCCGATCCTGCCCCCTGCGGCGGGGCCGGGAACGGCAGGAGGGCCACTGTTACGTTGTCGTGGCCCCCGCCGTCCAGGGCGTGGCCGACCAGAACGCGGGCGCCGTGCAGCGGGCGGTCGGCGGCGTCCGGGGGCATGGCCTCGGCCATCTCCTCGGCGGACTCCGCGTAGTTCCACAGGCCGTCCGTGCAGACCACGACCACACCGGCGCGGTCCGGCTTGAAGGACGCGGTGTGCGGCTCCAGTTCGTAGGCGTCGGCGCCCAGCCAGCCGGTGATCGCGTGGGCGCGCTCGTCGGCGTAGGCCTCGGCCTCGTTCATCAGTCCCGCGGCGACCATCTGCGCGGCCCACGAGTCGTCCTCGGTGAGCCGGGCGGGCGGCGTGCCGCGGTCGGCCGGGACCCAGTAGACGCGGCTGTCGCCGACCCAGCCGACGACCAGCAGACCGCCGGTGACCACGGCGCCGACCAGGGTGCAGGCCGGCGCGTTCTGGTGCGGGGCCTGTTCGCGGGCGGTCGCGGGCTCGTCGGCCAGCGCGTTGACGGCGTGCGAGGCGGCGAGGATGGCGTCGTGCATGGCCTGCTGCGGGTGCGTGCCGCGCGGCAGGGCGCCGAGCAGCGACTCACCGGCCGCCCGGGACGCGGCGAGCGAGGCGTCGTCGGGGCGGGTCGCCGAGGACACGCCGTCGCAGACGATCGCCACCGAGGCGGGGGCGCCGTCGGGCAGCGCGGTGCAGCCCACCGAGAACGCGTCCTCGTTGCGGTGGTGGCGCAGGCCGCGGTCGCTGACGGCGGCGATCGGGCCCGACTCCTGCTCCATGTGGTCGCGTTCGCGGGGCTGGGCGTGCCCGCAGTTCTCGCAGTAGCCGTCGTCGTCGACCCGGCCCGCGCGGCAGGCCACGCACACCTTCTCGGCCGCGGCCGGTTCGGGGACCGGAGCCGGTTCGGTGGCCGGGGCCTGTTCCGCGGTCAGTCGCGGGTCGGGCGCCTGCAAGGGGTACTCGTCGGGCTCCCCCGGCCGGTCGAACCGCACCCCGGCCGCGGGCGGCCCCGCCGGAGCTGTGGGCGCCGCCGGAGCCGCCGGTGCCGAAGGCGGCGCCGCGGGAGGTGGCGGGGGCGGCGGCAGCGGGGAGCCGCCCGAGTCGGTGCCCGGCAGTTCGGCCGCCGCGTGCACCGGGGCGGGGTGGCCGTGGCCGTCCGAGTCCCGGGCCGCGGGCCAGTCCACGCCGTCCGGCGCGGGCACCGCGCCGTTGATGGCCAGGGTCGGGCTGTCCTCGGGCCGGGCGGGCACGACGGACAGGTCGTATCCGCACGCACCGCAGAACCGGTCACCCGAGTCGAGGGGTTCCTCGCAGCTCGGGCACTTCGGCACGGCGGCCTGCTGGGGCTTCTGCGACATCAACTACACCCACGTCCGGGGGCGGTAACGATTGGCACGTTCCACCAGGTCGATCCTCTCCTCGCCGCCCCGCGCCAGCCGGGCCAGCGTGCGGTACGAACGCTCCAGGCCGAAACGCAGGCCGCGTTCGTCCAGGCCGCTGCCGAGCAGCGTCCGTCCCCCGGCGGCGGGAGGGACGGAACCCCGACCTCCGGAGAGTACCCAGTCCAGCGCGCAACCGAGGACCTCGGCCGACAGCTGCTCGCGCCGCGCCGGATCCAGACCGTACACGTCCAGCGCCTCGACCTGCCGCGCGGCGGCGATCAGGTCGTCCAGGAACCGCAGGTCGCCCGCGGCCGCGGTGCGCTGCCGCAGCCGCGCCCGGACGGCCGCCACCCGCGCCGCGGTGCAGTGGACGGACGACTCCGGCACCGACTCCAGCGTCCGTACGGCTGCTGCCCGGTCACCCGCGGCCAGCTGCACCCGGGCCAGCCCGAACGCCGCGCTGACGTGGCTCGGGTCGGAGGACCACACCAGCCGGTAGTACTCGGCGGCGTTGTCGAGCTGCCCCAGCACCTCCGCGCACAGGCCGAGCGCCAGCTTGGGCGCGATCTCGCCGGGGAAGGCGTCGTAGATCGCGTCGAAGGCCAGCGCGGCGTCCTCGTGGGCGCCGGTCACCAGCGCGGCCAGCCCGCGGTACCAGACCACCCGCCAGTCGTCGGGGCGCTCACCCTCCAGGGTCCCCAGCGCTTCCAGCGCGCCGGACGCGTCGCCGTTCTCCAGCCGGGCCCGGATCTGCCGCAGCCGCGTCTCGGTCGACGGCGCCGGAGCGGCGGCCAGCGCGGTCAGCAGCTCGGCCGGCGCGGACGCCATCAGGCCCGCCAGGAAGCCCGCGTTGGGGTCGCCGGCGTCGACCCGGGGGACCGGCAGCGCGAGCGAGGCGGTGGGCGCGTCGGCATCCTTGACCAGGCCGAAGGCCCCGGTGCCGAGCCCGCCGACCGAGCCGACCGAGCCGGCCGAGCCGGCCGAGTTGACCGAGCTGACCGCACCCGGCAGCGAGGCGCTCGCGCCCCCGGACGCGGCCACCGGCGTACTGGCCGCCCCCGCCCCCGCCCCCATTCCCGCGCCGACCGGCGGGGCGTGCGCGACGGTGCCGCCCGGCGCGCCCACGGCCGGACCCGACCCGCCCGGCAGCGCGGGCGCGGCGCCCGACCCGCCCGGCAGGGCCGCACCGGAGCCGCCCGGCCGTCCTCTCGTACGCGGCGCCCTGGCCCCCAGCCGCGACACCTCGCCGTCCAGGCGCGGGAACAGCTCCGTGTCCGTCACCCGCACCTCGGGCCCGAACAGCGTGGAGACGGCGGGCCTGGCCCGGCCCGTCTGGAGCGAGACGACCTCGCGCAGCACACCCGTCAACTGCTCCGCCATCTCCTGCGCGGAGGCGAACCTGCGGGCCGGATCCGGGTCGGTGGCCCGCACCAGCAGCCGGTAGAACGACTCGTAGTGCCGGAAGACCTCGATGCTGTCGGGGTCCGGGAGGGAGTCCGTGTAGACGGTGGTGTAGCCCTGGAAGTCGAACGACAGCACGGCGAGGGTGCGCCCGACCGTGTACAGGTCGGACGCCACCGACGGGCCGACGTCGGCGACCTCCGGGGCCTGGTAGCCCACCGTGCCGTAGATCGCGGACTCGTCGTCGTCCATGCGGCGTACCGCGCCCATGTCTATGAGCTTGAGCTGGTCCTCGGTCTGGATGGCGTTGTCGACCTTGAAGTCGCAGTACAGCAGTTTGCGGCTGTGCAGGTGGCCGAGCGCCTCCAGCGCCTCGATGCCGTACGCGCAGGCCTGCTCGACCGGCAGCGGGTCGCGCCGGCCCTGCGGGGAGCGCCGGGCGTTGGCGATCTCCTTGAGCGACTTGCCGCCGACGTACTCCATGACGATGTAGCCGTCGAGGGAGCCGGTGCGCTGGTCGAGGTGCTCGACGAAGTTGTAGATCCGCACGATGTTGGCGTGCTCGATCTCGGCGAGGAAGCGCCGCTCGGAGATCGCCGCCGCCATCGCGTCCTGGTCGCCGGTGTCCAGCAGGCCCTTGAGGACCACCCAGCGGTCGGAGACCGCCTTGTCCACGGCGAGGTAGATCCAGCCGAGGCCGCCGTGCGCGAGGCAGCCCACCACCTCGTACTGGCCGTGCACCACGTCCCCGGACTTCAGCTTGGGCACGAACGAGTACGGGTGGCCGCACTTGGTGCAGAAGCCCTCCGTGCGGCCCGGCCGCTCGCCGCGCGCCCGCCCGACCGGCGCCCCGCAGTCCGAACGCGAGCAGAACCGCTTGCGCTCGGGCACCTCCGGGTGGTCCATCACCATCTCGCGCGGGTCGGGCCGCGGCACCGCCGGTACCTCGACGAGACCGACGCCGAGGCGCCCGCGACCGGTGGAAGCGGCGCCCGTACCGGAGCTGCGCACCGACACCGAACGCCCCGTGGAGCGGCCCGAGACCGCCCGGGAGAGCCGGCCGGACACCGAACGCCTGGACTTCGACGAGCGGGACGACTGGGACGACGTGCGCGCACTGCGGGCGCTGGAGCGCGAGCTGCCGCTGCCCGACGAACCGCGCGACCCGTTCGACCCGTGCGATCCGTGCGAACCCCCGCCCCCGCCCCCGCCCCCGCCGCCTCCGGTGACGCCGGTCGGCGTGGCGCCGAGCGCGCCGCCCGCCGCGACGACCGGCGCCAGGCCGCACGTGTCGCAGTACAGCTCGCCGCCGCCCATGTCCTCGTACGCCCCGCCGCAGCCGGGACGCTGACACGTCCGCCCTGCCTCACTCATGACGCTGCCTCCCCCTCGTCGCTCCGGTCCTCGCTCATGCGCCGGGCCCCGTCCGGTCCACCGGCCCGCCCTGGCCGGGCACGCGCCGTGCGGTGCCGAGCAGTTCGGCCGCCGCGTGCTGGTAGCGCAGCACGGCCTGCTCGGCGACGCGCAGGTCGCAGGGCGCGCTCCACAGCATGCGGCGCGCCTTCTCGTACTTCTCGGCCAGCTCGGGATCCTCGGCGTGGCCCAGCCGGGCCATCTTCGCCTTGTACGCGTCCAGCCGGCCGCGCAGCTCGGCACGGACCGCGAGCGGCGCGGTGACCGCCGTCAACGACTCCCGGGCCCGCAGCAGTTCGTCCTCCGCCTTCTCCTCCAGGGACTCCAGGAGCGGCGACAGCCGGTGCCACTGGGCGTGCCTGCGGTACTCGGCGGCCGCCGCCAGCTGCTCCTGGAGCACGATCGGCGGCCCGCCGACGACCGGCACCTCCGTCGCGGCGATCTTCGCCAGCACCTCGCCGCGCGCGGTGCGGGCCTCGGCGAGCGTGCGGTCCGCGCGCGAGAGCACGTCCCGCAGCCGCACGATCCGCTGCTCGGCGTCCTGGCGCACGGCCAGCACCGCGTCGATCTCGCGGCGCACCTCCTCCAGGGCGCGCGCCTCCCGGTCGTACACCGTGGTGTCCGGACGGCCGCCGCCCGGCGCCGAACTGCCCTGGGCGGGCGTCCAGAAGGCCAGCGGGTCGGAGATCACCTGTTCGCGCAGCCGCGTCAGGGTGCGGGTGATCCGCTCCAGGTCGTCGCCCGCCGGGTGCTCGCCGGGGCGCACGCCCACGGAGTGCGCCAGCTTGCGGGTGCGCTGCAGCTCGGCGGCGAGTAAATCGATCCGGGCGGGCAGCGCCGACCACACCGCGTCGGCGGCGACCACCATGTCCAGGGAGGTCGCGTAGAGCTGGTTCATCCGGTCCACCAGCGTCACCAGCGAGTACCGCTCGCTGAGCCGGCCGGGACCGCCGTGCAGGGTGGGCGCGTGGGCGGTGGCGGCGGCACCCGAGGCCACCGTGACGGCCTCGCCGCGCAGCAGCTCCGTCAGCTCCACCAGGTCCTCGCGGCTGGACCAGCGGCGCCGGGAACGGATCTCCCGGGCGGTGCGCAGCGCGCCCGTGTACGCGTCGAAGTAGGTCCACAGGAGCGTGATCGACGCCTCCGCGGCGCTCCAGCGCTCGGCGGTGACGCCGGTCAGCTCGGCGCCCTCGAGGAGTCTGCGGCCCGCGTGGTCCTGGAGGGCGAGGAGCGAGGTCTCGATCGCCTCGTGCTCCGCGCCGAGCCGCGCCAGCGCACGGTCCACCTCGTCCCGGTCCATCACCGGCCCGGTGGGTCCCGTGTCGCCCATCGATCACCTCTCGCCGTAGCGGACTTGCCTGTGCCGTGCGGGTGTTCTCTCTCTTCGCCTGCGCCGCGCGCCGCCGGTCAGCTCTTGCGCAGGTACTGCGGGGTCGGCGGCAGCGACTTCGCCGGGTCGTCCATGGTCTCCGACAGCCACTCCTCGTACGAGTTCTGCCACCCGTCGGCCCGGTCCGCGCGCCACTGTTCGAGGACCCGGTTGACCCGGCGTACCAGATCGTCGGCGTCCTTCTTCATCGCCACGCCGTAGTACTCGGTCGTGAAGGCGTCGCCCTTCAGCTCGACCGTCGGGTCCTGCGCGGCCTGGCTCGCGGCGAGGGCGCCGTCGGTGACCACCGCGTCGACCTCGCCGAGCTGGAGCCTTACCAGGCAGTCCAGTTGGTTGGGGACGGTGGTGCGCAGGTCGACGCCCTCGGCGAGCCTGCCGTCCTTCTGGTCCTGCTCCAGCGTGCTCAGCGCCGTCGAACCGGCCGCCGTGCAGATCTCCTTGCCGGCCAGCGTGCCGTCGTACCCGGTGATCTTCGAGGACTTGGGTGCCAGCACCTGCTGGCCGGTCCTGAAGTAGGGGGCGGAGAACGCGACGTCCTCCAGCCGGTCGCAGTTGATGGTCATGGTGCGGACCACCATGTCGACCCGGCCGTCCTGGATCGCGGGGATGCGCTGGTCCGTCGGTATCGCCTTGAACTGCACGGCGTCCTCGTCGCCGAGGATGTCCCCCGCGATGCGGTGCGCCAGGTCGATGTCGAAGCCCTCCAACTCGGCGTCGCCGCCGCTGTTCGGGTCGCGGTAGCCCCAGCGGAAGCTGTTCTGGTCGACGCCGACGATCAGCTTGCGCTTCTCGCCCTCGCGGGCGCGGATCGCGTCGATGGTGGGCCCGTCGTCCCCGGACGGGGCGAGGGTCTGCTTCTCCGGGTCGGTGCACTCCTGCGCGGCCCGCGCCTGGCTGCCGCGGGCGGCGCCGTGGCCTTCGTCGTCCGCACCGCCGCCGCCACCACCGGTGCCGTGCCAGGGGAGCATCGGCAGGAGCAGGGCCGCCAGCACCGCGAGGACACAGGCGAAGGCCATCGTCCCCACGCCGCCCCAGCCCTTCAGACCGGTCCGCAACCGTCCCGCACGCATCCTCACGCCACCCCGCCTCACCGGTACTCCGACAGCCTGCGGCCGATGCCTGTGAGCGCGCCGGCCGCCCCCAGCGCGGCGAGCACGCCCGCGCCCTGCGGCAGGTAGCGCATCGCGTCCAGGCCGTCGCCCGCCGCCTGCTCGAACTCCGCCTTCTCGTGCTTGAGGGCGCCGGCGAGCGCGGCGTCGACGCCGTCGAAGCACTCCACCGTGGCGCCGTCGCCGCCGATCACCAGGTTCAGCGCCTGCTGGTAGTTGCCGTTCTCGTCCTGCGTACGGGCCGAGGTGTGGCGCTTCTTCCACTCCGTCATGTTGCCGTTCGCCGTGTCGACGGGCTGTTCGCCCGCCTTGTCGTCGGCGAGCCGTGCCGCCTCGGCCAGCGCCTTGCCGAGGCCGTCCATGTTCTTGCCGAAGGCCAGGTCGTAGGAGTCGTACGTCTTGTCGCCCACCTTGGTCGTCTCCGCGCCGCGGGAGACCAGGGTCAGATTCTCGTTGCCCCGGGCCTTGAGGGAGGCGATGCGGGCCTCGTTCAGCGCGTTCAGGGAGCGGACGCCGTGCTCGTGGGAGTCGGTCAGGTTCGACCGCGCGACGCTGTGGCCGACGACCAGCCAGAGCAGTACGACGGCACCGGCGGCGGTCGCCGCGACCAGGCCGTGGTTCAGGACGCGGTTGGTGCGCCGGTAGTGGCGGCGCTGGGCCCAGGCCAGCGCGGCGAGCAGGACGACGCCGAGGGCGATCGCCGCCCAGGGGTAGGGCTTGGCGTCGCCGTAGTCGGCGCTCAGCCGCTGGTTCTCCTTCTTGTAGAGGTCCTCCGCCGCCGGGAGCATCTCCTTCTGCATCTTCTCGTTGGCGTAGCGCAGATAGGCGCCGCCGACCGGGAAGCCCTGCCGGTTGTAGGTGCGGGCGCGCTCGACCAGGCCCTTGTACTCGGGCAGCAGGCGGTTGAGCTTCGCGATGGTCGTCGCCGCGGGCGACTTCGGCTCGGAGTTGGCGGCGGCCGTCACGAGCCCCTCGGCGGCCGCGCGGATCCCGTTGTCGTAGCGCGTGCGGGAGTCCTCCGTCTCCTGGCCGCCGGCCAGGAAGCCGCTGGAGGCCGCGGTGTTGGCCTCGGCGAGGGAGCGGTAGATGCCGGCCGCCGCGGAGCTGAGCGGCTGGCTGCGGGTCAGCACGTCGTCGGCGGCCGCGGCCCGCTCGTTCATCTGCCAGGCGGTGACGGTGCCGAAGGCGACGACGAGCACGGCGAGCAGCGCGCCGATGATGCGCAGCCGCCCCGGCTCGGTGACCGCCGCCGCGCGCAGCCGGTCCACGCCCTCGGCGAAGGCGGTACGGCGCGGCGCCGTGTCCGGCGGCGGTGCCGCGCTGGTCCTCGGCGGTTGAGTCACCGCTGACCTCCCCCATGGTCATCCGTCGCCGCAAGTATCGCCGTCCGCACCGACATTCGCACCGGCCTTCGTCCGATCTTGATGTGATCCCGGTGCAACGCACCACCCCTGCCCATGAATACGCCACGGGAACCGGTTCGGTTCCCGTGGCGGCTCAGGCGGTGAAGTGCTCCCGGGCCCGCTCCCGGGCCCGCTCCCGGGCCCCGGGGGCCGCGCCCACGTGGTCGAGCCCCAGCAGCACCGCGCCGAGCACGGGCCGGGCCGTCACCACCCTGGGTACGGCCTTGGGGGCGCGGGCCGCCAGCAGCTCCCGTATCCGCTCGTCGAGTTGCGGATGCCGGGCCGCCAGCACGCTGCCGCCCAGCAGCACCGGCGCGGGTTCGGCCAGCAGGTCGAGCCGGGTCAGCGCGACCGTGGCCATGGCCACCACCTCGTCGGCCTGCCGGTCCACGACCGACCGCGCGACCGGGTCGCCGTCGGCCGCCGTGGCGAACAGCACCGGGGTCAGCTCGTGCCGCCGCACCGGCTCGACCCGCCGCAGGTGCAGGGCCTCGATGAGCGCGTACATCGAGTCGAGGCCGAAGTGGGCCGGCAGGGTGCGGGCCAGCTCGGTCGGCTCCCCCCGGCCGTCCTCCGCGCGCGCGGCGTGCCACAGCGCCTCCTCGGCCAGGCCCCAGCCGCCGCCCCAGTCCCCGGAGATGCGGCCGATGGCCGGGAAGCGGGCGGTACGGCCGTCGGGGCGCATGCCGACGCAGTTCACGCCCGCCCCGCACACGACGGCGACGCCCAACGGCTCGGCGACGCCCGCCCGCAGGACCGCGAACGTGTCGTTGCGGACCTCGACGCTCCTGCCCCACGCGCGCGCGTGCAGCGCGGCGGCCAGCTGTTCCTCCTCCACGGGCAGGTCGGCGTTGGCCAGGCACGCCGACACGTGGTCGACGGCGGTCACCCCGGCCGCCGCGAAGGCCCGTGTCACCGCGTCCGCCAGGGCGTCCACGGCCCGCTCGACACCCACGGCGGGCGGCCGGAAGGCCCCGCCGCGGGCCGTGGCGAGGACCTCGCCGTCGGCCGCCACCACGGCCACGTCGGTCTTGCTGTTGCCCGCGTCGACGGCGAGGACGCTTGCGCTCAGGCCCACGCCAGGTGCTCCCGGTTGTGCGCGATCAGCCGGTCGGTGAGCTGCTCGGCGTAGGCGTACTGGCCGACGAGGGGGTGGGCGAGCAGCGCCCGGAAGACCCGGTCCCGCCCGCCGCGCAGGGCCGCGTCCAGGGCCAGGTCCTCGTACGCGGTCACGTGCGCCATCAGCCCCGCGTACAGCGGGTCCACGTCCGCCACCGGCAGCGGGGAGGCACCCTTGCCGCCCACCGCCGCCGGCACCTCGATCACCGCGTCGTCGGGGAGGAAGGGCAGCGTGCCCCGGTTGTGGGTGTTCACCACCTGGTACGGGGAGCCCGCGCCGCCGAGCAGGGCGGCGGCGAGGTCGACGGCGGCCTCGGAGTAGTAGGCGCCGCCGCGCTTGGCGAGCAGGGCCGGTTTCTCGTCCAGGGCGGGGTCGCCGTACATCTCCAGCAGCTGCCGCTCCATCTCCGCGACCTCGGCGGCCCGGGACGGCTTGGTGCGCGACTCGTCGACGACCTCGTCGTGGGCGTAGTAGTAGCGCAGGTAGTAGGAGGGGACGACGCCCAGGCGGTCCAGGAGCGGCCGGGGCAGGCGCAGGTCGGCGGCGACCGCGTCCCCGTGCTCGGCCAGCAGGCGGGGCAGCACGTCCTCGCCCTCGGGGCCGCCGAGCCGTACGCCGGTCTCCCAGGTGAGGTGGTTGAGGCCGACGTGGTCCAGGTGGACGTCGGCCGGTGCCACGCCCAGCAGCCCGGCGAACTTGCGCTGCAGCCCGATCGCCACGTTGCACAGCCCGACCGCCCGGTGCCCGGCCTGGAGCAGGGCGCGGGTGACGATGCCGACCGGGTTGGTGAAGTCGATGATCCACGCGTCCGGGTTGGCCCGTCGCACCCGCTCGGCGATGTCCAGCACCACCGGTACCGTGCGCAGCGCCTTGGCGAGCCCGCCCGCGCCGGTCGTCTCCTGCCCGACGCAGCCGCACTCCAGCGGCCAGGTCTCGTCCTGCTGCCTGGCCGCCTGCCCGCCGACCCGCAGCTGGAGCAGTACGGCGTCGGCGCCGTCGACGGCCGCGTCCAGGTCGGAGGTGGTGACCACGCGGCCGGTGTGCCCCTGTTTGGCGAAGATGCGCCGGGCGAGGCCGCCCACCAGCTCCAGCCGGTCCGCCGCCGGGTCGACGAGGACCAGCTCCTCGACGGGCAGCGTGTCCCGCAACCGGGCGAAGCCGTCGATCAGTTCGGGCGTGTAGGTCGAACCGCCGCCGACCACGGTGAGTTTCATGCAGTCATCAGTCCTTTGCTCATCCCTTGACTCCGGTCAGCGTGACGCCCTCGACGAACGCCTTCTGCGCGAAGAAGAACACGAGGATCACGGGGGCCATGACCAGCACGGTCGCGGCCATGGTGAGGTTCCAGTCGGTGTGGTGGGCGCCCTTGAAGGACTCCAGTCCGTAGGAGAGGGTCCAGGCGCCCGGGTTCTCGGAGGCGTAGATCTGGGGGCCGAAGTAGTCGTTCCAGGCGTAGAAGAACTGGAAGAGGGCCACGGCGGCGATCCCCGGCTTGGCCATTGGCAGGACGACCCTCAGCAGGGTGCGCAGCTCCCCGCAGCCGTCGACCTTCGCCGCGTCCAGGTACTCGTCCGGGATGGTCAGCAGGAACTGGCGCAGCAGGAAGATGGAGAAGGCGTCGCCGAAGGCCATCGGGATGATCAGCGGCCACAGGGTGCCGGACAGGTCCAGCTGCTTCGCCCAGAACAGGTACATCGGGATGATGATCACCTGCGGGGGCAGCATCATCATCGAGATCACCAGCATCAGGGACAGGTGCCGCCCCCGGAAGCGGAACTTGGCGAGCGCGTACGCCACCGGGATCGACGACGCCACCGTCAGCACGGTGCCGAGACCCGCGTACAGCAGCGTGTTCTTCCACCAGGTGAGGAAGCCGGGCGTGTCCAGGACGGTCCGGTAGTTGCCCCACTCCCAGCTGTGCGGCCACAGATCCCGGGTGAGGGCCTGCTGGTCGCTCATCAGCGAGGTGAGGACCACGAAGACGAACGGCAGGGTGAAGAAGAGGGCGGCGGCCACGCCCAGGGAGTGGACGGCGATCCAGTGCAGCAGGACGCGCCGGCGGGCGGTGCGCTCCTCGGTGGGCGGCGGGCTGCCGGCCGCGACGGGCCGGGCCGGCACCTGGGCCATCGGTACCTGGGTGGTCATCGGTCACCTGCCTGGAGAAGTCCGCCCCGGCGGCGCATCAGCAGCGCCGTGAACGCCATGGCCAGGGCGAACAGCACGAGCGCGACCACACAGGCGGAGCCGTAGTCGAAGCGCTGGAAGCCGAGGTTGTAGACGAGCTGGGGGAGGGTGAGGGTCGACTTGTCGGGATATCCGGGCTCGAAGGACTGGCCGGAGCCGCCGATGATCCCGGAGGCGACCTTCCCGGCGACCAGCGGCTGCGTGTAGTACTGCATGGTCTGGATCACGCCCGTGACCACGGCGAACAGCACGATCGGCGAGATGTTCGGCAGCGTCACGAACCGGAACCGCTGCCAGGCCGAGGCCCCGTCCAGCTCGGCCGCCTCGTACTGCTCCTTCGGTACGTCGAGCAGCGCCGCCATGAAGATCACCATCAGGTCGCCCACGCCCCACACGGCGAGCGCGGTCAGCGCCGGCTTGGACCAGGCGGAGTCCGTGAACCAGCCGGGCGCCGGTACTCCCAGCCCCTCCAGGACCGAGTTGACCGGCCCCGTACCGGGGTTGAGGAGGAAGACGAAGGCGAGGGTCGCGGCGACGGGCGGGGCGAGGTAGGGCAGGTAGAAGAGGGTCCGGAAGATCCCGGCCCCCGTCCTGATCTTCGTGATCAGCAGCCCGACGCCGAGCCCGAACACCACCCGGCAGGTCACCATCACCAGGACCAGCCAGAGGGTGTTGCGCAGGGCGGGCCAGAACAGCGGGTAGTCCTGGAAGACGTACGCCCAGTTCTCCAGCCCCCGGAACTCCGGGACGCCGAAGCCGTCGTACTTCATCAGCGAGAAGTACACGGTGGACACCAGGGGATAGGCGAAGAAGACGCCGAACCCGACGAGCCAGGGCGACATGAAGGCCGCCGTCCGAAGCGCCGAGGAACGGCGCTTGGCGCGGAGCGTGTTGGTGGACATGGACGTGGTCATGTCCGCTACTTCGTCTGCTCGATGTCGCGGTCGATCTGCGCGGCGGTCTTCTCCAGACCGGCCTTGAGGTCCTTCACCTTGCCCGACTCGTACTGGTAGCCGAAGTCCTGGAGCGTCAGCTGGTAGGTGGCGCCGTTGACGGAGGCGGGCGGGGAGTTCGACTCCGGGTGCTGGGCGATGTCCAGGAAGGTCTTGAACTCCGGGTCGGTCTTCAGGTCGGGCGACTTGAGGGCCGGGAAGGTGGAGGGCACGTTGCGGATGGCGTTGGCGAAGGCGACGACGGCCTCGGTGTCGGTCGTCATGTACTTCACCAGCTCCCACGCCGCGTTCTGCTTCTTGCTCTGCGGGGCGATGCCCATGACGGTGCCGGAGAGGAATCCCTTGCCGTACTCGGCCACCTCGTCGTCGGCGACGGGCATCGGCGCGGTGCCGATCTCGAAGTCGACGCCCGCGTCCTTCGCCATGCCGAGCCGCCACTCGCCGTCCAGCTGCATGGCGACCTGGCCGGTCTGGAAGGGGTGCTTGGCGCCCCACTCGTCGCCGAAGGTGTTGCGGTACTTCTCCAGCTTCTCGAAGCCGCCGAGGTCGTCGACGAGCTTCTTCTGGTAAGTGAACATCTCGGCGAACGCCGGGTCCTCGGCGACGCTGGACTTGCCGTCCTCGTCGAAGTAGGCGTGGTCCCACTGGGACATGTAGTGGTCGACGACCGTCTCGTAGCCGTGGTAGTTCGGCATGAAGCCGAGCTGCTCGTACCCGTCGCCCTTGGTCTTCGTCAGCTTCTTCGCCACCTCGGCGAACTCGGACCAGGTCTTCGGCGGGGCCTTGATCCCGGCCGCCTCGAAGGCGTCCTTGTTGTAGTAGAGGCCGTAGGCGTCGCCGAGCAGGGGCAGGGCGCAGCGCGTCCCCTCGAACTGGGTGTAGTCCAGCATCGGCTTCGGGATGAGGGCGTCCAGGTCGAGCTTCGACTTCTCGACGAACGGCTTCAGGTCGAGGAAGGCGCCGGAGGAGCAGAACTTGCCGATGTTGGAGGTGGTGAACGAGGACACCACGTCGGGGCCGCTCGAACCGCCCGCGCGCAGGGCCTGGTTGAGCTTGTCGTCGTTGATGTTGCCGACGACCTTCACCTTGATGTTGGGGTGCGCCTTCTCGAAGCGGTCCACGTTCGCCTGTACGGCTTTCACCTCGGCGGGCGCGCTCCAGCCGTGCCAGAAGGTGATGGTGGTCTCGGCGTTGGGATCGTCGGAGGCGCCATCCGCCGAGCCCGACTGGCCGGTGCAGGCGGTGGCGAGCAGGGCGAGGGAGGCGGAGGCGGCGACTGCGAGGGCCGCTTTTCTGGATATTCCGGGCATGGCGAAGCTCCCAGGGGCAGGGCAGGGCAGGGCAGGGCAGGGCAGGGCAGGGCAGGGCAGGGCAGGACGGGACGGGGACAGGTGGGTGGGGCGAGTGGGTGGGGCGGGGTGACTCGGGGCGGGGTGGCGCGGGGGTCAGCGCGAGGTGTCGAAGACCTCGTCGCGGGTGGTCGCGAGCGCGCTCTCCAGCGCGCCGCGCAGGACGGGATGTTCGGTCACGTCACCGACGGCGAGCCGGGGCCGGGAGGCGGCCAGCTCCTCCAGCTCGTCCCGGACCAGGTCGCGCAGCGCCTCGCCGCCCGCGGTGAGGGAGGTGCCGCTCAGGACCACCAGCTCGGGGTCCAGGACCGAGACGAGGGAGGCGAGGCCGGTGGCCAGCCGGGTGGCGTAGGTCTGGAGCAGCCGGCGGTGCGGATCGTCGTCGGTGCCGGCCTGCGCCGCGCGGGCGACGAGGGCGGCGGCGACCTCGGTGTACGGCCCCGAGGGCACGTCGGCGACGCCCAGCTCCCGGGCCAGTCCCGGCAGCGCCTGCGAGCCGGCCAGCTCCTGGAAGCCGCCGCTGCCGGTACGGCTGACCTTGCGGACCAGGGGAGCGCCGGGCACCGGCAGGAACCCGACCTCACCGGCGCCGCCGGTCCAGCCGCGGTGCAGCCGGCCGCCGAGGACCAGGGCGGCGCCCAGGCCCTCCTGGTTCCACAGCAGGACGAAGTCCTCGTGGCCCCGGGCCGCGCCGAGGCGCTGCTCGGCCACGGCGGCGAGGTTCACGTCGTTCTCGTACTCGACCGGCATCGGCAGCGCGGCGGCGAGTTCGTCCAGGAGGGTGGGGGAGTGCCAGCCGGGCAGGTGGGAGGCGTAGCGCAGCCGTCCGGTGCCCGGGTCGAAGGCGCCCGGCGTGCCGATGACGAGGCGGTGGACGTCGGCGCGGGCGAGTCCGGCGGCCTTCACCGCGCCGTCGAGGGCGTCGGTGACCTGCTGGACGACGGGGGTGGCGGCGCGTCGGCCCGGGGTGGGCAGCTCGTACCGGCCGACGGTGCGGCCGGTGACGTCGGCGACCGCGGCGAGGATCCGGTCCGGGGTGACGTCGATCCCGGCGGCGTACGCGGCGGCCGGGTTCACCTCGTAGAGCTGGGCGCCGGGTCCGGGGCGCCCCTCGGTCGTGCCCCCGGCCAGGACCAGCCCCGCCGCCTCCAGCCGGGCCAGCAACTGGGAGGCGGTCGGCTTCGACAGGCCGGTCAGCTTGCCGATCCGGGTCCGGGACAGCGGTCCGTGCTCCAGCAGGAGGTCGAGTGCGGCCCGGTCGTTCATGGCGCGCAGGACGCGCGGGGTGCCCGGCGTACCGGCGGTTCCTGCCATGCGTGTCCACACCTGCCTCTCGACCGCTCAGTTTTTCAGTGGGCGGTGGGGGAAGTCCACCGCGCGGATCACGGGAAACGTTCCGGCGGGACGCCTGCCGGGTACCCCAGTCGACGTCTGTTAGGAAAGTTTCCTGTTGACTGGAGAACGTAGGCCCGCCCGCAAGGAGCCGTCAAGAGACCGCCCCCGAGGCAACGCAGTCGTTACCTCGGGGGCGGGAAGCGCGCGGAGCGCGGGCTACTTGCTGGTGCTGGGCGGCGGAATCGGGGATGCCGCGATGGACTGCGGCGACACGCTGCTCGCGTACGCCGACGGCGCGGCGACACCCGCCGTCGGGTCGGCGGCGGCCGGAGCGCCCTCCAGCGGGACGGTGGCACCGCCGACGATCGCGATGCCGGCCGCGTCGAAGGCCCGCTTGATCCGCCAGCGCAGCTCACGCTCGACGGTGAGGGACTTGCCGGGCATGGTCTTCGCGGAGACCCGCACCACCATCGAGTCGAGGAGTACGGAGTCCAGCCCGAGGGTCTCGACCGGCCCCCAGAGCATCTCGTTCCAGGGCTCCTCCTTGCTCATCCGCTCGCCGACCGCGGAGAGGGTCTCCTTCACCTTGTCCAGGTCCTCGTCGGAGCGGACGGTCACGTCGACCCCGGCCGTGGACCAGCCCTGGGAGAGGTTGCCGATGCGCTTGACCTCGCCGTTGCGGACGTACCAGATCTCGCCGTCGACGCCGCGCAGCTTGGTCACCCGCAGCCCGACCTCGATCACCTCGCCGGAGGCCACGCCCGCGTCGATGCTGTCGCCGACGCCGTACTGGTCCTCCAGGATCATGAAGACGCCGGACAGGAAGTCGGTGACCAGGTTGCGGGCGCCGAAACCGATCGCGACACCGGCGACACCGGCGGAGGCCAGCAGCGGGGCCAGGTTGATCTGGAAGGTGCCGAGCACCATCAGGGCCGCGGTGCCGAGGATGAGGAAGCTGGCCACCGAGCGCAGCACGGACCCGATCGCCTCGGAGCGCTGGCGGCGCCGCTCGGCGTTGACCAGCAGCCCGCTCAGCGCGGTGCCGCCGGACGCCCCGCTCCTGCGGTTCATCCGCTCTATCAGCTTGGTGATCGCCCGCCGCACCACGGCGCGCAGCACGACCGCGATCACCACGATCAGCAGCACTCGCAGCCCGATCGCGAGCCACGTCGACCAGTTCTCCTCGACCCAGCCCGCGGCGTTGGTCGCGCTCTCGTGGGCCTCCTTCAGCGAGGGCACGGTCGGCGCCGTCGGGGACGGCGACGGCGAGGGCGATGACGCAGACGACGCAGACGACGCAGACGACGAACCGGCGGCCAGCAGGGGCAGGACGGCGGCGGACAGGGACACGGCGGAAACCTCCAGGTGCGGCGGCCCGTCCTGCGCGGTCCGGTCCGAGGTCCGGTCCAAGGTCACGGAAAGGTCACCGGACGGGCAGATGCACCACACTAACGGGGCACCGGACGCGGTTCGGCCCGAAATGGGCGGGCGAGACACTGCTCACCCACGCCCGAACTGGTCACGCCCGCGGCCACGGGCACCGTGTGGTCGAAAACACTCCCAGCCCGTTACCGGGACATGGTGGCGCTACGACCAGGCATGAGGGGAGACTGAACCAGATCGTCCCGGCGCGAGCCACGCGCCGCCGACGCCCAAGGAGGCACCCGTGCCGCATGTCCTGGTCCTCAACGCGTCGTACGAGCCACTCGGCGTCGTACCGCTCCGCCGCGCGCTCGTCCTCGTCCTGGAGAACAAGGCCGTGTGCCTCGAGGAGTCCGGCGCCTTTCTGCACAGCGCGACCGTCACCGTGCCCGCACCCAGCGTGGTCCGGCTCAAGCGGTTCGTGCGGGTGCCCTACCGGGGCCCCGTCCCGCTCACCCGACGCGCCCTCTTCGCCCGCGACGGAGGCCGCTGCATGTACTGCGGCGCCGTCGCCACCAGCGTCGACCACGTCATCCCGCGCAGCCGCGGGGGCCTGCACGCGTGGGACAACGTGGTGGCGTCCTGCCGGCGCTGCAACCACGTCAAGGCCGACCGCCACCTGGTCGAGCTGGGCTGGCGCCTGCGCCACAAACCGGCCCCGCCCACCGGTCTGGCCTGGCGCATCATCGGCACCGGCCATCGGGACCCGCGCTGGTTGCCGTACTTGCAGCCGTACGGCGCGGAGGACGCCATGGCCCGGATCGACGGCATTTCCGCCTGACGTCCGGGCCTCCGCTTGCCCCCTGTCCCTGCTCCGGGTCAGCGCACCCAGTTCTTCAGCGGCTCGGTGTCCAGCGTGATCCCGACCGGCTCGGGCAGCGCGACCTCCTTGCCGAAGGGAAGCGTCTGCACGGTTTCGTACCGTCCCCCGTCCGGCCGGCTGTGCACCTTGACCTCACAGGTGTCCCGGTCGATCAGCAGATACACCGGGATCCCGGTCTCGGCGTAGGCCCGGGGCTTGTCGACCCGGTCACGCCGGTCGGTGTCCGAGTCGTACGAGGTGACCTCGACGACCATGAGGACGGGGGCGGGGTCGGCCCATTCGCCCTGGCCCACGAAGGCCTCAGCCGGGGCCAGCGAGCCGTCCGGCCGGGCTCGGCCGCCCCGGTATGCCTCGACCACCAGCCCCTGTGTCGGATCCAGCCACAGGTCGGGTCGGTGCTGCATGCAGATCCGCGTCAGCCATTGGATGACGCGTCCGTGGTCGCCGTCGGGCACGGCCTTCCCCCCAAGATGTCCGTTGATGAACTCGAGCCGCGCGCCTTCTATGCTCCGGTCGGCGTGGCGGGCGAGTTCCTCGAACTCGGTGACGAGCATCTGCGGCCTGTCGGCGGTCACGGTCACAAGGCTCCTCCGGATCTGCGGGGGTCCACACCCTCAGCGTAGGGGAGATCCGGCCGGTCAGGCGGGGCATCCCACTCGGCGTACACGGTCTTGCCGACGCTCCGCGGCTCCCGGCCCCACCGCGTGGCCAGCGCTCCCCGACGGGCCGACACTCCGTCTCGCGCCGCAGGCGTGGGCAAGGTTCGCGGCGGAGTTGGGGCGGCAGGCCGCTTAGGGACGGCACCAGGTGAGGGTGTAGCGCCAGAAGAGGCGTCGGCGCAGTCGGGCGCCGGGCAGAAGCGTGTGGGCCGCTTCGGTGATGTCGGAGAAGGGCATGTCGGCCGGGCGGGTCCGAGCGGTCATCGAGGTGGGCGGGGCGGCGGCCCGGCCCCTGTTCTTGAGCCACCCGAGGGCGGCGTTCGGGAGGACGGCGCCTGCGCCGAGCAGGTGGTCCGTGACGGTCCGCGGTCGGTAGAGGCCGACGGCGACCAGGGTGCCGCCGGGGGCCAGGTGCTCACGGAAGGTGTCGAGGGCCTCGGTGAACGGCAGGTGGTGGAGGGCGGCGACGCAGGTGATGACGTTGTGGGGTCCGGCGGGGAGGTCCGTCAGGGCATCGGCGACGGCGAAGGAGGCCGCCGTCGGCTCGGGAGTCAGCGCGCGTGCCTGTGCGGTGATCGCCGGATCCGAATCGACGCCGTGCACCGCGTCGGCCCGGGTGGCGAGCAGACGGGCCAGGTCACCGGTGCCGGAACCGACGTCCAGCGCGCTGCCGAACCGGCGAGGGAGCTGCCGCAGGATCCAGCGGTGGTAGTGGGCGTTGTGGTCCCAGGCGTGAGCGGCGTTGAACCGGTCGAGCGCCTGAACGAGGCGGTGCGGGGGCAAGCCGGCCAACGTCATGCTGTCCTCCGACGGCGAGGTGCTGTTGGTACAGCAGGATGCTCGAACCCGGGGAATGATTCCTGCACGGCCTCGGAACAGGAGCGGGCGCCGACCGCACGCCAGCCCCGCCGGGCACCCTTTCTGCCTTCGCGCAGCCTGAGAGCGCACAGCCGCTGTCGCCGCGCGTGCCAAGCCCGGGCGTGACGGGGAGGCTAGCGAGGTGTCGCGAGTACGTTCCGGAGTACGTCTTCGAGCGTGACGCGGGCCAGCTCGTGCCGCACGGTGTCCTCGATGCCCTCGTAGATGTCCTGCATCGCCGGCTGGATGCCGTGACCCACCACGCATCCCTGGTCCGGGGTGGTGCGGTGCATCGCGAACAGCGGGCCGGGTTCCACTGCCTCGTACACGTCGAGCAGGGTCATCGACCCCAGCTCGCGCGCCAGCGACCAGCCCGCGCCCACGCCCCGCCGGGACTCCACGAGCCCGGACCTGCGCAGCTCACCGAGCAGCCGTCTGATCACCACGGGGTTGGTGTTCGCGCTGGCCGCGATCTGCTCGGAGGTGGCGACCTCATGGCCCTGGCGCTGGTAGAGGCCGATCCAGGCCAGCGCGTGGGCGGCGATGGTCAGCCTGCTGTTGGCGCTCATGAGTCCCTCCTCCCGGCCGCAACGCTTCATGTTACGACGGCACAGTCGTAACAGCGAAGGTTGCGACAGGCTGTCGTAACAATTAGTGTTGCGACTACCTGAAGGATCGATCAACGAGGTGGGACGAATGGGCAAGTCACTCACGGGCAAGATCGCCGTGGTCACCGGGGGCAGCACCGGCATCGGATTCGCGACCGCACGCGCGCTCCGCGACGAGGGTGCCAGGGTTTTCGTCACCGGCCGCCGCAAGGGCGCGCTGGACGCCGCGACCGCCGAGCTTGGACCTGCCGTAACCGGCGTGGTCTGTGATGTTTCCGTGCCCGCGGACCTCGAAGCGTTCTACAGCGCCGTGCGCGAACAGGCCGGCCGCATCGACGTGCTGGTCGCCAATGCCGGCATCGGCGTCGCGGCTCCGTTCGGGGAGGTGACGGAGGAACTGATCGACTCGGTGTTCGCCGTCAACGTCAAGGGAACGATCTTCACCCTGCAGCAAGCGCTGCCGCTGCTCAGTTCCAATGCTTCGGTGATCCTCACGGGTTCGACCGCCTCGACACGGCCCACCCAGGGACTCGAGATCTACGCGGCATCGAAGGCCGCCATCCGCAACCTCGCCCGTGGCTGGGCCCTCAGCTCGCGCACGCACGGCTTCCGGGTCAACGTCGTGTCCCCGGGCGGGACGCGAACCCCTGGTCTGCTGGAGCTGGTCCCGCCCGAGGCTCTCCAGCAGGCCGAGGGCGAGGTCCCTCTCGGCCGGCTCGCCGAACCCGAAGAGATCGCCGCCCTGACGGCGTTCCTCGCCTCGGACGCGTCGAGTTTCGTCAATGGTGCCGAGTTCTTCGCCGACGGTGGTTACGCGCAGGTGTGACACTCACGCCGTCGCGTGCCCACGCCGCGGCGGCGTGTTGAAGAGGGGCGCGCATGTGCGACCGGTTTGGGCGATCCATGCGCGGGTTAGGTGATTTTTTGGCCGGTTCTGCGTCGATTCAGGAGAGGGCGGATGTGACCAGGGCCACGTTGGCGGTATTGGGGCGTCTGTCCTCGTGCGGACTGGGTAGGGGCTGCCGTAACTCGCCACAAGCGAGCTCGACACACCGCCCGACCCGGAGCCCGATGACGGGCCTGTTCCACCGTCCGACCCAGAGCCTGATCCAAAGGAGACCCCCGTGGCTGCACTGGCGCCCCTTCTGCTGCCGGCCCCTTCCAAACCCGTGGCGGAGCCGTCCACTCCCTGGGCGGAGCCCTCCGCCGCCTCCGAGACCCCGCACTACTGCGTCTTCGGCGCCACCGGCAGCTGCGCCGAGGCCCCGCTGACCAGCGAACCGCCGCTGCCCGACGCCGAGCCCCTCACCAGCGAGTCGCCGTTCGCCGACGCCGTACCGCTGACCAGCGAGTCCTCGCCCGAACTCACGGCCGACGTGCCGGAGCAGGGCGGCCCCTCCTTCGCCGTCCCCGTCCCGGAACCCACGAGGTCGTAGAGGAAGCAGATGCCCGCAGCCCAGCCGGCCGAGCCCCCCGCCGAGGACCTTCCCGAGGATCTGACCAGGCTCGCCGCCCTGCACGGCGTCGCCACCTCCTACCGCCCTTCCCCGGACCGCACCGTCCCGGCCACGGCCACCGCCGTCACCTTCGCGCTGGCCGCCCTCGGCGTGGACGCACGCACCCCCGGGGCCGTACGGGCCGCGCTCGCCGCCCGGGAGACCGAGCTGGGCGAACGGCTGCTCCCGCCCACCGTCGTCCGCTGGGACGGCGGCGGCACCCCGCCCGCGCCGCCCGCCCTGCCCGCGGGCACCCGGCTGCGCGTCGTGACCGATCAGGGCGAGCGCCGCGACGCGGCGGGACCGCTTCCGCACGGGGTCCACCGGCTGACCGCCACCGCGCCCGACGGGCGCACCGCCGAGGCCCACCTGATCGTCGCGCCCGCCCGGCTGCCCACCCCCGCCGCCCGCTCCCACGGGCTCCTCGTCCAGCTCTACTCCCTCCTCTCCCGCCGCTCCTGGGGCATGGGCGACCTCGGTGACCTCGGCGAACTCGCCGCCTGGGCCGGACGCGCCCTCGGCGCCGGATTCGTCCAGGTCAACCCGCTGCACGCGGGCGTGCCCGGCACCCCCACCGACCCCTCCCCGTACCGGCCGTCCTCGCGCCGCTTCCCCGACCCGGTGCACCTGCGGATCGAGGATGTGCCCGAGTTCGCGTACGTCGCCGACCCCGAGCGCGCCCGGGCCCTGCGGGACCGGGCCGGACGGCTGCGCGAGGGCGTGCTGGAGAAGGACGCCCTCATCGACCGGGACGCCGTGTGGGAGCTGAAGCGCGAGGCTCTGGAACTGCTCCACGAGGTCCCCCTCGGCCCCGGCCGCCGCGCCGCCTACTGCGACTACCTCGCCGAACAGGGCACCGCCCTGGAGGACCACGCCACCTGGTGCGCGCTCGCCGAGGTCCACGGCTCCGACTGGCACCAGTGGCCCGAGGGCCTGCGCCACCCCCGCTCGGCCGCGACCGACCGCGCCCGCGGCGAGCTGATGGACCGTGTCGACTTCCACTCCCGGCTCACCTGGCTCACCGACACCCAGCTCACCGCCGCCCAGCACACCGCCCGCGAGGCGGGCATGCCGGTCGGGATCGTCCACGACCTCGCCGTCGGCGTGCACCCGCGCGGCGCCGACTCCTGGGCCCAGCAGGAGTACTTCGCCGCCGGGATGTCGGTGGGAGCACCGCCGGACGCCTTCAACTCCCGCGGTCAGGACTGGGGTCTGCCGCCCTGGCGCCCGGACCGCCTGGCCGAGTCCGGGTACGCGCCCTTCCGTGAGCTGCTGCGCGGCCTGTTCCGGTACGCCGGGGCGCTGCGCGTCGACCACGTCATGGGCCTGTTCCGGCTCTGGTGGGTGCCCGAGGGCCGGCCGCCCACCGAGGGCACCTACGTCCACTACGACGCCGAGGCCATGCTCGCCGTCCTCGTCCTGGAGGCCCACCGGGCCGGTGCCGTCGTCGTCGGCGAGGACCTGGGCACCGTGGAGCCCGGGGTGCGCGAGGCGCTGCGCGAGCGCGGGGTGCTGGGCACCTCGGTGCTGTGGTTCGAGCGGGACTGGACCGGCGACGGCCGCCCCCTGCCGCCCGAGCGGTGGCGCGCCGACTGCCTGGCCACCGCCACCACGCACGACCTGCCGTCCACCGCCGCCCGCCTCACCGGCGAACACGTCGAACTCCGCGACCGCCTGGGCCTGCTCACCCGGCCCCTGGAGGAGGAACGCGCCGAAGCCGCCGCCGACACCGCGGAGTGGCTCGACGTCCTGGCCCGGCTCGGACTGCTGCGCGGCACGGGCGGCGACACCGGAACGCCCGCCGAGGAGGCGGAGATCCAGGCCGTGCACCGCTTCCTGCTGCGCACCCCCGCCCGCATGGCCGGCATCTGGCTCCCGGACGCCGTCGGCGACCGCCGCCCGCAGAATTTGCCCGGCACCTGGGACCAGTACCCGAACTGGCGGCTGCCCGTCGCCGACGCCGAGGGCCGCCCCGTGACGCTGGAGGAGCTGGCCGCCTCGCCCCGGCTGCACGCGCTGATCGACGTCGTACGCGATGCCGCACGCGCCGTCGTCGGGGAGCGCGGCGACGACCGGGACGGCTGAGCGGGACGGCTGAGCGGGACGGCCGCGCCGGACACCCGCGGACCCCGTACGGGCACCCCGGGCGCGCGGCCGCCCGGACCGTTCGCTAACTTGGCACCGTGGACAAGAAGAACGCCCTGCGCGCCGGCGCCCTGGCAGCCGGTACGACGCTGATGATGCTGCTCATGTCGTCCCCCGCGCTCGCGCTGACGCGCGACGACGGCGACGACCCCGGCACCGGCCTGAGCGTCGTCGAGACGCTGGGCCTCTACGTCCTGGCCCCGCTCGCGCTGTTCGCGATCATCGCGGGTCTGGTCATGGTCCTGGACCGGTCCCACCCGGACCACCGGGTGTCCGCTCCCGGTGCGAAGACCAAGGCCAAGGCCAAGGGCAAGGTCGCCGCGAAGGCCTGACCTCCCGCACCCCGCTTCACCGAGGGCGCCGCCCCCGCCGTACGTACGCGCGTCAGCCGTACGCCGACGGGGGCGGCGCCCTTCGGCGTTCCGGCCCAGGGTTCCGGCCCGGCGTTCCCGCGGCGCGGTCAGGGGCTCGGCGCTGTCAGATAGCGCTGGAGGGTGGGCCCCAGCCAGGCCACGACCTCCTCGCGGTGCAGCGCCACGGCCGGCGGGATGCGCAGCACGTACCGGGTGAGCGCCATGCCGAGCACCTGCGTCGCGACGAGCGCGGCCCGCGCGGGGGCCTGTTCGGGGTCCGGGCACACGCGTCGGGCGACCGGCAGGAACTGGTCGCGGAAGATGCCCTGCATGCGCTCGGCCCCGGCCTGGTTGGTGACCCCGACCCGGAGCAGCGCGGTGAGCACCTCGTCCTCCTCCCACCTGGCGAGGAAGTGGGTCACCAGGGCCCGCCCGACCTCTTCGCGCGGTCGCTCGGCCAGGTCGGGCAGTGCGAGGTCGACCGTCATGGCCGCCGCGAACAGGCCCTCCTTGTTGCCGTAGTAGCGCATCACCATCGAGGGGTCGATGCTCGCGTCCCGGGCGATCGCGCGGATGGTGGCCCGTTCGTAGCCGTCGGCGGCGAAACGGTCGCGGGCCGCGTCGAGGATCGCGGCGCGGGTGGTGTCGGAGCGTCTGGAAGACATGCCCACAAGCGTAGGCCAACACCTGTAGGCCAACAAGTGTTGACTTCACGTGCGGGGCGGTCCTACGGTGACAACAAGCGTTGGCAAACCGTTGTTGGCAAACAAGCGTTGGCATCGCAAGGAGGCCCAGATGAACGGCACTCGGCACCCGAACCCCCGCTCCGGCTCCCGCTCCGGCCCCGGCCCCGGCTCCGTGATCGTCGTCGGCTCGGGCCCCACCGGCCTGCTCCTGGCGGGTGACCTCGCCGCCGCCGGCATTCCCGTCACCCTCGTGGAGAAGCGCCCGCGCCGGATCAGCAACCTCTCCCGCGCCTTCGTCCTGCACGCCCGCACCCTCGAACACTTCGACGCCCGGGCCCTCGCCGACGAAGTGGAGGCCGTCGGCCGGCCCCTGGACCGCCTGCGCCTCTTCGGCCGCCTCACCGTCGACCTCGCCGACCTGCCCTCCCGTTTCCGCCACCTCCTGGTCCTCCCGCAGTACGAGGTCGAGAAGGTGCTGGAGCGGCGGGCGGTGGCGGCCGGCGTGGAGTTCCGCCACGAGACCGAGACGACCGGCGTGCGCCAGGAGCCCGCGGAGAGCGGAGCGGAGAGCGGAGCGGAGGGCGCCGTGACCGTCGAGGTCCGCGGCCCCGGCGGGGAGACGGAAACACTGCGGGCGGCCTACGTCGTGGGCGCCGACGGCATGCACAGCACCGTGCGCGAGGCGGTCGGCCTGCCCTTCCCCGGGCGGTCGGCCATCCGTTCCGTCGTCCTCGCCGACGTGCGCCTCGCCGAGCAGCCGGAGACGCTGCTGAGCGTCAACGCCGTCGGGGACGCCTTCGCGTTCCTCGCGCCGTTCGGCGACGGGTACCACCGCGTGATCGGCTGGCACCGCGGCCGGAACGTCCCCGACAGCGAGCCCCTCGGCCTCGACGAGGTCAAGGAGATCACCCGCCTCGCCCTCGGCCGGGACTTCGGGATGCACGACGCCCGCTGGATGTCCCGCTTCCACAGCGACGAACGGCAGGCGCCCGCCTACCGGGTGGGCCGCGTCTTCCTCGCCGGTGACGCCGCGCACGTGCACACCCCGGCCGGCGGCCAGGGCATGAACACCGGCCTCCAGGACGCGGCCAACCTGAGCTGGAAGCTGGCGGCCGTCCTGCACGGGCACGCCGGGCCCGAGCTGCTGGACACCTACCAGACGGAACGGCATCCCGTGGGCAGGGCGGTCCTGCGCAGCAGCGGCGGCATCGTCCGCCTCGCCATGGCCAAGCACCCCTGGACGCTGGCGCTGCGGGCGGTCCTCACCACCGTCCTCGACCACGTGGGCCCGGTCCGCCGCCGGGCGACCGGCCACATCACCGGCGTCGGGTTCCGCTACCCGGCCCCCCGCGGGTCCCACCCGCTCACCGGCACCCGCGTGCCCGACGTGGCCCTCGCGGGCGGCGGGCGACTGTACGAGACGCTGCGCGGCGGACGGTTCGTGCTGATCACCCCGTACGACCCGAACCCGGCCCCGAACCCGGCCCCGAACCCGGTCCCGAACCCGGCCCCGAACTCGGTCCCGAACCCGGTCCCTGACCCGGAGGCGTACCGCGCCACGTCCGGCCGTGAGGGCCGGCTGGCCGTGGCGCGCTGGGCGAGCGGGCGCCGTACGACCGTGCTGGTGCGGCCGGACGGGTACGCCGCCTGGGCGGCCGAGGACGCCGACGCGGCCCGCGTCGGGGCGGCGCTCGCCGCGCACGTGGGCTGAGGCGTGCCGCCCCGGGGCCCCTCGCCTACCGCTCGGTACCGGCGAGGAGGTCCCGCAGCAGGTCGGCCAGCTGACCGGCCCGTTCCGTGTCGAGGGAGGCCAGCGCCTCGGTCTGGGCGGCGAGGCCCGCGCCGACCGCCTCGTCGATCAGCTCAAGGCCCCGCTCGGTGAGGGTGACCTGCAGTCCCCGGCGGTCGTGCGGGTCGGGGGAGCGGCGCAGCAGGCCCGCCCGTTCCAGCTTGTCCAGCCGGCCGGTCATGCCGCCGGTGGTCAGCATCAGCGTGGCCGACAGCTGCCGCGGCGAGAGCGTGTACGGCTCCCCGGAGCGGCGCAGGGTGGCCAGGGCGTCGAACTCCCCGCGCGAGATGCCGAAGCGCTCGTACGCCTTCTCCATCCGGTCGCCCATCGCGCGCGCCAGCCGGAAGACCCGGCCGAAGACCTCCATGGCGGCCGTGTCCAGGTCGGGCCGCACCGCCGCCCACTGGTCGATGATCACGTCGACGGGGTCCTTGCGCGGCCCGGGCTGCGGGGGGCGTTCAGTCATGGGACGAGTATCGGGGCCGTTCCACTCGGCCGCAAGAAAGTGGCTTGACGGAAACTTGCTTAGAAGTAAGCTAGTGACTACTGAGCTTTTCGGTCGCCGAGCCTGCTTCGATCCCCGCGAAGGGTGCCCTCATGCCCGCCACCCGTCCCGCCCTCATCGCGCTCACCGCCCTCGCCCCTATCTCCTGGGGTACGACCTACGCCGTGACCACCGAGTTCCTGCCGCCGGACCGGCCCCTGTTCACCGGGCTGATGCGCGCCCTGCCGGCCGGGCTGCTGCTGCTCGCCCTCGCCCGGGTGCTGCCGCGCGGCGCCTGGTGGGGGAAGGCGGCGGTGCTGGGCGTGCTGAACATCGGGGCCTTCTTCCCGCTGCTGTTCCTCGCCGCCTACCGGATGCCCGGCGGGATGGCCGCCGTCGTCGGCTCGGTCGGCCCGCTCCTCGTCGTCGCCCTCTCGGCGCTCCTGCTCGGGCAGCGGCCCACCACCCGATCCGTGCTCACCGGCGTCGTCGCCGCGTCCGGCGTCAGCCTGGTGGTGCTGGACGCGGCCGGGGGGCTGGACGCGCTCGGCGTACTGGCGGCCCTCGCCTCCACCGCGTCCATGTCCACCGGCACCGTGCTCGCGGGGCGCTGGGGCCGCCCCGACGGCGTCGGCCCACTCGCCCTCACCGGCTGGCAGCTGACCGCGGGAGGCCTGCTCCTGGCACCGCTCGCCCTGCTGGTCGAGGGTGCCCCGCCCGCCCTGGACGGCCCGGCGATCGGCGGCTACGTCTACCTGGCGCTGGCCAACACGGCGCTCGCGTACTGGCTCTGGTTCCGAGGCATCGGCCGGCTCTCGGCGACGCAGGTCACCTTCCTCGGCCCGCTCTCGCCGCTGACCGCCGCCGTGATCGGCTGGGCGGCGCTCGGCGAGGCGCTCGGCCCGGTGCAACTGGCGGGGATGGCGCTGGCGTTCGGAGCGACCCTGGCGGGCCAGACGGTGCCGAGCGCGCGGCGCACGGCGCCGGTCGCCGCGGGTACCGGACCTTTCAGTCCTGCTTCACGGAATGGTCGAAAAGATTCGATGGACCTGACGGGTACGGCCCTGCGACGGTAGGCCCGCCAGGCCTCCGACCAGCAAAGGACCTCCGTGGCCACAGCCGCCCGACGTACCGCCCACCGCACCGCCACCCGGATCGCCCCCCGACGAACCCCCGGGGCGCAGCCGACGGCGCCCGTCGCCCTCGGCCTCGCGCTCGCCGTGCTCGCCACCCTCGTCTGGTCCGGCAGCTTCGTCACCTCGCGGGCCCTCGGCGACAGCGTGCCGCCCGTCCAGCACGCGTTCTGGCGCTGGGTGGTGGCCCTCGCCGTCGTCGCCCCCTTCGGTGCCCGGCGGGCCTGGCGGCAGCGCGGGCTGATCCGCCGCCACCTCGGCTACGTGGTCCTCGCCTCCCTGCTCGGCGTGACCGTCTACAACACCCTCGTCAACCAGGCCGGTGTCACCACCCCCGCCGCCAACATGGGCATGATCATGGCGGCGTCCCCAGTGCTCATGGCCCTCTACGAGCGGGCGGGCGGGGTGCGGCTCGGCGCCCGCCGGGTCGCCGGGCTGACCGTCGCCTGCGCGGGCGTCCTGCTGCTCGTCGGAGGGGACGGCGCGTCCTTCTCGGCCGGCGACCTGTGGATGATCGCCGCCGCCTGCTGCTTCGGGTCGTACAGCGCGCTGCTGCGCCGCAGGCCCGTGGGCCTGGACGGCGCGGGCTTCCTGTTCACCACCTTCCTCGTCGGCACCGTCCTGCTGCTGCCCGCGCAGGGCGTCAGCCTCGCCGTCCAGGGCGGCTTCCACCCGACACCGGGCACCGTCTGGCCGCTCCTCTACGTCGGCGTCGCCTCCTCCGCCGTCGCCTTCTTCGCCTGGAACAAGGCGATCTCCCTGATCGGACCGTCCCGCGCCGGCGTCGTCTACTACCTCCAGCCGGTGTGCGTCGCCCTGCTGTCCTGGGCCCTGCTCGCCGAGCCCACCGGCTGGGCCCAGGCGGGCTGCATGGCGCTGATCCTCGGTGGCGTCGTCCTCGGCGCGGGGGCCCGCCGGCAGGTCGCGGGGCCCCGGTAGGTTGCCGCCATGGCCGACTGGGACATCCGCAAGCTGCACATCCTGCGGACGCTGCGCGAGAAGGGCACGGTGACCGCGACGGCCGAGGCGCTGCACATGACGCCGTCCGCCGTCTCCCAGCAGCTGACGAACCTCTCCAAGCAGCTCGGCGTGGAGCTGCTCCAGGCCCACGGCAGAAGGGTCCGGCTGACGGACGCGGCCCGGCTGGTGCTGCGGCACGCCGAGGCGGTGTTCGAGCAACTGGAACGCGCCGACGCCGAGTTGGCCGCCCACCTCCGCGGCGAGGCGGGCGAGGTCCGGGTCGGCGCCTTCTCCACCGCCGTACCCGCCCTGGTCGTACCGGCCGTCACCGCCCTGCGCGCCACGCGCCCGGGGATCGCGGTGCGGGTGCGGGAGGCCGAGGCGCAGGAGGCGTACGAACTGCTGGCCGCCGGGGAGGTGGACCTCGCCCTGTCGCTGGCCGCCCAGGCGCCGAGCGCCGTCGACCCGCGCTTCACCCGCGTCCCACTGCTCGCCGACCCGCTGGACGTCGCCCTGCCCTGCGACCACCCGCTGGCCCGCGCGGAGCGGCCGCGGCTGGCCGACCTCGCCGCCGAACCGTGGATCTTCGGCGCCAGCGGACCCTGGTCCGACATCACCCGCGGCGCCTGCGAGGCCGCCGGGTTCCGGCCGCACCAGGCCCACGCGGCGGCCGGCTGGCCGGCGATCCTCGCCATGGTCGGGGCGGGCATGGGCGTCGCCCTGGTCCCGCGCATGGCGGCGGTGCCCCGGGACGGCGTGGCGATGCGCGAACTGCGCGCGGACCGCCCCGTCCGGCACGTGGTCGCGGCCGTGCGCAGGGGCGCGGAGGAGGGGACGGCGGTGGGCAGGGTGCTGGACGCGCTGCGGACGTCCGCCGCATCCCGCCCCGGCGGGTCTCAGGCCGCGCCGGCCGACGGGTAGGCGCTCAGCATGGTGTCGAAGTACCCCTCCACCTCGCCCTCCAGATACTCCGGCAGGTGGTCGAGGAACGCCCGCAGGGCCGGGAGGGCGTTGTGCCGGTCCAGGTCGGCCTGGGAACGCCAGACCTCGTAGAGGAAGAACCGGCCGTCCTCGTGCTCGTGCAGGTGGTACTGGAGGTTGCCCTCCTCCCGCCGGGTGGGCTCGACGAGGGAGGTGAGGATCCGTCTGACCTCGTCGGCGCGTTCCGGCCTGGGGCGCAGGAAGCCGTACAGGGACAGGGGCGTTCGCGGTGTGGTCGTCATGCGTCGACCGTAGGATCTCCCACCGGTGTGAGATTCAAGGCGGTCGACTGTGAGGTGGGGCACATGAGGATCGGCGAGCTGGCCCGGGCGACCGGGGTGAGCGTCCGTCTGCTGCGGTACTACGAGGAGCAGGAGCTGCTCTCCCCGCAGCGCGCCCCGGGAGGCCACCGCCGCTACCCGGCCGAAGCGGTCACCGAAGTCGCGCGCATCCGCACGCTGCTGGCCGCCGGGCTCCCGACGAGGGTCATCCGCGAACTCATCCCGTGCGTCCTGGGCGACGGCCCCGAGGTCGACGTCTGCGTGCAGGACCGGCTGCGCGAGCAACTGGCCGATCTGGACGCGCGGATCGCGCGCATGCAACAGGCCCGCACGTCGCTCGGCGCACTCCTGGACGCCTCCGTCCGCGCGGCGGCCTGAAGCACCGGCACCGGCACCGGCACGGGCACGGGAAGGGGCGCCCAGTGTGACACCGGGCGCCCCTCGTACGTGCTGACCTGCCTACTCGGCCGCCGCGTCGGCGGCCTGTGCCTTCAGCGCGCGCTCGATGCCCGAGCGGGACTCCGAGACCAGGCGGCGCAGGGCCGCGTTCGGCTCGGCGGAGGCCAGCCACGCGTCCGTGTGGTCCAGGGTCTCCTGGGACACCTGCACCGCCGGGTACAGGCCGACCGCGATCTGCTGGGCCATCTCGTGCGAACGGGACGCCCAGACGTCCTTCAGCGCCTCGAAGTACCGCTCCGTGTACGCCGCCAGCAGCTCGCGCTGGTCGGTCTGGACGAAGCCGGCGATGACCGCCTCCTGGACGGCGTTCGGCAGCTTGTCGGACTCCACGACCGACTCCCAGGCCTCCGCCTTGGCCGCCTCGGTCGGGCGGGCGGCACGCGCGGTGGCGGCGTGGCGCTCACCGGCGGCCGTCTTGTCCCGCTCGTACTCGCTCTGGATCTCCGAACCGCCGAACCGGCCCACCGCCGCGAGCCGCTGCACGAACGCCCAGCGCAGCTCGGTGTCGACGGCCAGGCCCTCGATCGTCTGCGTGCCGTCGAGCAGCGCGTCCAGCAGATCCAGCTGCTCCGGCGTCCGCGCCGTCGCCGCGAACGCCCGCGCCCACGCCAGCTGGTGGTCGCCGCCCGCCTCGGCCGCCCGCAGGTGGGCCAGCGTGGCCTCGGTCCAGCGGGTGAGCAGCGCCTCGCGGGCGGTCGGGGCGGCGTACTGGTCGATGGCCAGCTTCACCTGGCGGTGCAGCGACTGCACGACACCGATGTCGGACTCCTTGCCGATGCCGGACAGGACCAGGGAGAGGTAGTCGCGGGTGGCGAGTTCCGCGTCCCGGGTCATGTCCCACGCCGACGCCCAGCACAGGGCGCGGGGGAGCGACTCCGTGAAGTCGCCCAGGTGCTCGGTGACCACGGCGAGCGACTGCTCGTCCAGGCGGACCTTGGCGTACGACAGGTCGTCGTCGTTGAGCAGGAGCACCGCCGGGCGGGCCTTGCCGACCAGCTGCGGTACGGCCGTCAGCTCGCCGTCCACGTCCAGCTCGACGCGCTCGCCCCGCACCAGCTTGCCGCCCGCGTCGAGGTCGTAGGCGCCGATCGCGATGCGGTGGGGGCGGAGGGTCGGCTCGCCCTTCGCGCCCGCCGGGAGTGCCGGGGCCTCCTGGCGGATGGCGAAGGAGGTGATGACACCGTCGGCGTCGGTCTCGATCTCCGGGCGGAGCACGTTGATGCCGGCCGTCTCCAGCCAAGCCTTCGACCAGGTCTTCAGGTCGCGCCCCGAGGTCTCCTCCAGCGCGCCCAGCAGGTCGGACAGGCGGGTGTTGCCGAACGCGTGCCGCTTGAAGTACGCCTGCACGCCCCGGAAGAACGCGTCCTCACCGACGTACGCCACGAGCTGCTTGAGGACGCTGGCGCCCTTGGCGTACGTGATGCCGTCGAAGTTGACGAGCACGTCGTCCAGGTCGCTGATGTCCGCCATGATCGGGTGCGTGGACGGCAGCTGGTCCTGCCGGTAGGCCCAGGTCTTCATCTGGTTGGCGAACGTCGTCCACGAGTGCGGCCACTTCGAGCCCGGCGCGTCGGCCTGGCAGGCGGCCTCGGCGTAGGTGGCGAACGACTCGTTCAGCCACAGGTCGTTCCACCACTCCATGGTGACCAGGTCGCCGAACCACATGTGCGCCAGCTCGTGCAGGATCGTCGCCGCCCGCACCTCGTACGCGGCGTCCGTCACCTTGGAGCGGAAGACGTACTGGTCGCGGATGGTCACCGCACCCGCGTTCTCCATCGCGCCCGCGTTGAACTCCGGCACGAAGAGCTGGTCGTACTTCTTGAACGGGTACCGGTAGTCGAACTTCTCCTGGAACCAGTCGAAGCCCTGCCGGGTGACCTCGAAGATCGCGTCCGCGTCCAGGTGCTCGGCCAGCGAGGGACGGCAGTAGATCCCGAGCGGGACGGACTGGCCGTCCTTCTCGTACACGCTGTGCACCGAGTGGTACGGGCCGACGATCAGCGCCGTGACGTACGACGAGATGCGCGGGGTCGGCTCGAACTCCCAGACGCTGTCCTTCGGCTCGGGCGTCGGCGAGTTGGAGATGACCGTCCAGCCCTCGGGGGCCTTCACGGTGAACTGGAACGTCGCCTTCAGGTCCGGCTGCTCGAAGCTCGCGAAGACCCGGCGCGCGTCCGGCACCTCGAACTGCGTGTACAGGTACGCCTGGTCGTCCACCGGGTCGACGAACCGGTGCAGGCCCTCACCGGTGTTGGTGTACGCGCAGTCGGCGGCCACGCGCAGGATGTTGCGCCCCGGCAGCAGGCCCGGCAGGGCGATGCGGGCGTCCTGGAACACCTCGGCGGCATCGAGGGTGTCGCCGTTCAGCGTCACCTCGTGGACCGTCGGCGCGACCAGGTCGATGAAGGACTCGCCGCCGCCCTCGGCGACATCGAAGCGCACCGTGGTCACGGACCGGTAGGTGCCGCCCTCCTGCGCGCCGGTGAGGTCGAGATCGATCTCGTACGAGTCAACGGTCAGCAGCGTCGCCCGCTGCCGCGCCTCTTCGCGAGTCAGGTTTGTGCCAGGCACGCGGTCATCTCCTCGTTATGTGTCGGTTGCGCCATCCTTCCACGTGGCCGGGACGGAACGCGATGTCCATTTCCCGCCGGTGCGCGACGCGCCCGCGCGCGAGCCTGGACCCATGAACGGCTACACCGCACACCCCATCCCGCCGACCGTCCTCGAGGAACTCCGCGCCGCCGACGACGCGGGCCGCGTCCCCGCCCCCGCGACCGACGAGGAGGGCGGCGCCCCGCTGCGCTGCTGCCTGCGCCGCAGCGGCCCCGGCGAGCGGATCGCGCTGGTCTCCTACGCCCCGCTGCGCCGCTGGGCGGCACGCACGGGCGCCGACCCGGGCGCCTACGACGAGCAGGGGCCGGTCTTCGTCCACGCCGAGGAGTGCGCGGGTCCGCAGACGGACCGTCTCCCCTTCACCAACTCGCACCGGACCCTGCGCCGCTACTCCGGCGACGGGCACATCCTGGGCGGGCGGCTGATCGGTGACCCCGGCGCCTTCGGGTACGCCCTCCGGGAAGCGCTCGACGACCCGGCCGTGGCGTTCGTCCACGTCCGGGCCGTCGAGTACGGCTGCTTCCTCTACGAGGTCACCAGGAGCTAGGGGTCCTTCAGCCCTTCAGCTCCGCCGCCACCAGCTCCGCGATCTGCACCGCGTTCAGGGCCGCGCCCTTGCGCAGGTTGTCGTTGGAGACGAACAGGGCGAGGCCGTTGTCCACGGTCTCGTCCTGGCGGATCCGGCCCACGTACGACGGGTCCTGACCGGCCGCCTCCAGCGGGGTCGGCACCTCGGTGAGCGCCACGCCGGGGGCACCGGCCAGCAGCTCCTTGGCGCGCGCCACGCTGATCGGGCGGGCGAAACGGGCGTTGATCTGCAGGGAGTGGCCGCTGAAGACGGGCACGCGCACACAGGTGCCGGACACCTTCAGCCCCGGGATCTCCAGGATCTTGCGGGACTCGTTGCGGAGCTTCTGCTCCTCGTCCGTCTCGTGCAGGCCGTCGTCGACGATGGAACCGGCCAGCGGCAGCACGTTGTACGCGATGGGCGCCACGTACTTGTCCGGCTTCGGGAACTCGACCGCCGAACCGTCGTGGGTCAGCTTGGGGGCGTCCGCGCCGACCTTCTGGACCTGCTCGAACAGCTCGTCCACGCCGGCCAGGCCGGAGCCGGACACCGCCTGGTAGGTGGCGACGACGACCGCCTCCAGGCCCGCCTCCGCGTGCAGCGGGCGCAGCACCGGCATCGCGGCCATCGTGGTGCAGTTCGGGTTGGCGATGATGCCCTTGGGACGGTCGGCGATCGCGTGCGGGTTCACCTCGGAGACCACCAGCGGGACCTCGGGGTCGCGGCGCCAGGCGGAGGAGTTGTCGATCACGACGGGGCCCTGCGAGGCGACCTTTTCGGCCAGCGCCTTGGAGGTGGCGCCGCCCGCCGAGAACAGCACGATGTCCAGCCCGGAGTAGTCGGCGGTGGCCGCGTCCTCCACCGTCACGCCGTCCAGCTCCTTGCCGGCGCTGCGCGCCGAGGCGAACAGGCGCAGCTCGGTGACGGGAAAGTCGCGCTCCGTGAGGATCCCGCGCATGACCGTGCCCACCTGACCGGTGGCTCCGACGATTCCGACCCTCACGGTGACTCCTTCTCCGTTTGTACGCGTGTCCTCACGCGCGCTTTGCTCGGCCGAGACTTTTCCATCATGGGGCGAAGCCCGGCCCGCCTGTCCAATCCTTTGCACGGTGTTCCCGCACCTTGGGACGCGGTGGCTCGGTCCGCCCCTGCCCATCCCTTCCCGCCCCACACGACGATGTGACGTACGCCTCGCGCCGAAAGGCGGCCGTCCGGGCGAACGTTTCGGGCTGCTCGCGCGTCCTAGGGGAAACGTGGCCGGGGGAGGAAATGGCTTTGCTGCGCAGAAGGGCCCGCCGCGGCCAGGGGGACGACGTACGCGACGACCCCCTGGACGCGGCACAGGAACGCCGGGTGCGGGCGGTGCTCGCGCTCGGCGGGGTGCCGCAGGCGGACCTGCCGGACGGGGTGCAGCAGGTCCGCCTGCGGCTGCTGGAGCGGACGGCCAGTGGCCGCGAGGCGCCCCGCGACGTGTCGGCCTGGGCGGCGGTCGTCGCCTCCAACCTGGCCATGGACTGGCACCGGGCCAGACGCCGCCAGGACCGGCTCGGGGAACGCCTGGCCGCGTTGCGCCAGACGGAGCACCCCGGTGACGAGGACACCAGCGTCCTGTCCCTCGCCGTCGCGCAGGGCCTGGACGAGCTGCCGGACGCCCAGCGCCAGGTCCTCGTCCTGCGCTTCTACGCCGACCTGCCGGTGCGCGGCATCGCCGAGGAGCTGGGCATCCCCGAGGGCACGGTCAAGAGCAGGCTGCACACGGCGGTCCGGGCCCTGCGCGCCCGCCTGCACGAGGACGAGGTGGTGTGAGATGGCCGCCGAACAGCACCCCGGTGGGTACGACGACGGGTACGACGCGCTGATGGCCGTGATCACGGGCGAGCCGCTGCCGCCGGACGCGGGGGCGGACGCCCGGGGCGAGTACCGGGCGGCGACGGCCGACGTGGCGCTGCTGCGGGAGCAGCTCAACCTGATCGGCGACGCCCTGGGCGACAGCGACACCGTCCCGGAAGATCGCCCGGCCCCGGCCCCGGCTCCGGCTCCGGCCCCGGCTCCGGCTCCGGCTCCGGCCCCGGCTCCGGCTCCGGCCCCGGCTCCGGCTCCGGCCCCGGCTCCGGCTCCGGCCCCGGCTCCGGCTCCGGCCCCGGCTCCGGCCCTGGCTCCGGCCCCCGTCCGGGCCCCGGCAGAACGCCGCCGCCCCTTCCGTCTCGCGCTGGGCGTCCTCGCGGCGGCCTGCGCGGGGGTCCTGGTCACGGGCCTGGGCTGGCTGGTCGTGCAGGGCGGCAGCGGTGCCTCCGACGACGCGGCGAGCGGCAGCGCGGCCGACAGGTCCGCGGTGCGGCCGGGCAGCCCCTCCGCGGGCCAGGAGGCCGCCGTCGTCTTCGGCACCCCCCGCTACCTCGCCTGCGCCCGGCTGGTCGCCGAGGGCACGGTGACCGCGGCCGAACCGGTACCGGGCACCGCACGGCACCGGATCACCCTCCGCGTGACGCACGCCTACGCACCCGCCGGGAGCACCGGGCCGACGACGGCGTTCGTCCTGGACGACACCCTCGCCCGCCTCGCCCCCGGCGACCGGGTGCTGGTCGGCGCCCTGCGAGACCGGCCCACCGCGGACACGGTGATCACCGGCGACCGGAACATCGCCACCGCCCGCGCCTGGATCACCGCCTCCCTCCCCGAGTCCCGCACCCTCACCTGCGACTGACCCACCCGGGGTAAGCGAAAGGGGCGGGCGCCCGGCAAAGGCGCGCCCGCCCCCTCCTGCGTACCGCACCGGACTACGGCACGACCTTCCCGATCCGTACGCTGCCCAGGCCCGCGACCGTGCCGTGGGTGTTGACCAGCTGGACGCGGCCGAAGAACTCGCGGCCCTCGGGCGCGGCGGCCAGGGCCGTGACACTGCCCTTCACCGTCGCCGAGTCGCCCGTGCCGAGCTTCACCTTCGCCGAGTCGTCCACCGTCACCGAGCCGAGCGTGGCGGCGAAGTACACGTCCCGGTAGTCGTACTCCGTGCTGCCCGACGGCACCGAGTAGCCCGCGACCTCGACGGTGTACGTGCCGGCGGCCGGCTTCGCGACGGAGACCGACTCCTCCGAGTCGCCGTCGGCGGACTGGGCGACGACGGCGCCGTCCTCGCCGTAGACCGTCAGGTCCAGGTCGGCGGCCGCGTCGGAGACGCCCCCGATGGCGACGTCCAGCGACTGGGCGCCCTCGGGCACCTCGATCGTGGAGGTGGCCGTCTCACCCTGCTTGATCGTCGGCCGGGAGGTCTCGGAGGAGCCGAGCGGGCCGCCGACCAGCTTGCCCTCCAGCGCGGCGTACTTGTTGGTCACCGTCCAGGAGGCGTCGGCCGGGGTACCGGCCTTGGCCTCGGGCACGGTCACGACCTCCGGGTCGAAGTCCGCGCCGAGCACGGTGACGTCCAGCTCGTAGGGGTTGTCGAGCAGCGGCGACGTGCGCCGGGCCTCGACCTCGACCTCCCAGACACCCGGCTGCGGGTCCGCGTACGCACGCACGTCGGGGCGGCAGCCGTTGCCGTCGAGGTAGTTGTTGTAGCAGTACGGCGTCGAGGTGTTGTCGGACGGGACGCCGTACGGGTGGATGGAGATGAACCGGGTCTGGCTCTCGCCCTTGAGCCCGCCGATCGCCACCTCCAGCGCCTTCGCGCCCTCGGGGACGGTCACGAAGTACGACGTGGTGTCGTTGCGCTGCACCGAGTTCTTCGCGGAGAAGTCGTACTTCAGCGGGGCGGAGACGACGACCGTGGTCAGGACCTGCTTGTCGACGCCCCGGGTGCGCGGGTCGTCGACCTCCAGGATCGCGCTCTTGAGACCGGCGGAGCCGGGGCGCGCCTCGACCTTGACGGTGACCGGCTCGTTCAGCGGCAGGTACACCGTGTCCCGGCCGACGATCCGGAAGGTGTGGCCCGCGTTGTTCTCGAAGTCCAGCTCGTGCCGGACCGGCCGGTCGGCGCCGGTGGTGCGGGTGAGCGTGATCTCGTACGTCTTCTTCTGCCCGGCCTTCAGGCCGCCCTCGCGGTCGTAGAGGCCGGTGCCGTAGCCCGGCGTCTCGAGGAACTGGTCGATCGCGGTGTCGACCGGCGCCTTGACCGTGTACTCGTGGGCGTTCGCGCCGCGCCGGATCGACTTCCAGGCGTCGGGGACGTCGATCAGACCCGCGCCCTCCTCGTACGCCTGCACGCCCCTGATGTGGTCGGCGGTGGAGGTCAGCGCCGTGCGCAGCTTCGCCGGGGTGAGGTCGATGCGGGCCTGCTTCGCCGCCGAAAGGAGCAGCGCCGAGGCGCCCGCGGCCTGCGGGGACGCCATCGAGGTGCCCTGGAGCATGCCGTAGCCGGCCGGGAGGTCGTAGCCCGCCTCGGGGACCGGGGCGCCCGGCATCCAGGTCTGGATGGAGTTGACCGCGGCGCCGGGCGCGGTCAGCGTCGGCGTGAAGCCGCCGTCCTCACGCGGACCGCGCGAGGAGAACGGCATCATCTGGTACTTGGTCCTCACCTGGGAGCCGTAGTTGGCGGCCCAGGTCTCGCGGGAGATGGAGGCGCCGACCGAGATCACCTTGTCGGCGAGGCCGGGGTCGCCGATGGTGTTGGCGCCGGGGCCGGAGTTGCCCGCGGAGATGACGAGCTGGACGCCGTAGGTGTCGATGAGCCGGGTGTACAGCTCGGCGCGGGCGTTGTTGCCGTCGTTGAGGGCGGGCAGTCCGCCGATCGACATGTTGACGATGTCGACGCCGCGGTTGACGACGAGGTCGATCATGCCCTCGGTGAGCGCGACGTTGGTGCAGCCGCCGCTCCAGGTGCACGCGCGCGAGGAGACGATCTGCGCGCCGGGGGCGGCACCGTCCATCCGGCCGCCGAACAGGCCGTTGGCGGCGGCGAGTCCGGCCACGTGCGTGCCGTGCTCGGACTCGATGACGCCGATGTTGACGAAGTCCGCCTTGGTGCCCGCGGAGTTGTAGACGACGTCCTTGCGGATCTCGACCACGAAGGGCTGGCGCTCGGCCACGTCCGTCTTCGGGTCGTCGGTGCCGAAGTAGCCGACCTGGAAGCCGTCCTTGTAGGGCTTCATCGGGGTGTCGTCGGAGAAGTCGTGGTTGTCGTTCAGGTCGACGCGGACCGTGCCGGTCTTCGCGTCGTACAGGACGCCCCAGGAGTCCGTGGTGTCGCCGTCCCGGTTGGCGTCGCCCGCGGCGTCACCGCCGGTGGTGTACGACTCCAGGAAGGTGCTGACCCGGTACGCGCCCGCGGGCGCCGTCCAGGTCTGCCCGCCGTAGGTGAAGGTGGGCCCGGAGACCGAGGTGGTCATCGGGCGCCAGGTGCGGTCGCCCTCGACGACCGGGTCGGTGGCGGTGACCCAGTCGACGATCTTGCGCTCGCCGGTGGTGGTCTTCTGCAGCGCCGGGTGGCCGAGGTCGACGCCGGAGTCGAGGATGCCGATGGTGACGCCGCGGCCGTCCGACCTCGGGTACTTCTTCACGAAGTCGACGGCGCCCGTCTCGAAGGACGGGTTGTACGGGTTCTTCGCCGGGGTCCAGCGGTTCGGGCCGCGGTAGTGGTTCCGGCCCTGGTGCGAGGCGCCGCCCTTCGCCATGTCCGCGCTCGGCGTCGGGTCGTCCAGCGGGATCTCCTCGCGCAGGTCGATGCCGTGGACGGAGGAGAGCTTCGCGGCGGCGGCGATGGCCGAGTCCGCCTTGGCGGTGGGCACGGTGGCGCGCACGTAGCCCAGCTCGTCGTAGGTGCGGCCGACGGTGCCGCCGGAGACCGCGTCCAGCTCCTTGGCCACCTGCTCGGTCCGGCCCGGCGCGGTGGCGACCATCATCGTGACGTTCTTCTCGCCGTCGGCCTTCGCCTCGGCGAGCAGGTCCGCGTCGTCGGAACCGAGCTTGTCGTGGGCGGACTTGACGGACGCGTCGACGGGCGGCGCGGTCGTCGCGGGCCCGTCGGCGGCGAGGGCCACGGGCACCGGCCCGACGGCGGCGAGCGCGGCGGCGAGACCCGTGGCGAGGGCCAGGCGGGCCGCGCGTCTCGCGCCCGGTATCGGTTCGCGCTGGGGGCTGTTGGTCATCGGCATCCCTTGGGGTGAAGGAACGAGCGGTACGACCAAGGCCGACCGGCCCTGGCCGAGGCAGTCCGGAATCCGATCCCGGACGACCGCTCAGCTTTACTCAAGAGATCACTGATTGGGGAGAGTTGTCCGGGACGGGATGAAGCCATGGCGTACTTCCGCCATGCGCCATCGGGGACACAAGGGGCGGGTCATGACAATCCCGTTTCCCGTCCCCACCTCCCGTCCCCGGCCTCCGGTCCCCGTCACCCGCCGGCCCGCCCGGCGCCCCCTACCGGGGCAGTACCACGACGTACGCGGCGGGCTCCCGGTCCCCGGCCGCCATCAGCGCCGTCCGCACGACGGCCGCCTCGTGCTCCGGGCAGTCCCGCAGCTTGCGCGGGGTGAGGTGCACGACCGTGATCCCCAGCCGTTCCAGGTGCTCGCGCCTGCGGGCGTGCTCCGCCCGGGCGGTGTCGTCCTCCTGCTGCCGGTGCGCCCGGGTGTCCAGCTCCAGCGCCACCGCCTGCTCGGGCCAGAAGGCGTCCACGTCGCCCAGGTGCGGGCCGCCGGGCAGGCGCAGGCCGACGTTCCAGACCGGCTCGGGCAGGGCGTGCTCGCGCACCATCCGGTACAGCCGCTGCTCGGCCAGTGCCCGCCCCTCGGCGACCAGGGAGTCCACCGCGTCCACCACGTGCGGGCGGCTGAGCAGCCGCGCCCGGTTCAGCTCCCGTACCACCGCGGCCGGCTCGCAGTGACCGCCGCGCACCGCCTCGGTCAGCAGCCGGCGGACCGTGCCCGGGTCGGTCAGCTCGGCGACCGCGTCCGCCAGGGCCCGCGCCACCGGCGCCACCGGAACCCCCGTCAGCTCCACGGCGGTCGGCAGCGCGGCCGTGCGGACGATGCGCGCACACCCCGTCGTGCGCAGCCGGCGCAGCCGCGGAACCAGGACGTCGATCAGCTCCAGGGCCGACAGCGGGGGAGCGGCGGAGAAGCCGTGCAGCGTCAGCGCGGCCAGGCCCGTGATCATCGCCTCCGCGTAGGCCGGTACCGGCGGCTGCTCCCCGCCCGGCTGGACCGGGACCGAGGCGGTCGCGCCGGGTGCCGTGCCGCAGGTGCGGTCCCGCGCCGCGTAGAGCAGTACCGCGTGCAGGCGCTCGTCGCTGGTCGGCGGCCCCGGGTGCAGCAGGACGACGTTCGGCAGGAGCTGCTGCCAGGGTCCGCCGGGCCGGCACTGCTCGTTGGTCTCCGCGGCGGAGACACCGTGCGCCCGCAGCTGGGCGGCCGTCATCAGCCGGCGCCGGCCGTCGGCCAGGACGTGCAGCGGGCGGGGGCGGGGGGAGAGCGGGATGTTGTGCGTCATGACCGGCAACTTCCCGCGCCCGATCGGCCCCCTAACCGCTGTTACACGCCCATCGCCGAACCGGGACAAGCCCGGACTAAAGGACGGGTGTTCGGATGCCGAAACCCCTGGTCCGAACGGGTGGGACCAGGGGTTACGGCCGGCCGGGCACGCATCCTGTAACGATGACGGAACGCCCGATCATTGGCCAGAGATCAGGTGGTCCGGGCGGGGAGGGGCCGCTACGGGAGGGGGCCGCTACCGAACGCCCGCCGCCGCGTCGCAGGCCTGCCCGCGCAGCGCCCGCGCCAGGTCGTCCCGCGCCTCCAGCACCAGCCGGCGCAGCGCCGGGGCCGCGTCCTCGTGCGCCGACAGCCACGCGTCGGTCGCGTCCAGGGTGTCCTGGGAGTCCCGCAGTGACGGGAACAGCCCCCGGACCACGTCCATCCCGATCTGGATGGACCGCTCGGCCCACACCCGCTCGATCGCCGCGAAGTACTTCTCGGTGTACGGCGCGAGCAGGTCCCGCTGCGAGGGCTGCGCGAAGCCGGCGATGGTCGCCTCCACCAGCGCGTTCGACAGCGCGTCCGACTCCACGACCTGCGCCCAGGCCTGCGCCTTCACCGCCGCCGAGGGGCGGGCCGCCAGACAGCGCACCTGGTGGCGCTTGCCGGAGGCCGTGTCGTCGCGGGCCAGCTCGGCGGTCAGGACGCCCTCGTCGGCGGCGCCGTGGGCCGCCAGCGGCGCGAGGAAGGCCCAGCGCAGCTCCTGGTCCACGTCCAGGCCCTCGATCTTCTCGGTGCCCTCCAGCAGCCCGCGCAGCAGCTCCAGCTCCGCCTCGCCGGACGCCACCGACGCGAAGAACCGGGCCCACGCCAGCTGCTGCTCACTGCCCGGCGCCGCGTCCCGCAGCTCGCGCAGCGCACCCTCGCCGAGCAGCCGGCCGCCGGTCTCCCGCCAGTCGGGGGCCGCGTAGTGCACCAGCGCCGAGTTCGTCCAGGCGTGCAGCATCTGCAGGACGCCGATGTCGGACTCGCCTCCGGCGAACCGCAGCACCAGCGCCGCGAAGTCCCGGGCCGGCAGCAGCGCGTCCCGCGTCATGTTCCACAGCGCCGACCAGCACAGGGCACGGGCCAGCGGGTCGGTCAGGGACCCCAGGTACTCGCGCAGCGTCTCCAGCGAGGTCGCGTCGAACCGCGTCTTGCAGTACGTGAGGTCGTCGTCGTTGACCAGGACCAGCTCCGGCGCCTCGGCACCGGCCAGCTCCGCCACCACCGTGCGCGGCCCCTCGACGTCCACCTCGGCGCGCGCGTACCGCTCAAGGGCGCCCTCGGCGGTACGCCGGTACAGGCCCACCGCGACGCGGTGCGGGCGCAGTTCCGGGTGCGACTCGGCGGCCTCCTGCACGACCGCCAGCTCGTCGACGGTGCCCGCCCCGCCCAGCAGCACCTGCGGGGTCAGCGAGTTGACGCCGGCCGTCTGGAGCCAGGAGCGCGACCAGGCCGCCATGTCCCGGCCGCTGGTCTCCTCCAGGACCGACAGCAGATCGCCCAGCCGCGTGTTGCCGTACGCGTGCCGCTTGAAGTAGCGCCTGGCGCCCTCCATGAAGGCGTCCTGCCCGACGTACGCCACCAGCTGCTTGAGCACGGAGGCGCCCTTGGCGTAGGTGATGCCGTCGAAGTTGAGCTTGGCGTCCTCCAGGTCACGGATGTCGGCCGTGATCGGGTGCGTGGAGGGCAGCTGGTCGGCGCGGTACGCCCAGGCCTTGCGGCGGTTGGCGAAGGTGATCCAGGCGTCCTTGAAGCGGGTCGCGCCGACGTTCGCGAACGCGCCCATGAAGTCGGCGAAGGACTCCTTCAGCCACAGGTCGTCCCACCACTCCATGGTGACCAGGTCGCCGAACCACATGTGCGCCATCTCGTGCAGGATCGTGTTGGCGCGGCCCTCGTACGACGCCCGCGTCACCTTCCCGCGGAAGATGTACTCCTCCCGGAAGGTCACCATCCCCGGGTTCTCCATCGCGCCCAGGTTGTACTCGGGCACGAAGGCCTGGTCGTACTTCCCGAAGGGGTACGGGTAGTCGAAGTGGTCGTGGAAGAAGTCCAGCCCCTGCTTGGTGATCAGGAAGACGTCGTCCGCGTCGAAGTGCGGCGCGAGCCCCTTGCGGCACAGGGCGCCGAGCGGGATCTCCAGCCGGGTGCCGTCATCGAGGGTCCGCTCGTAGGAGTCCGTCACGTAGTGGTACGGACCCGCCACCACACACGTGATGTACGTCGAGATCGGCTTCGTCTCCGCGAACCGCCACACACCGTCGGCCCGCTCACCCGCGCCATTGCTCCACACCGTCCACTCCTGCGGCGCCCGCACCTCGAAGCGGAAGGGCGCCTTCAGGTCCGGCTGCTCGAAGCCCGCGAAGACCCGGCGGGAGTCGGCCGGCTCGTACTGGGTGTACAGGTACACCTCGCCGTCCTCCGGGTCGACGAAGCGGTGCAGACCCTCGCCGGTACGGGAGTACGCGCACTGGGCGTCGACCACCAGCTCGTTGTCGGCGGCCAGGTCCTCCAGGGCGATCCGGGAGCCGTCGAAGACCTCGCTCGGGTCGAGGTCGCGGCCGTTGAGGGACACGGCGGTGACGCTCGGCGCGACCAGGTCGGCGAAGCTGCTCGCGCCGGGTTCGTTGCAGCGGAAGCGGAGCGTGGTGACGGACCGGAACGTGCGCGGCCCCCCGCCCTGCGCGTCACCGACGGCCGAGCGCACGTCGAGGGACACCTCGTACCCGTCGACGGACAGCAGGGCGGCCCGCTCCCGGGCCTCGTCGCGGGACAGATTCTCACCGGGCACGGGCGGCACTCCCTCGGATGGTGTTCAGTATGCGGACAGCACCGATCCTGCCATGCGCCCCTGACGCGCGGCAGCCGGGAATGGGCGGGCCGGTCGTTCGGTTGCCGCGTTGAGTACCCGTTCGCGCCGCCTCATGAGGAGAGACATGTCGGAGAAGACGCCCGTCGACTTCTGGTTCGACCCCCTGTGCCCCTGGGCCTGGATGACCTCCCGCTGGGTCCTGGAGGTGGAGAAGGTCAGGGACATCGAGGTCCGCTGGCACCTGATGAGCCTGGCCGTCCTCAACGAGGACAAGCTCGACGAGCTGCCGGCCGAGTACCGCGAGATGCTGGAGGTCAAGGCCTGGGGTCCGGTCCGGGTCGTCATCGCCGCCCAGGAGGAGCACGGCGCCGGTGTGCTCGGCGACCTCTACACGGCGCTGGGCACCCGCATCCACAACCAGGAGGAGGGCCCGGGCCGGGAGACGGTCGCCGCGGCCCTGAAGGACGTCGGCCTGCCCGAGTCCCTCATGGACCACTGGGACGCCACCCCCTACGAGCCGCAGCTGCGCGCCTCCCACAAGGAGGGCATCGACAAGGTCGGCCAGGAGGTCGGCACCCCGGTCATCGCGGTGCCCGGCGCCGACGGCGGGCAGCTCGCCTTCTTCGGCCCGGTCGTCACCCCCGCCCCCAAGGGCGAGGACGCCGCCAAGCTCTGGGACGGCACCCTCGCCGTGGCCTCCGTACCGGGCTTCTACGAGATCAAGCGGACCCGCACCAAGGGCCCGGACTTCAGCAACCTCTGATCCTGATATCCGTTGATCACGCCGACCGGAACAGCTCCCGCAACATCCGCGCGCGTGCGTGGGAGTTGTGGCGACGCGGGGCGCAGTCAACCGCCCCAGACCCGTGTCCCGGGCCGGGGCGTGGGACAGGACGCAATCGCAGCACCACAGCCAGTGGCGCCCGTTCTGCAAACCCCGGATTTTGAGTCCCGGGTCGTTGACCAACCTCTGACCCGGTGTCCCGGTGAACGTGGACTGCCGCGCCAGCCGCACGGTCTCGCGCCCGCCGGCTCCACGATCAGTGAGTAGCGGCTCCTTGGCGCCCATGATGGCGCCCCCGATCGCCACCGCCCTGCCCAGACGGCGACCGACGGGCGAGACGGAGAGCGCGTCCGGCGAGGGGGAGGGCACCGCCGGGCAGGACAGAAGGCCCCCGCGAGTCATGTCCTCGCGGGGGCCTTCCTCATTCCGCCTGCCCGGTGAAGGTTGAGAAGACGATCACGAGGCAGGACGACTCAAGGGGCTCAGGGCGCCAGCAGCAGCGTGTTGGTGCGGGACTTGGCGGCCTCGAAGCGCCTGGCCACGTCCTGCCAGTTGACGACGGCCCACATGGCGTCGATGAAGTCGACCTTCTGGTTCTTGTACTGCAGGTAGAAGGCGTGCTCCCAGGCGTCGAAGACCAGGATCGGGGTGGAACCCTGGCCGACGTTGCCCTGGTGGTCGTAGATCTGCTCGACGATCAGACGGCCGCTCAGCGGCTCGTAGGCAAGGACGCCCCAGCCCGAGCCCTGGGTGGTCGCGGCGGCCTTGGTGAGCTGCGCCTTGAATCCGGCGAAGGAGCCGAAGGACTCGGCGATCGCGCCGGCCAGCTCGCCCACGCCGTCCTGGTCCAGGGGCTCGCCGCCGCCGTCACCGGTCATGTTGTGCCAGTAGATCGAGTGCAGGATGTGGCCGGAGAGGTGGAAGGCCAGGTTCTTCTCCAGGCCGTTGATCGAGCCCCACGTCTCCTTGTCCCGCGCCTCGGCGAGCTGCTCCAGCGTGTCGTTGGCGCCCTTGACGTAGGCGGCGTGGTGCTTGTCGTGGTGCAGCTCGATGATCTCGGGACTGATCACGGGAGCCAGCGCGGAGTAGTCGTACGGCAGTTCAGGAAGCGTGTAGACGGACATGGCGGATCCCCTCCGACCTCTTATTGCAAAAGCCTTGCAAGTGCACGCTAGCAGCAAGAGCCTCGGGAGGGGTGGAGGGGCGGACCGGCGCGCGCGAAAGGGCCCCCGCACGCCTTCGTGCGGGGGCCCTGGAGAGATGTGCCGGACGGGTCCCTATCCGCGAGCCGCGCCCCGCCGCTGCCGGGCGTAGCCGACCGCCGCCAGGACCAGCGTCATCCCGCCCGTCGAGTACAGCTGCACCCGCGTGTCCGGCTCGCGGGCCATCAGGACGAACACCGCGGCCATGCCCGCCAGCGCCACCCAGGTCAGCCACGGGAAGGCCCACATGCGCACGACCAGCTTCTCGGGCGCCTCCCGCTCCAGGCGGCGGCGCAGCCGCAGCTGCGCGGCGGCGATGAAGATCCAGACGACCAGGATGACCGCGCCGATCATGTTCAGCAGCCAGGAGAAGACGTCGTCCGGCCGCCAGTAGCTGAGCAGCACGCAGCCGAAGCCGAAGAGGGAGGAGACCAGCACCGCGACCCGCGGCACCCCGCCCGACACCCGGCCCAGGACCCTCGGTCCCTGACCCCGCTCGACCAGCGAGTAGCCGATGCGCGAGGCCCCGTAGATGTTGGCGTTCATCGCGCTCAGCAGCGCCACCAGCACCACGATGTTCATGAGCTGCCCCGCGCCCGGGATGCCCAGCTCGTCGAGGGCCGCCACGTACGGGCCCTTCTCGACGACCTCGGGGGAGTCCCACGGGACCAGGGTCACGATGACCGCCATCGAGCCGATGTAGAACAGCGCGATGCGCCACATCGCCGTCCGCACGGCGCTCGCCACGCCCCTGACCGGGTTCTCCGACTCGGCCGCCGCGATGGTCACGGTCTCCAGACCGCCGTAGGCGAACACCGAGGCGAGCAGGCCGATGATCAGGCCGTTGCCGCCGTGGGGCAGGAAGTCGTCCAGGTGGGAGGTGCCGGGGGAGTCGGTGCCCGGCAGGACCCCGCAGATCGCCAGCACGCCGAGCACCAGGAACAGCGAGATCGCGCCGACCTTGAGCGCGGCGAACCAGAACTCGAACTCGCCGAAGTTCTTCACGGCGGCCAGGTTCGTCCCGCAGAACACCACCATGAACAGCGCCACCCACGCCCACTCGGGCGTGCCCGGCAGCCAGCCGTGCACGATCTGCGCCGCGCCGATGCCCTCGAGACCGACGGCCGTGCACAGCAGCACCCAGAACGCCCAGCCCGCGGTGAAACCGGCCCACGGGCCGATCGCCCGCTCGGCGTGCGCGGAGAAGGAGCCGGAGGAGGGGTACGCGGCGGACATCTCGCCCAGCATCCGCATCACCAGCATCACGAGGAGACCGGAGGCGGTGTAGGCGACGACGATCGAGGGCCCCGCGGCGGCGATACCGGCGCCGGAGCCGACGAACAGCCCGGCTCCGATCACCCCGCCGAGGGCGATCATCGACAGGTGGCGCTGCTTGAGGCCGTGGGAGAGGGAGGCGTCCACCGGCTGCCGTGGCGCCTTGGTGGTGGTGCTGTTGGACATGGAGCGGCTCGTCCAATGCGTGGGGGGCTTGGGTCAGGGCAAAAACGCCCACAGTCTCGGGTCTCGTGCCGCTCGGCGACAGCGGCTGCCCACGATACGGACGACCCGAATACGGAATGTGATCATCCGAATGCGGGATTCCGCTTACCGGTGACGCCCGCCTCACCCCCTCGGTGACCGGTCTCACCCGAGTACGTGTGTATCCCGCGGCCTTTGTCGGGAGCCCACCAAGTCCACGAGCGGGCCTTTGTCGAGCGCTGCTGGTGATCGGCCCCCGGACGCTGGGATAGCGTCGCGGTGTCCCGACATGTCCACACCACCGCGGAGTCCCCATGAGCACCGCTGCCGTATCCGCCCGCCGCTCCGGGCAGGTCCTCGCCGACCTCATCCCCTCCTCCCGAGTCCGGGACGTCGCGCTCGTGGCGGGCGGTGCCGTGCTCACCGGCATCGCGGCCCAGATCGCGGTGCCCGTGCCCGGCTCCCCGGTGCCGGTGACCGGCCAGACCTTCGCGGCACTGCTCGTCGGCACCTCGCTCGGCGCCCGCCGCGGCCTGCTCTCCCTCGCGCTCTACGCCCTGGTCGGCATGGCGGGCGTGCCGTGGTTCGCCGAGGGCGGCTCCGGCACCGCCGCCCCCTCCCTCGGCTACGTCTTCGGCATGCTGCTCGCCGCCACGGTGGTGGGCGCCCTGGCCCGCCGCGGCGCCGACCGCTCGGTGCTGCGCACGGCCGGCGCGATGCTGCTCGGCGAGGCGATCATCTACGCCGTCGGCGTCCCGTACCTGGCCCTGGCCGCCGACATGTCCCTCACCGCCGCGATCGCGGCCGGCCTCACCCCGTTCCTGATCGGCGACGCGCTGAAGGCCGCGCTGGCGATGGGCGTCCTGCCCACCGCGTGGAAGCTGGTCGACAAGCGGTAACCGGCCGCGGGCCCACACGAGAAGAGGCTCGCCGGAGCGCGACAGCGCCCCGGCGAGCCTCTTTCGTCGCCCCGCGGAGGTCAGCCCTGCCCGGCGCCGGCCTTCCGCGTCGCGGTGATCCGCTGCTTGACGAGGGCGACGACTACGACGAGCGCGGCGACGAGCAGCGACAGCAGCACGGTGCTGCGCCCGTCGTGCTCGGTGTCGGTCAGCATGTAGCCGAGCACGAAGACGATGACCGCGGCGGCCGCCCAGGTCAGGTACGGGTACAGCCACATCCGCACGACCAGCTTCTCCGGCGCCTCGGCCTGGATGATCTTCCGCAGGCGCAGCTGCGAGAAGCAGATGGCGAGCCAGACGAAGAGGGCCACGGCGCCCGAGGAGTTGAGCAGGAAGAGGAAGACCGTGTCGGGGAACTTGTAGTTGAAGAAGACCGCGACGAAGCCGAAGACGACGGACGACAGGATCGCCGTCTGCGGCACCCCGCGCCGGGTGGTCCGGGCGAAGGCCTTCGGCGCGTCCCCGCGCTGACCGAGGGAGAAGGCCATGCGGGAGGCGGTGTAGAGCCCGGAGTTCAGACAGGACAGCACGGACGTCAGCACGATGAAGTTCATGATCTCGCCGGCGTTCGGGATCCCCAGCGAGTCCAGCGCGGCGACGTAGGAGCCCTGGTCGACGATCGACTGCGAGTCCCAGGGCAGCAGCGCGACCACGACGAAGATGGACCCGAGGTAGAAGACGGCGATGCGCCAGATGATGCTGTTGGTCGCCTTGGTGACGGCCCGCTGCGGGTCCTCGGACTCACCGGCGGCGAGCGTGGGGATCTCGCTGCCCATGAACGAGAAGACGACGAGCAGGACGCCGGTGAGCACGGCCCCGGCCCCGTGCGGCAGGAACCCGCCGTGCTCGGTGAGGTTCCCGAGCCCCGCCTGGTCGCTGTCGACGCCGGGCAGCACCCCGAACACGGCCAGCCCGCCGACGACGATGAACGCGGCGATGGCGACGACCTTGATCCCGGCGAACCAGAACTCGAACTCGCCGTAGGAGCCGACGGAGACGAGGTTGGTGGCGGTGAGCACGACCATCACGATCAGCGCCCAGCCCCACTGCGGCACGGCGGGAATCCACCCTTCCAGGATCTTGGCCCCGGCGGTGGCCTCCACGGCCAGCACCACGACCCAGAAGAACCAGTAGAGCCAGCCGATGGAGAACCCGGCCCACGGGCCGAGCGCGCGGTCGGCGTGTGCGGAGAACGAGCCCGAGGTCGGATTGGCGGCCGACATCTCCCCGAGCATCCGCATCACCAGCACCACGAGCGTGCCGACGAGGGCGTACGAGAGGAGGATGCCGGGTCCCGCGGTGGCGATTCCCGAACTGGAACCCACGAACAGCCCGGCCCCGATGACGCCGCCGATGGCGATCATCGAGAGGTGGCGGTTCTTGAGTCCGGCCTGAAGACCGGAACCGGGTCCCGAGGGGCCCGCGGGCCCCTCCTCGGGCTTGGTCAAGGTCGGCTGCGAAGTCATGGGGGGAGGGTTTCCTTTGCGCCGGTCGAGCACTTTCCCGTACGAGCGGTGTACGAGCCGGACCAGTGAAACGGAGGCGAACGAATTCAGGAACCTTTGAATCCGGATCGTTACTTGAGCTTTTCCTGAGCTTTTAAAGTTTCACGAGTCGTTTTCCCAGTCGCGACCCGGAGCGTCCACCGCTTGGGGCGCGTGTCACACTCGACGCATGCGCGTGTATCTCGGCTCGGACCATGCGGGCTTCGAACTCAAGAACCACCTCGTCGAGTGGCTCGCGGCGGCGGGGCACGAGCCCGTCGACTGCGGTCCGCACATCTACGACGCCCAGGACGACTACCCGCCCTTCTGCCTGCGCGCCGCCGAGCGCACGGCCGCGGACCAGGGTGCCCTCGGCATCGTGATCGGCGGTTCCGGCAACGGCGAGCAGATCGCGGCGAACAAGGTGAAGGGCGTGCGCGCGGCGCTGGCCTGGAGCGAGGAGACGGCGTCGCTGGGCCGCCAGCACAACAACGCCAACGTCGTCGCGGTCGGCGCCCGCATGCACACGCGGGAGGAGGCGACGAAGTTCGTCGAGACCTTCCTCGGCACCCCGTTCTCCGGCGACGAACGCCACATCCGCCGCATCGACATGCTCACGTCCTACGAGACGACGGGCGACCTTCCCCCGGTCCCCTCCCACCACCCGCAGCAGTAGAACCCCCGGACCCGCGACCCGCCCCGCCGCCCCCCACCGCGCGAGCACCGCGCGAGCACCGGGGGGCGGCACCGGCCCCGCGGGCCGGTCGCCGGGCGAAAGGACACCTCACGTGCCAGAGGGGCACACGATCCACCGGCTGGCCCAGGACTGCACCGCCGCCTTCGCCCGCACGGCAGTCCGCGTCACCAGCCCGCAGGGCAGGTTCGCCGACTCCGCCGCCCTCCTCGACGGCACCGTCCTGACCACCGCAGAGGCCCACGGCAAGCACCTCTTCCTCGGCTTCGGCGCAGCCGGGAACCCGGCCGAGGGCGCGGCCGAGGGCGCCGCCGAGAACCTCGCCTGGGTCCACATCCACCTCGGCCTCTTCGGCAAGGTCGCCTTCGGCCCGGCCCCCGCGCCCCCGCCCACGGACACCGTCCGCCTCCGCCTGGCGGGCGACACCACCTACGTCGACCTCCGCGGCCCCACCACCTGCGCCCTGATCACGGACCCCGAGAAGCGGGCGATACACGACCGCCTCGGCCCCGACCCGCTGCGCCCGGACGCCGACCCCGCGGCCGCCCACCGCCGGATCTCCCGCAGCCGCACCACCATCGCCGCCCTGCTCATGGACCAGAAGGTCGTCGCCGGCGTCGGCAACGTCTACCGCGCCGAGGTCCTCTTCCGACACGGCATCGACCCGTACCGCCCCGGCAAGGACCTCACCCCCGCCGAGTGGGACACCATCTGGCAGGACCTCACCGCCCTCATGCGCGAGGGGGTGCGGAACAACCGCATCGACACCGTCCGCCCCGAGCACACCCCCGAGGCCATGGGCCGCCCGCCCCGCGTCGACGACCACGGCGGCGAGGTCTACGTCTACCGCCGGGCCAACCAGCCCTGCCACCTGTGCGGCGGACCGATCAGCACCGCCGGCCTCGCCGCCCGCAATCTCTTCTGGTGCCCCACCTGTCAGAAACGGTGAGGGTCCGGACTCAGAACCCGTGCGGCAGCCACGGCGCCACGTCCGAGCCGAACCCCACCGACGCCTCCGTCAGCGCCCCGGCCCGCAGCTCGCGCACCCGCCCGGCGGCGCCCAGCGAACCCAGCCGCACACCCCCCAGATACGCCGCGCCCAACTCCCGTACGGACAGCGCCAGATCCGCCCCGTCGGACGTACGCTCGCAGGACGCGCCCTTCGCGTCGCCGCTCAGCCGCCAACGCCCCGCGTTCCAGGGGCAGAAGGCGTCCTCGACCTCGAACACCACGTCCACCGGCGCCTGGTAGGTCCGCGCCGCGAGCGCCGCGCCCACGTCCACCAGCCGCACGTACAACGCGTCCCGCAGCTCCGGCCGGCACCGCCGGATGTCCGACACCTGGTACTGCCACGCCTCGTCCACCGGCCGTCCCCGCACCGCCAGCCGGGAGGTCAGGTCGACGTCGTACAGGAAACGCCACAACGCCGCCTCGGTCGCCGGGTCGAGGCCCGCCAGGTCGTCGAGGACCACCGTGCCCCCGGCCCCCTCGGGCCCCCAGGCCGGCCGCACCCGAAAGCGCGCGAACCCGGTGACCTCGTCGCCCCGCCGGGCGAGGACGCACTGCAGGGGCGAGGCGCCCTCCCGCGCGCTCTCCGGATCCAGCAGCGCCAGCCGCTCCCAGCCGGGCCGCCGGGCCAGCATCCCCGGCCGCCCCGGCACCAGCCGCGCGTACACCGCCTCGCACGCGTCGAGCACGTCGGCGGGCGCCGCGTACCGCAGCCGTACGTCATCCGTGCCGGCCGGCACCGACAGCCGGACCCGGCTCGTGTCGATCTCCGCGTTGAGCCCGAAGGTCGCGGCGCCGTACCCGAACCGGCCGTAGATGGCCGGCTCGGAGGCCGTCAGGACCGCCAGCGGCTCGCCCCAGGCCCGTACGTCGTCCAACTGCCGCCGCATCATCGACGTCAGCACGCCCCGGCGCCGGTGCGTGGCGGCGACGCTCACCATCGTCACGCCCGCCGCGCGCACCCGCGCGCCGCCCGGCACGGTCATCCGGAAGTCGAACGCCCCCGTCGTCCCGACGCACGCCTCGCCCGCCCCGTCGCCCTCCCAGACGCCGATCGACCGGTCCACCCGCGTCAGCTCCCGGAACAGCTCCAGCTCCTCGGCCGGCTCCGGAACCCCGCCGAAGGCACGGACCAGCGACCCGTACCAGCTGTCCCACTCCTCGCGCCGCAGCACCCGCGGCTCCGTCGTCGTCATCGGCATCGTCGTCGTCATGCCGCCGTCGTCATCACCCGTGGACCGTTCCATACGGCATGCGTACCAGGGCGGCACGAGTCGGGCGAGGCAATTTCCGCAGGGGTGCGGCGCGGGAGCCGTTCGTGAAGTTCACTGTGAAGTCCGGCCCCGGACGGGGGACAAGTGGGACCTCCCGTGCCAAGCGGCCGGTCCGATGGATAGGGTCCCGAACTAATGGCAGCAGGACGACAGCGGCGCGCGGAGGCCGAGACGTTCGCGGCCCGGTGGAAGAAGCAGTGGCACCGGGCCCGCGTCGGCGTGCGCCGAGCCGCCGTCGACTACTTCCGCGGCGACGGCTCGGACTGGATCGCGCTCGCCGGACTGCTGCTGACGATCCCCGTCATCGCGGCCACCACGATGGCCAACTCGGTGTGGTGCTCGCCCTCCGCGCTGGTCATCCCGATCGTCGCGGGCGGCCTGCTGCTGCGCCCGGCGAGCCTGCTCGGTCTGTACGCCGCGGCGGCCACCGCGCTGATCGTGGAGTCGGTGCAGCTCGGCCCGTACACCGAGGGCCCCTCCCGGGTCACGCCCGGCGTGGTCCTGGTGGTGGCGGCCTGCGGCTTCTTCGGGCTCCTCGTCGCCCAGTTCCGCAGCCGGGTCGGCGTGCCCTGGCGGCGCGGCGGCACCATGCTCTTCGACCTGCGCGAACGCATCCGCGTCCAGAGCAAGCTGCCCAAGCTGCCCAAGGGCTGGCACCGCGAGATGGCGCTGCGCCCGGCCGGCGGCCAGTCCTTCTCCGGCGACTTCGTCGTCGCGGCCCGCACGAACGGCGGCCGGACGCTGGAGGTCGTCCTCACCGACGTCTCCGGCAAGGGCATGGACGCCGCCTCGCGCGCCCTGCTGCTGTCGGGGGCCTTCGGCGGACTGCTGGGCAGCCTGCCCCCGCACGCCTTCCTGCCCGCCGCCAACGGCTATCTGCTCCGCCAGGACTGGGACGAGGGCTTCGCCACCTCCATCCACCTCGTCCTGGACCTGGACTCCGGCGACTACGAGCTGTACTCCGCCGGGCACCCGCCGGGCCTCCAGCTCAGCGCGGGCACCGGCCGCTGGGAGGAGAAGTCCGCCGACGGACCGCTGCTCGGCGTGTACGACGGTGCGCAGTTCGACCAGGTGAAGGGCTCGCTGCGGCCCGGGGACGTACTGATGCTGTTCACGGACGGACTGGTGGAGACCTCCGACCGGGACATCGCCGAGGGCATCGACCGCCTCACCGGCGAGGCCGACCGCTATGTCGCGGGCGGCTTCCACGGCGCGGCCTGGCACCTGATCGAGGCCGTGGCCAAGGACGTCAACGACGACCGGGCGCTGCTGCTGATCTGCCGGGAGGGCCCGACGGCCCAGTCCGCGCCGGCCACGGCCTGAGCCCCACGCCGCATACTGGGCCCATGCCGCCCATGCCGCCCATGCCGCCCATGCCCCACGACTCCGGACCGCCCGCCCCGCCGCTCTCCCTGCCCGAGGTCGAGGCCACGGCCCGCGCCGCCCACGCCGGACAGACCGACAAGGCGGGCCGGCCGTACGCCGAACACCTGCGGGCCGTCGCCGAGGGCGTGCGGCGGCGCGGCGGCGACGACGAGCAGATCGCGGCCGCCTGGCTGCACGACGCCGTGGAGGACGACGCGCTGACCGGGGGATGGCTGGCCGAGGCGCCGCTGAGCCGCCGTACCAAGGACATCGTCCTGGCCCTCACCAAGCGGGCGGGGGAGCCGCCCGAGGCGTACGCCGCGCGGATCCTGGCCACCCCCGGCGCGCGGCTGGTCAAGGAGGCGGACCTGGCGCACAACGCCGATCCCGCGCGGCTGGCCGTCCTCGACAGGGCCACCCGCACACGACTGACCGAGAAGTACACGCGGATGCGCGCACTTCTCGGTCAGGGGTGACCCACCGGTTCTAGACGGAGACCTTCTCGCCGCCGGCGTTCGACGCGGCGGGCTCGGTGGACGTCCCGCGTGCCCCGGTACCGGCTGCCCGGTCCCGCTTCTCACGCCCCCGGGCGGCGTCGCCGGGATCCCGTCCGAAGGCCCAGTCCATCCGCGGCTCGACCACGTACCGCAGGACCCGCCGGACGGGCCTGGTGCACAGCAGGGTGATGACGGCGGCGCCGAGTACGGTGAGCCCGATCTCGCCGAGCGGCCGGTCCAGGAAGGGCTGCTGGAACCAGCCGGTGTAGTCGCCCTCCTTCACCAGGAAGCCGTGCAGCAGGTAGCCGTAGATCGTGCCGGCGCCGAGCGCGGTGAACCACATGCGCCGGCCGGGCACCCAGGCGAAGAAGCACGCGGTGAGCACCACGGAGCAGCCGAAGAGCGCGAGGGTCAGGACGGGCCCGGACCACCACGGGGCGCTCGTGTCCTGCACCGAGGCGTTGCGGTAGAACCAGCCGGTCTCCATGCGCGGCACCGACCACCAGGCGATCGCCAGCGCCGCCGCGACCACCGGCACGGACCAGATCCGCACCGCACGGCGCCGCACCAGCTGGAAGTGCTCGGGGCGCAGCAGCAGACCCAGTACGAAGCACGGCAGGAACTGCAGCACCCGCTGCATGTTCAGGTCGTTGCCGACGGTGGGCGTCACGGAGGCCAGCGCGGCGATGCCGAGGGCGATCGGGAGCGGCCAACGGAGTGTCTGCCAGAGGGGAGTGGTCAGCCGCCACACGAACAGCGCGCACAGGAACCACAACAGGTAGGTGGGGTCCAGCAGGCTGATGTCGTTGCCCGGGTCCTCGCTGACGCGGCGGTGCAGCGCGTAGGCGATCTCGAAGACGACGTAGGGGACGACGACGCCGGTGATCAGCCGTTTGACGCGCTTGGGGCTCAGGTCGAAACTGCGCGAGAAGTAGCCGGAGATGACGATGAAGGCCGGCATGTGGAACGTGTACAGGACCCGGTAGAGGGTCTCCACGGTCCGGTTCCCGTCCAGGATCTGACCCCAGGCGTGGCCCACACCGACCAGGACGATCGCCAGGTACTTGGCGTTGTCGAAGAACGCGTCGCGCTGCCGGCTCGGGCGGGTGCTTGGCGACGGCGACTTCCGGCCGCCGTCGGATCGCAGCGAGCTAGTCATGCAACCCCCCGCCGAAAAACCGGCGAGTAGTCACAGGACCTCGCTGCTCTGGTGGGGGACGAGGCAGCGTAGAACATCTGAGGCACCCTAGCGTTCGCCGTCGCATTCCGTAAAACGCCCGACGTCATTCCTGTATTTCGGGTCCCGGGCACGGTGTGAGTACTGTGCGAGTACCCCGTATTTCCGGAACTCGGCCTCCCCGGACGCGTGACTGACCGCACGCGGAGCGCCCTGTTTGTCATGACACATCATGACGGAACACCGCACTTACGGGCTTCATGGGCGATCCTGTGATCTCCCTGTGATCTCTCTGTGGTGATACCGCCGGCGCACCCGCCGATGTGTCCGCCGCGACAATTCGAAATACCTGCGAACGCGTTGTGTGGGCATGGAAACGGAACGGCTCGAATTTCCCGTACGAGTGGACCGTCGAAATCATGTGCGGGAGGCGACGGCGGGCCGCGCCCGCGTGCGCGGGGGAGCGTGCCGCCCACGGAACCGGCCGGACGATGTGTCACCTGCCGCATGACGGGGCCCGGTTGGTGGCACGATGGTTCTGGCGGGGGTGTTGCGGTGCCACACCTCCGGGCGGGAGTGCGGACCGACCGAGGGTGTGATCAGTTGTGGCCATTTCACTGTCAGTGGTGCTGCTCTTGGGGATCATCCTGGTGGTGCTGCTGCGGGGAGGGTCGGTCAAGGCGGGGCCGGCGGTCGTCGCGGTCCTCTTCGGCTTCTTCCTCGCCTCGACCGGCATGGCCGACGACATCCAACGCTTCCTGGACTCGATAGCGGACACCATCAACTCGATCCAGTTCTAGCCGGCCGCCTCCGGGGCCCGTGAGGTCCGGGCCCCCGTGCCGGCCGGGCGCCCGTGCGGCCCGGGCCGCACAAAGGCCTCCGGCCCGGTCCCCTGCGGGACCGGGCCGGAGGCCTCTCGGAGCGGGCGACGGGAATCGAACCCGCGTAGCCAGTTTGGAAGACTGGGGCTCTACCATTGAGCTACGCCCGCACAGCGCGCGCCGCAGGTCGGTGACCGCGGCACTGCACGCATCGTAGCGGGTCGTGCCCCCTCACCGCACACCCCTTCCGGTCCGCGCCGGACCTTCGCGGACGCTCGGGAAACTCTGCGGTCCCCGGTGGCCGGCGGCATGTACCCTACGTGTCGCACCAGACGGGGTGTGGCGCAGCTTGGTAGCGCGTCCGCTTTGGGAGCGGAAGGCCGTGGGTTCAAATCCCGCCACCCCGACCATCGACCGACCGCCGACCGACCGCCGAGTGATCGTCCAGTGATCGCCTTTTGGGCCGTGTAGTCGCTGCCGTTACTATGCAAGCTGCACGCCCGTGTGTCTCAGCGTCTGAAGTCTCCGGGCGGCGAAATTTGCCGGACACTCTCTGGTTCCGGCAGAACCCAAGAAGTCAGCCACCAAGGAGACCGAACCGTGAAGAGCGCCGTGGAGACCCTGAACCCGACCCGGGTTCGGCTCACTGTCGAGGTGCCCTTCGAGGAGCTCAAGGACAGCCTCGACGCGGCGTACAAGAAGATCAACCAGCAGGTCACGGTGAAGGGCTTCCGCAAGGGCAAGATCCCGGCCCGGGTCATCGACCAGCGGTTCGGCCGCGGTGCGGTTCTGGAGGAGGCGGTCAACGACGCGCTTCCCAAGTTCTACACCGACGCGGTCAACGAGGCCGAGCTGAACCCGCTCGGCCAGCCCGAGGTCGACATCACGGAGCTGAAGGACGGCGAGACGCTGAACTTCACCGCCGAGGTCGACATCCGCCCCTCCGTCGAGATCCCGGACTACTCCGGCATCGAGGTCGAGGTCGACGCCGTCGAGGTCAGCGACGAGGACGTCGAGAAGTCGGTGGAGCAGCTGCGCGAGCGCTTCGCCTCCACCTCCCCGGTCGAGCGCGCCGCCGCGGACGGCGACGTGCTCACCCTCGACCTGCAGGCCAAGGTCGACGGCGAGGTCCTCGAGGACGGCGTCGCCGACGGTGTGTCCTACACCATCGGCTCCGGCGAGCTGCTGGACGGCATCGACGAGGCCGTGAAGGGCCTGGAGGCCGGTGGCGAGGCCACCTTCACCTCCGAGCTCAAGGGCGGCTCGGCGGCCGGCAAGGAGGCCGAGGTCACCGTCAAGGTCTCCCAGGTCGCCGCGCGCGAGCTGCCCGAGCTGGACGACGACTTCGCGCAGCTCGCGTCGGAGTTCGACACGCTGGAGGAGCTGCAGGCCGACAGCCGCAAGCGCCTCGCCAACATGAAGCAGTACGACCAGGCCACGCAGGCCCAGGAGCGCGTCCTGGACAAGCTGCTCGAGCTGGTCGAGGTCCCGGTCCCCGAGAAGCTCCTCGAGGACGAGATCAACACCCGCAAGCACAACCTCGAGCACCACCAGCTCGGCCAGATGGGCCTCGACCTCGAGAAGTACCTCGAGCTGCAGGGCAAGACCGCCGAGGAGTTCGAGACCGAGACCCGCGAGGCCGCGGTCAAGGGCATCAAGACCCAGTTCGTCCTCGACGAGCTGGTCAAGCAGGAGAACCTCAACGTCAGCCAGGAAGAGCTGACCGAGCACCTCATGCGCCGTGCCGCCTCCTCCGGCATGTCCCCCGACCAGTTCGCCCAGGCCGTCGTCGAGCAGGGCCAGGTCCCGCTCCTCGTCGGTGAGGTCGCCCGCGGCAAGGCCCTGGCCGCCGTGGTCGAGAAGGCCACGGTCAAGGACACCAACGGCGAGATCGTCGACCTGGAGGACGAGGAGGACGAGGAGACGGAGGCCGCCGAGGCCGACGCCACCGAGGCCGCCGACGCCGAGAAGGCCGACGACAAGGCCGAGGAGAAGACCGAGGGCTGATCCCCTCGCGTCTCCCCAGACGGACGCAGAACGGGCCCCGGACACATCAGTGCCGGGGCCCGTTCCGCATACGGCTGGACAGCGCCGCAAGGGGCGCGGGGAACTGCGCGACCAGCCACCCACGGACCCGCACCCGGCAATGAACAGGCACCGTCACGGCGCTACGCCCGAGGCGAACACCCGCAGAACCGGGATGGCACCGGAGGGTCACCGCGTTAGGGTCCATGAATACGAGGGCAGGGGAGTCCCGGAAAGCGGCTCCAGCCCCGCAGGGAAACGTGAGACGGCCCGGCGCCGTCGTAAGACGAGCAGGTGGATACGTGACGAATCTGATGCCCTCAGCCGCCGGCGAGCCCTCCATCGGTGGCGGCCTCGGCGACCAGGTCTACAACCGACTGCTCGGCGAGCGGATCATCTTCCTCGGCCAGCCGGTCGACGACGACATTGCGAACAAGATCACCGCACAGCTGCTGCTCCTCGCGTCCGACCCGGACAAGGACATCTTCCTGTACATCAACAGCCCGGGCGGTTCGATCACGGCCGGCATGGCGATCTACGACACCATGCAGTACATCAAGAACGACGTGGTGACGATCGCGATGGGTCTCGCGGCCTCCATGGGACAGTTCCTGCTCAGCGCGGGCACCCCCGGCAAGCGCTTCGCGCTGCCGAACGCCGAGATCCTGATCCACCAGCCCTCCGCCGGCCTGGCCGGTTCGGCCTCGGACATCAAGATCCACGCCGAGCGGCTGCTGCACACCAAGCGGCGCATGGCCGAGCTGACCTCCCAGCACACCGGCCAGACGATCGAGCAGATCACCCGCGACTCGGACCGCGACCGCTGGTTCGACGCGTTCGAGGCCAAGGAGTACGGCCTCATCGACGACGTCATCGCCACGGCCGCCGGCATGCCGGGCGGCGGCGGCACGGGCGCCTGAGCCATCCTCCGCCCCGAGCCGACCGCCTCAGCCCCTTTACAGGAGACACTGTGAACGACTTCCCCGGCAGCGGCCTGTACGACCGCATGAACGCCACACAGGACATGCGCGCCGCCTCCCAGGGCCGCTACACCGGCCCCCAGGCCGAGTCCCGCTACGTCATCCCGCGCTTCGTCGAGCGCACCTCGCAGGGCGTGCGCGAGTACGACCCGTACGCGAAGCTCTTCGAAGAGCGGGTGATCTTCCTCGGGGTCCAGATCGACGACGCCTCCGCCAACGACGTCATGGCGCAGCTGCTGTGCCTGGAGTCGATGGACCCCGACCGGGACATCTCGGTCTACATCAACAGCCCCGGCGGCTCCTTCACCGCGCTCACGGCCATCTACGACACGATGCAGTACGTGAAGCCGGACATCCAGACGGTCTGCATGGGCCAGGCCGCCTCCGCCGCCGCCGTCCTGCTGGCCGCCGGTACGCCGGGCAAGCGCATGGCGCTGCCGAACGCCCGCGTCCTGATCCACCAGCCGTACAGCGAGACCGGCCGCGGCCAGGTCTCCGACCTGGAGATCGCCGCCAACGAAATCCTCCGGATGCGCTCGCAGCTGGAGGAGATGCTGGCCAAGCACTCCACCACGCCGGTCGAGAAGATCCGCGAGGACATCGAGCGCGACAAGATCCTCACGGCCGAGGACGCGCTGAGCTACGGCCTGATCGACCAGATCATCACCACCCGGAAGATGGACAACTCCTCTCTCCGCTAGGCGGGAGGCTGTATCGTCTGCCGCTCCTTGGCACGGTTTGACGCGATTCACGTCAAAGCGAACCGTGCCAAGGGGGGCCCGGACGAGGGGCCCGGCAAGGTACCGTCGGACATAAGGCAGCACCAGGAGTCCGCCCGCCGTTGACGTGACGTCGACGTAGGGAGTCTCCCAGGCGAAGGGGAAGCACACCGTGGCACGCATCGGTGACGGCGGCGATCTGCTCAAGTGCTCGTTCTGCGGGAAGAGCCAGAAGCAGGTCAAGAAGCTCATCGCAGGGCCCGGTGTGTACATCTGCGACGAGTGCATCGACCTCTGCAACGAGATCATCGAGGAGGAGCTGGCCGAGACCAGCGAGGTGCGCTGGGAGGAGCTTCCCAAGCCCCGCGAGATCTACGAGTTCCTCGAGAGCTACGTGGTCGGCCAGGAAGCGGCCAAGAAGGCCCTCTCCGTCGCGGTGTACAACCACTACAAGCGGGTCCAGGCCGGCGAGAACGGCGGTGCCCAAGGCCGCGAGGACGCCATCGAGTTGGCGAAGTCCAACATCCTCCTGCTGGGCCCCACGGGCTCCGGCAAGACCCTCCTCGCCCAGACCCTCGCCCGCATGCTGAACGTCCCGTTCGCGATCGCCGACGCCACGGCGCTCACCGAGGCGGGGTACGTCGGCGAGGACGTCGAGAACATCCTGCTGAAGCTGATCCAGGCCGCCGACTACGACGTCAAGAAGGCCGAGACCGGGATCATCTACATCGACGAGATCGACAAGGTCGCGCGGAAGAGTGAAAACCCCTCCATCACGCGCGACGTGTCGGGCGAGGGCGTCCAGCAGGCCCTGCTGAAGATCCTGGAGGGCACCACCGCCTCCGTCCCGCCGCAGGGCGGCCGCAAGCACCCGCACCAGGAGTTCATCCAGATCGACACGACGAACGTGCTGTTCATCGTGGGCGGTGCCTTCGCGGGCCTGGAGAAGATCATCGAGGGCCGGGCCGGCGCCAAGGGCATCGGCTTCGGCGCGCAGATCCGCTCCAAGCGGGAGATCGAGTCCAAGGACCAGTTCGAGCAGGTCATGCCGGAGGACCTGGTCAAGTTCGGGATGATCCCCGAGTTCATCGGCCGGCTGCCCGTCATCACCTCCGTCCACAACCTCGACCGCGAGGCGCTCCTCCAGATCCTGGTCGAGCCGCGCAACGCCCTCGTCAAGCAGTACGAGCGCCTCTTCGAACTCGACGGCGTGGAGCTGGACTTCGAGCGCGAGGCCCTGGAGGCCATCGCCGACCAGGCGATCCTCCGCCAGACCGGCGCCCGCGGCCTGCGCGCCATCATGGAGGAAGTACTCCAGGGCGTCATGTACGAGGTCCCCTCCCGCAAGGACGTCGCCCGCGTCGTCATCACGGCGGACGTGGTCCTCTCCAACGTCAACCCGACGCTGATCCCCCGGGATTCACGGGGCCGGGGCTCGGGCGAGCAGAAGACGGCGTAGCCGGTCACGCGCCACGTACCACGCACGCGGGAGGGGCCCGGTCGATTCCGACCGGGCCCCCCCCCCCGTTGCGGTGGTCGCGGGGGGGCGCGCGGGAGGGCATTTAGCGGGGCACGGCGGGCAGCAGAGGCGGGGTGTGGGTTGCCATATGCATTGCG